>DVLJ01000070.1 GCA_018715565.1 Candidatus Ventrimonas merdavium
CCATTGGACAGCCTAAGGGAAGTGTCATTTCTACAATATTTATTAACACCTCTGATGCTGGTGGAGGAAAAATGAAGGTTACTGCAGAAATGCAATGCCATGTGGCATTGAGTGAAGCTTCAATGAGTTTATCTGTAGAAGATGATAATGGTTCTATAGGTAGTCCAAGAGAATATGAATGGGTTAAAGCGGATTATCCCAATAATGACCTATCGTATACAGCTATAAGTTTCACGGTCAGTGTTCCAAAACGTGGAGAATATTACCATGTATATGGTGAATTTAGTGCCACGGATATGTATGGGAATACAGAGTCAAAAGAGATTACTAGCCGTGATCTTTACATCGAATAACAACAACCCCTGAGTATGAACCCTACTCATGTTGTATAAACTAAGAGTGGCTTTTACGCTCTTAGACCCAACCAGACTTGAAGGAGGTGACATTCATGAAGAAATACGTATGCGGACCGTGTGGTTATGTATATGACCCGGAGGTAGGCGATCCGGATGGCGGGATTGCTCCCGGCACTGCATTTGAGGACATTCCTGAGGATTGGGTATGCCCGATCTGCGGTATGGGCAAGGATGCCTTTGAACCGGCTGAGGATTGATCATACAGCGAAGGAAAGATGAACGATATGGAGGCGGTGCGGAAATTAGCGTCGCCTCCATTTAATATCTTAATATCCTGTTTTCGCATAAGTTTCTCATACCCTTCTCATAGATCCGCTATATTTATAGATCCGCTATATTTATAGATCCGCTATACTTATAAATCCACTATACCCATAGACCCGCTGTACCCAACAGATCCTCCACACCCTATAGACCCGCCATCCTCCATAGCCACTCATGTGCACTGTTATTGACAAAATGGAATTTCGCTATATGATAGAACTAGGCATGAGGGGATATATGATTAAAATGGTAGGGGGGACCTTACGGATGCCAGAAAATAACAAGGTAAAGGAGATACATTCATGTTAGGGATTATCGGAGCCATGGCGGAGGAAGTGCGTTTGCTGAAGGAAGCGATGACAGAGGCGGAGATCGCTTCTGTGGCGGGGATGAAGTTTTATAAGGGACGGATCGACGGCCGGGAGGTGGTCGTGGTGCAGTCGGGGATCGGCAAGGTTAATGCGGCGGTGTGCGTGCAGGTGCTGGTGGACCGTTACGGCGTGGACGGGATTGTCAATACTGGGATCGCCGGTTCCTTGAAGGCGGAGATCAATATTGGAGATATGGTGCTTTCCACGGATGCGCTGCAGCATGATATGGACGCGACGATGTTTGGATATCCGGTGGGGCAGATCCCGCAGATGGATGTGTTTGCATTTGAGGCCGATGAGCGGCTGCGGAAGCTGGCTGCGGAATGCTGCAGGCGGGTGAATCCGGACCTGGGCGTGTTTGAGGGCCGGGTGGTGACTGGGGATGAATTTGTGTCCAGCAAGGAGAAGAAGGAGTGGCTGACGGAGACCTTCCAGGGATTCTGTACCGAAATGGAAGGGGCGGCGATCGCTCAGGCGGCGTATTTAAATAAGGTGCCGTTTTTGATCGTGCGGGCGATCTCTGACAAGGCGGACGACAGCGCCAGCATGGATTACCCGGAGTTCGAGCGGCAGGCGATCATCCACAGCACCCGGCTGACCCGGGCGTTGATCGAAGCGTATGAGGGGCGGCCTGCATGAGGGGCGGCCTGCATGAGGGGCGGCCTGCATGAAGGGCAGCTGGCATAGAATCAAGAAAGATCTGACGGCTGCCATGCACGGTCTTGAAAGGGGCATCTTAGCCTGTGCGAGAACGGATTTGAACTTCACAATCGATTTTTAGCAGAATTTGACGAACGATTCTAGGCTCCCTGAACTTTCCAAAATGGATGCGGCCCGCTATAATAGACCGTGTCATCCAAGAAAGAAAGGGGAGCTGTTTTTATGTTGCAATTACTGGAAACAGGGCAGGCGCTGTATGTGCTTGCGGGCATCTGCATTCTCGGGATCTTGACGAGAGCGATGACCAAACATCTCTACAAACGATTATGGAAAGAAACTACGAATCTGACGACCACGAAGAATAAGCGTCTTCAGAAGCTGCGCCAGAAAGCGGAGAATACATATCGGGCGAATCAGGGCATGCGGGACAGCGGCGCATGGCTGGAAAATCAGCTGTTTGAAATGAAAGCATTTGGCATATCGCTGCCGGCATGGAGCAATCTGTGCATGCAGTGGACCTGGCTGTGCCTGTTGGCCGGCGGTGTGGGGGCGTTCCTCTCCTATTGGCTCCGGCTGGATTCTTATTATATTGTTCTTTATGGCGGCGGTTCTGTGCTGCTGGCGATGGTGACGATGCTGTTTGATAATGGAACGAACAGCGGCTGGCGGGATCAGCTCCAGGCAGGCTTGCAGGACCAGCTGGAAAATATAGTCTATCCCCGTTTGGCCCGCAGTATGGCGGTGGAGGCGTCCCGGGGCGAGGCCGGAGGGAATGACCGACCTGGTCTGCGGGGGACCGGAGCAAGGAATGGGCGGTTCAGCCGTTTTGGTAGAGATATGAGAGCGGATGCAGAGATGTCTGTTTCTGTGGACCATCCGTCGCGGGACGGCCTGCCGCGGGAAAGCCTGGGCAGGGAGGACGCCTCCTATCCTGCCGGTGCTGGAGAGAAGATGGAGAACGGCGGCGTGATATCGGGCAGTGGGATATCAAGTAGCGGGATATCGGGCAGCGGGATATCGGGCGGCGCGGTATCCGGCGGGATCGCATCTGGAAGCAGTGCGACATCCAATGGGAATCCCACAGCGCAGAATGGAGGCTCGGCCAGTCCGGGAAGCCGCAAGCTGCGGGGCGGCAGGAATCAGCGGAACGGGGGCGGCGCGTCCCAGGGGGCAGCGGCCCATGGCGCCAGTATTTCTTCGATATCCGGGCAGGCCCGGGGCGGAGAAACTGGTAATGAGACGGTGCGGGATGTGGATTATCTGAAGCGGAGCCTGGAGCAGATCGCTGCCAGCCGGGAAAAGAGCCGGGCGGCGGACGAAAACTGGCTGCGGGATCTAAAGCCAGAAGAAGTGGAGCTGATCGGGGATATCCTAAAGCAGTATCTGGCGTAAGCAGCGGACGGAATGCGCAGACGGAACGTGCAGACGGAAGGCGCAGGTGGAAAATGCAGATGGAAAACACGGATGGAAAACGGCCGGTCCCTATGATTTTCTGTCGCATTTTCCAGACAGATATGCTATAATTGATGCAACGAGCATCCCCGGCGCGGAGCCTGTGACGGACGCGGAGCGGGGAACATAAGAAAAGGAGAGAGAACCATGAGCAAGACTGTTACATTTGATTATTCCAAAGCTGCCGGTTTTGTATCAGCAGAAGAGTTGGCCAATTTTAAAGGCACCGTGATGAGCGCGAAGGAGACGCTGCTTAGCAAGTCGGGAGCGGGGAATGATTATGTGGGTTGGATCGACCTGCCGGTAGACTATGATAAAGAGGAGTTCGCGCGGATCAAGGAAGCGGCGAAGAAGATCCAGGCGGATTCGGACGTGCTTCTGGTCATCGGTATCGGTGGTTCTTATCTGGGAGCGCGGGCGGCGATCGAATTTTTGAGCCACAGCTTCTACAACGTGCTGGACAAGAGCAAACGGAAGACGCCGGAGATCTATTTCGTGGGCAACAGCATCAGCAGCAAGTACATCCACGACCTGAAGGATGTGCTGGAAGGAAAGGATTTCTCCATCAATATCATTTCCAAGTCCGGTACGACCACGGAGCCGGCGATCGCGTTCCGCGTATTTAAGGAGATGCTGATCGAAAAGTATGGCCGTGAGGAGGCCAATAAGCGCATCTACGCCACAACCGACAAGGCGAGAGGCGCGCTGAAGAGCCTGGCCAATGAGGAGGGCTATGAGTCCTTCGTTGTGCCGGATGACGTAGGCGGACGGTTTTCCGTTCTGACGGCTGTGGGTCTGCTTCCCATCGCCGCCGCCGGTCTGGATATTGATAAGCTGATGGAAGGCGCGGCTTCCGGAAGAAAGAAAGCCATCGAGACCCCGTATGAGCAGAACGACGCGCTGCTGTACGCGGCATTCCGGAACATCCTGCTGAGAAAGGGCAAGAACGTGGAGGTAGTTGCCAACTATGAGCCGAGCATGCATTATGTTTCCGAGTGGTGGAAGCAGCTGTACGGCGAGAGCGAGGGCAAGGATCAGAAGGGCATTTTCCCGGCGGCTGTGGATCTGACCACAGACCTGCACTCCATGGGCCAGTTCATCCAGGATGGCGCGAGGATCATGTTTGAGACGGTGATGAATATTGAGGAGTCGCCGGCAGAGATCCTGCTGAACAAAGAGGACGTGGACACTGACGGCATGAACTACCTGGCGGGCAAGAGCGTTGATTTTGTCAACAAGAGTGCGATGAACGGTACGATTTTGGCCCACACCGACGGTAATGTGCCGAACCTGGTGGTGAACATCCCGGAGCAGAATGAGTTCTATCTGGGCGAGCTGTTCTATTTCTTTGAGTTTGCCTGCGGCGTGAGCGGTTATATCCTGGGCGTGAACCCGTTCAACCAGCCGGGCGTGGAGAGCTATAAGAAGAATATGTTCGCACTGTTAGGCAAGCCGGGATATGAGGATGAGCGGGAGAAACTGCTGGCCAGACTGTAACATAGATTCCCAAAGATGAATGAAGCTGCATGCAGAGCATTCGTAAGTGAGCGCAGGCGCTGTCCTTGACCGGACGGCGCCTGTCTGCATTGGGAGAGGAGGTATGGGATGATCCTGGAATTCAAGTTGGGAAAAAGGGAATTGGGCGAGGCGGCCAGGAAAGGGGCCCTGGAATGGTTCCGGACAGAGCGGGGCACGCAGATCCTGGCCGGGATCTGGATCCTGATCGTATTTGCGTCTCACGATTGGACGGTGACGGGCGGCGGGTACGGTACAGACCAGGCGGGCCTTGCGGGGGCGGTATTTTTGGTGAATACGGCCCTGGCTCTTCTGGTGAAAGTGATGTATGGACTGGTCTTGATCTGGCTGGCCCTGGTATGGCTGGAATCTCTGGGCGCGCAGGGGCTGGGACAGGTAGAGCAGAGGCTTACCATCGCGTCCGGTCTGCTGACCCTGCGCTGCGGCCATATGATCTACTGGTATGCGGCCAGGGAGATCCGGCGGGTGCGGCAGGGACGGCATATCTGGGTGATCTGTGTGTGGGACGAAAGCACGCAGAAGGAGCAGCGGCTGATCGTTCCCAAAGGGATTTTTCCCACCAAAGAAGGACGGGCACAGTTCACACGCTTTCTGGCAGAGCAGCGCCGCTGTCCCGAGGGGCAGGAAATGCGCCAGCCGGAAGATTTTTGTTCTGCTGAAGATGCGGGAGAGCCGATCCTGGCGGTCAGCGTGGTATGGAATCCGGAGCGGAGAAAGCAGCTGGCTGCAGAGACGGCGCGGGTGTATCAGACCGTTCTGGAATTTGTCCGGTCGGACGCATGGAAGCCGATCACCGGAGAGGGCGTCTGGGTGAAGGGCAGGATCCCCCAGCCTCCGAAACCCAATTTAGAGTTGGGGCAGTGGAGCATCTTGTGGTTTGCCATTGTGTCCATGGCAGCCGTACTGATCAGCGGAAGCTGGCTGAGTAAGGCCCCCGCGCTGGTGGTGGCGGCTGGGATCCTGATGTGGAAACGGGAAAATCGAAAAAAAGAGCCGGATTTCATCCGGAAAAAGGTAGAGAAAGAAGCGAAGCTGCCGGTGGTGCGTTCCGAGCAGTACCTGGTGACGGAGCAAGGGATCTGGACCCGAAGTCCTGGGCTCGAACAGCATCTGCCGTGGGAGATGATGAGAGGGCTGATCGAGTCGGAGCAGCTGCTTAGCATCATGGCAAGGGGCGCCGGAGCCAGCCTGGTGCTTCGGCTCCCCAAGCAGGCGCTTTCTGCGGAGCAGCGCTCCCGGTTTGCCGCCCTCTGCGGGGCGAAGGGGCTGGATCTTCTGGTATGGGATCAGGAAGGGAATCTCAGCTATCAGATAGGAAAAGGACCGGAATCGAAGCCGGCCCCTACTCCTCGATCACCTGGATCTCCAGATAATCAAAATCAATCTGTTCAATAAAATGATCCGCACCGAACCGGGTCTTGTCGTGCCGCTGGAAGTCGGTGATATTGGCATCCAGCCAGATGGGCTTGCCCAGATCAAATTCATAACAGATCTCATCTAAAGACTGAAGGACCATCTGGGTGCGGGATAAGCTGTAATCTGGCTGGCAGATCACAGTATCCCGCACCAGGCGGTTGTCCTTCCAAAGCTTTCCCCACATACGGAACATGATGTGCCTCCTTGCTGTTCATACTTGTGTATTAGCCGGCTTTAACAATAATAATGAAGGTTCTCTCTAAAATCTTACAGCTCTTAAGTTTAATCTCAGTACCCATAGCGTAACATACCCACTATGGAAAATCAATCACAAAACGGTGGAAATCGAGATAGGAGACGGTTCCGGCATAGGACCGGAGACGGGCCGCGCCAATTCTCCTTGCCCGCGGCCCTGTTCTGTAGTAAACTACATACAAAGACACAAAGGAGGAAGCGGGGATGGCGCAGACGAAGGAGCAGTGTTTGGAGTTCCTGGAGAAGGCGAGAGAAGCGGTTTCCGAGCTGTCTGTGGCGGAGGACGGAGAGCGGCAGATGGAGCGGGACGAACAGCAGCTGGTACAGTCGCTGGAGGCGGAGAGGAAGCGGATGACAGACGCGGTGCAGGCTACGTTAAAGAAGCGCCGGCAGGAGATCGTCGCCAGCTATGACTCCGAGATGAACAAGGTGCAGGACCGGTTAAAGAAGGCCAGGGCGAAGCGGGAGAAGGCGAAGAACCAGGGGATCCGGGAGCGGATCGCAGAGGAGACGCAGGAGCTTTGTACCTATAATAAAGAGCTGCAGGATCGGATGCGGGATGTATTCCGGCGCGGCCATGTGCCCATGTTCTGCCGGACCCGGCTGTATTTCAGCCTGTATCATCCCCGGTGGGCCAAGGAGATGCTCCGGCTGCTGGTGTTCGTAGCCTTGTTTTTCGCGGCGCTGCCCTGGGGCGTGTATCTGCTGCTGCCGGAGCAGAAGCCGCTTTACCTGGCGGCAGTCTATGTGGCGGACATCCTGATCTTCGGCAGCCTATATGTGGTGATCGGGAACCGCACCAAGACGCGCTATCTGGACGCCCTCCAGGAGGCGCGCCAGATCCTGGATCTGATATATGGCAATGACCGGAAGATCAAGGTCATTACCGCTACCATCCGCAAGGATAAGAACGAAGCGATCTATGATCTGGAAAAGTACGACGACGATATCGCTCGGCTGGAGCAGGAGGCCAATGAGGTGGCGGAGAAGAAGCGGGATGGGCTGAATACCTTTGAGACGGTGACGCAGCACATCCTGCAGGATGAGATCGAAAGTCCGTACCGGGAGCGGATCCGGGGCATGGAGCAGGAGCTGGCGGAGATCCGGCAGCAGCTGAAGGTCACGGCAGCCGAGGTCAAGGAACGGCGGCTGGCGATCGCCAACGGCTATGCAGGCCATCTGGGGCGGGAATTTTTAGAGCCCTTTAAGCTCCAGGAGCTGGCCGGGATCATCCGGGAGGATCAGGCGTCGTCCATTACGGAAGCCATCGAAGTATACCGGAAACGGTCGGAGGAATAACAAGTATAAAACCCAACCTGCCCGCTTATAATAGGAGTAACAAAAATGGTACAGGCAGGATGGCACGAGGATGAGATGGCAGAGAACGCGCAGGGCAGAGCGGGAGATTTATTACTTTGATTCAACGCAGACGGCAGACGCCGAGGTCTGCGGCAGGATCCTCCACAGCATGATCCAGGAGGTACGGGCGGAGAAAAAGCGGGACGGCGTGGTGTTTTTGTGCATCGGCACGGACCGTTCCACCGGCGACAGCTTAGGCCCTCTGATCGGCTATAAGCTGAACAGCCAGCGGGTGCGTCAGGTGGAGATCGTGGGGACGCTGGAGCGCCCGGTCCATGCCATGAACCTGGAGCAGTCTCTGGCCATGCTCCATATGCGCTATCCCAACCATGTGGTGGTGGCGGTGGACGCGTCCGTGGGCAGCCAGGACCATGTGGGATGCGTGACCCTGGGAAAAGGCGCTCTGCGGCCCGGCCTGGGCGTGTGCAAGGAGCTGCAGGCCGTGGGCGATATCTTCATCACCGGCATCGTAGGCGGATACGGCAGCTACGATCCGCTGATGCTGCAGAGCGTGCGCCTTTCCGTGGTCATGCGGATGGCCGACTACATCAGCCGGACGATCGCGTTGGTGTCCCGGGAGCTGGCGGCCGGGTAGGAGCAGGCCGGCCGCCAGCCTTTCCTGCGGCCTTCCCCGCTGATTTCCGGATCTGCTCATGATAAAAATAATTGACTATCACTGGCGGCACATCGAAGGGCCGCTTCATGCTGTCGTCGTTCGTTACATAATCCAGGCCAAGCTCTGCGGTAAAGGCTTTCAGGCGGGCGTCCAGGGCTTCCCAGTACAGGCGGCTGCCCTGGCTGTAGATCTCCTGGTACAGGGGGACCAGCTCTGGATAGCGGTCCCGGATATGATCCAGGATGACGGCCTTGTAGGAGCCCCGCAGGTTCAGGTTCTCCAGCCAGATCAGATTGCACTGGTCCTTGGCCCGGCGGATGATGGCCTCCGCATCTGTGATGCCTGGGAAGATCGGGGAAATGAAACAGGTGGTGCGCACGCCTGCCTGGTGAAAGGCTTTCATGGCGGCCAAACGCCGTTCAATGGAGACGGCGTTGTCCATTTCCCGGCGAAAGGTCTCGTCCAGGGTGTTGATGGACCAGGAGACCCGGGCGTCGGGGAAGGTTTTGATCAGCTCTAGGTCCCGCAGCACCAGGTCGCTTTTGGTGGCGATGCTGAGCTTTACGCCGCTGCCCTACAGTTGTAAGAGCAGGGCTCTGGTGCGCTGGTATGTCTCCTCCTGGGGCAGGTAGGAATCCGTCACCGAGCCGATGAACAGCTCCTTGCCTGCGTAAGTTTCCGGGCGCTTGATCCGCGGCCAGGATTTGACGTCCAGAAAGGTCCCCCAGGGCTCCGTGTGGCCGGTAAAGCGCTTCATAAAGGAGGCGTAGCAATACCGGCAGCCGTGGGTGCAGCCCACGTAGGGGTTCACGGAATACTCGCATACGGGGAGATTGGACTTGGAAAGGATGCTTTTTACGTTGATCTCTTGGATGATCGGGGAATCCATCTCTTTACTCCTCCTCAAACAGTCCCGGCAGGACCGGGTCCTCCGGCTGCTGCTTTGCTAAAAAGCTTTTCTGGGCGCCCTGCTGGATCACGTCGCCGGGCTTGACGTCCCCCAGCAGCAGGGGGGAAGCGGGATCGTGGTATTTCCGATTATCCCAGGCTTTCTGCGGGCTCTTGTTGGCATAGCAGTATCTGCAGCCGTTCAGGCAGGTGTCATAAGCGCCGATATCCCGGCTTTCGATGCAGTGGCAGCCCTGCCGCATCCCCTTGTGCTTTAGCTCCCGGAACACCACGCCGTTGGCCTTTCCCAGGATCGGCAGGGTCATGCACCCGGAGGGGTGGATGCCGTAGCGGGAGAAATCCCCGTTGGTGCCGCAGGTCTGGAGATGGATGCCGTGGTCGGCGGCGATGGAGCCCAGGCCTCGGGCCAGGACCTCCTTGTCCTCCTCCGTCAGGGGGATCAGTTCCGGCATGTTGGTCTCCAGTTTCTTGTACATTTCCACAAAGCTGAAAATACAGCGGTCGATGTGGGGGGCCAGCGTTCCGGCCATGCGGGAAAAGGTTTCCAGATGGCGGCTGATCGTGTAGTCCTTTGTCAGCAGCACCGGGTCATACCGCCATGCTACCCGCTGGCGGCCGACCTGCTCTGACAGGCGGATCAGGGTCTCCATGCTGGCTTCGATGGAAGGAACGCCTGGCTCTACGTCTTTGCCGTAAGCGGTGATCGTATAATAAAAATAGGTGCGGAACCGGTCTGTGATCTCATGGAGCCGGGGCAGCATGGGCTGATAGTTCTTGGAGCAGAAGACCACGCAGTCCACCGTATCCGGGTCCAGCTCATAGCGGGTGACCTTGTTGGGGAACAGGGGATTGCGGGTCAGCACATACCCCTGGGCAAACCGGTCCAGCAGCCACTCGCTGTAGTATTGGACGGTATCGGTCCGTCCGCCGGTGTTGATGATCATAGGGCGTCCACCTCCTGAAAAGCGCCCTCCCGGGCTTCCTGGAACTTGGCGGCCATGATGTGGGAAAACTGGGTGGTCAGGCGGACTAGCTGCACGATATCCTCATCTGCCAGCTCGGCCATGGCCAGGTTCTCCGCCCGGGCCGCCGGGGGGATGATCTGCGCCGCGTATGCCGTGCCTGCTTCGGTGAAACGGATGATCTTATTGCGCCGGTCCGTCTCTGATTCGGTCAGGGATACGTAGCCCTGCTTCCAAAATTTCTTGATGATGGCGCTGATGGTCTGCTTGGTGGCGGACATCCGGTCGCAGATCTCGGACTGCAGGCAGCCGTCCGGGGCGAACCAGATGATATCCAGTACGAACAGCTCCTTGGCAGTCAGGCCGTGCTTCCGGGCATACAGCTCATAGGCGGCGAACTGGACGTCCCGCAGATGACAGTATTGATTCACATAGGTTCTTACAGTCTCATAATCCATGGGAAACCTCCTGAAAGATATTGGACAGTCTGATATTTGACTATATGATAGCACAAACCGATCAGACTTTCAAGTATGTCGAAACATTTTCTTTCCCTGCCCCGCTCCTTTGACAAATTCCTCGCTCCCTCCGTGCTATGATATTCCGGACCTGTGGTTTGGGCGCTGCGCAGGAGCCCGACCGATACAGAAAATAATCAGCGGGGTGAGATAGCATGGGAGAATTGTACAATCCTTATCCGAAGCTGCCGAAGAATATCCGGCAGATCGGGGAACGGGACCAGGTCATAAAGCTTTACGTGGAGGATTATGTCAATACATATTTAAAGCGGCTGTATCCTGTCGGCGGACAAGATCTGCGGGCGGGGCTCCTGGTGGGGGAGATCCGCACCCAGGACGGGCAGCCGGTCATCCTGGCGGATGGCGCCCTGGAGATGGAAGGGATCACCGCGGCCGGGGAAAAGGTGGAATTTACGGAGGAGGCCTGGAAAAAGGCGTATGAGACGATGGAGCAGATGTTCCCCAGGCGGAGCGTTCTGGGCTGGTTCCTCTGCGGCGCGCCGGGGGCGGTGCTGAGCCCGCTGAATTACTGGCGGCAGCACAGCCAGTATTTTGCCGGGAAGCATCAGCTGATGTATCTGAACAGCGGGTTGGAGGGGGAGGAGGCCGTCTATACTGCCTCGGAGGACGGGTTTTATAAGCTCCAGGGCTACTGCATCTATTATGAGCGGAACCAGATGATGCAGGATTATATGGTGTCCCGCAAGGACGCCCGGCGGGTGGAGAGCGGGAGCCGGGACGTGGTGATCCGGGATTTCCGCCAGAAAATGGAGGATCGCAAGGTGGAAGCTACTAAAAGCCGCTCCACGGTGCGGATGCTGGGGACGGCCTGCGGCGTGCTGGCAGTGATGGTGCTGGCAGGCGGAGTGACCATGGTGAATAATTATAAGAAGATGAAGGGCATGGAAGCCGTGATCGCTTCGGCAGTGCCGGAAGGCGTCCTTTCCGGCTGGGTCGGCGAGGGCGGCTCCGGTGCGGACGGACTGGAGGACGTTCTGGTGGAGCATGTCTCCGGTGATGTGTATCCCACTCAGGAAGAGATCGTGATCGACACAGGCTCCGGGCAGCAAGGGGCCGGACAGGAAGGGACCGGACAGGAAAGCTCCGGCGGGGGTGCGTCCGGCGAGGGCGGCTCCCAGGATAACATGGGCTCCGGGCCTGTGGTGGCTGGGGGGAATGGTACGGCCTCTGGCGAGATCCACGGGACGCTGGGAACGCCGGGAGCGGGACAAGCTGGCGGCAGCGGAGATGGAAGCAGCGCAGGAAGCGGCGGCGCGGGAAGCGGCAGAGGAGGAAGCGGCAGCATAGGAACCGGCAGTGCGGGGACCGGCGGCACAGGGACCGGCGGCGGAGCGGCGGCCGGGACCGGACAGACAGCCGGGACAGGAACGACTGCGGGAGCGGGACAAGCAGCCGGACAGAGCGCGGGAAGTGCCGGGGGCGGAGGCGCAGCGGCAGGAGGTGGACAGAGCGCAGGAAGTGCCGGAGGCGGAGGTGCAGCGGCAGGAGTTGGACAGAACGCGGGCGGAGGCGCAGCGACGGGAGGCGGCCAGAACGCAGGTGGCGCCGGGAGCGCTGGGTCAGGTCAGGCCCAGTCTGCATCCGCGCCGGTCCAGATCCCGGACAATGCGGTGCTTTATACGGTACAGCCGGGGGAGACCCTGTACAGCATCTGTATGGAGCGCTATCAGAGCATGAAACCGATCGAGGAGATCTGCCGGTGGAACGGGCTGGAGGATGAGAACCGCCTGGCGGTGGGCCAGAACTTGTATGTTCCGGCGGTTGGAGAATAAGAGACTGTGGGGAGATCCCGGTCTGAGGAATGATTTTAGGGGAGCATATCCGGTGGACGGTGACGGTGCGGCAGAGCAGGACCGGGCTGGGGCGTCTGCCGGGTATGCTCGTTATCTCATGGTTTTCCAAAGAGCCATGGGATGGTTTTGGATCCGCTCAACAATGCGCGTATCATCGAATAGCTGTTCAGGCAGATAAACCTTGTTCGCAAACGCAGTTAAAAACTCGCGTTCATTTGGAGTGAGCTGCATGAGCTGGGAGAGGTACTCTTTTACGGTCTCTTTCATTTGCGTAAGATTTATAAATTCCCCTTTTTGGATAACGGGTAAAAGGTCTGTCCGGATCTTTCGCAGGGTGATCTGGTCCAGACTGTTCATATTATAATAAGCAGGGATTTCTTCCTGCGAGATCGCGGTGTAGAATACTACTGATTTTCGGAGCAGGGCCAATTCCTCCGGCGGAAACAGACGAAAGGAGATCATATTGTATGTATCGTAAAGGTCTCGGGCAGCTGCCCTGCTCAGCAAAGCATTGATCTTGGCAGCAAAGAGTTCTATTGGATGAAGGACAAGGATCGGAGAATCGGTGCGGATCATGTCAGACAGGATTGGCCGTTCTGTGGGGAGAAAGAGATGAGAACGCAAGGAGTAGTTGATCTCTACTTTGATGTTGTCGCGCATGCTCCCTAAGTTCTGATAGGTGAACACAAATGAGTCTAAGCTGTGCCGGCGTTTGCTTTGGGGGCTTAGCAGATAGCCTTGCGTCTGCATATATAGGTCTAGTTCCTCTGTTATCTGAGCCCGATGGATCAGCATCTCCTCTCTCGTCTCGTTAGATGAATAGTCCAGATCGATATCAACAGACAGCCGCGGCATAGGAAAGACTGTGAGGTTGATCGCGGTGCCGCCCTTTAAGACAAGGCGGCTCCGCATGATCGGGTTGTTGTTGATATAATTGAGGACATCGGCTAATCGTATTACTTTTTCAAGGGTATCCCGGATGAAATTTTGCTGATGTGCCAGCTTAGCCAGCTCCGTTTTAGTGTAATGGAACAAACGCATCGCCTCCTTCTTGGATCCATTCTGTTATATCGGCAGGAACACAGAGATTCCACTCTTTTATAAAGGTTTTTGGGGCGTTTTTTGTATCATGGCAGAGGTAGCGGGAACTCTCCCCCTTATGCTGTCTGCAGTATTCAAAAAAAGGCTCGGACAGCTTGAGATGGGGGAAAAATGACAGGAGATATCCTGCTTTCTGTGCTAAAAAGCAGTTGTCATAATGGCCGAGATAGTCGATCAGGACCTGTTCTCGGACAAGCGTGACCATGGCAAGGCAGCGGAGCAGCTCTTCCAGACCTCCGATCTTATCAAAATCCTTGAGTCCGTCCAAGATAGTCCGTTCCAGATCGGTCACGCGGATCTTATGGTATTTTTCAAGCCCGAACGAGCGCGCTGTCCGGACGCAATGATAGCGCCGCCCCTCGAACGTGAACTCGCGGAATTTGGCAGGGGAGGATACATAGATATCTGTAAATACCTGGTTCGCAAGACCGTAGAACTCAAATGCTGAGTGATGTGAGAGACAGCACCCGTCTGTGATGGACGATGCGATCTCAAACGGGGATGCGGCAGATCCGTGGGTTTCCAGACTGACCGCAACGTACAGGTTCCGGCGGACGGACTGGATCAGGCCCTTTTTCTTGAGCTCATATAAGATGTTCCCAGCTTTTTTTGCATCGCCGAATAGATGGATCGAATCCTGATGGGTAAAGCATTTTAACTGAAGAAGTTTTTCATAGTGTTTGATCATGGCGAGCTCCTTTCGTACTTTAATAATAATGCACTAATCTATATATATCAAGAATATTGAATCAAAATTAAAGTAAATAAAGTATGCAAAAACGAGATCAAGAAAACAAAAACCGAATAAATTAGAAAATTTTACCGCATCCTGACTTTTTTTGCGCAAATCCGGGTATAGTAGGAGGAGGCGGCAGCAGCGCTGTCTGCCTATTATCATACGGAGGTACGGATATGGAGAAGCGATTTATCACGGAAGAGGATGTGGAGCGTTACGGTCAGTATCTGGCGGAGTGCGAGAAGAGCCGGGCTACCATCCAAAAATACCAGTATTACCTGACCCTGTTCCAGCGGTATGTGGCCGGGCGGGAGTTGAAGAAAAAGCAGGTCGTCCAGTGGAAGGAGGATATGAAGCGGTGTCTGGCCGCGGTCACGGTGAACGGCGCGATCTCGGCGCTGAATGGGTTCTTCCGGTATAAGGGGTGGGATAATTACACCACCAAGTTCTATAAGATAGGAAGACAGATCTTCTGTCCCGAGCAGAAGGAGCTGGAAAAGTGGGAGTATGAGCGCCTGGTCAATGGGGCCCGCAGCCAGGGCGACGAGCGGATGGTCATGGTGATGCAGACGATCGCCGCCACCGGCATCCGCGTGTCCGAGCTTCCCTACATCACCGCCGAGGCGGTCCGGGTGGGCGCGTCGGCGATCGCCTGCAAGGGACGGATCCGCACCATCATCCTCACGGCAAAGCTGTGCCGCGCCCTGCAGCAGTACATGGAGCCCCGCGGCATCGTGTCCGGCCCCATCTTCATCACCCGGAGCGGAAGGCCCATGGACCGCAGCAACATCTGGCGGGCGATGAAGCGCCTCGGGGAGAGCTGCGGCGTGGCGGGCACCAAGATCTTCCCCCACAATCTGCGCCACCTGTTCGCCAGGACCTACTATAACCAGGAGAAGGATCTGAGCAAGCTGGCGGATATCCTGGGGCACAGCAGCATCAATACGACGCGGATCTATACGATGGAAAGCGGGAAACAGCATGCGAGACAGCTGGAAAAGCTGGACTTATTAGTGAAAGACAACAGAATGTGTCTTTTGTTGTATTCATAGGCTTTATATAGCCCCTATTATACTACATATGGAAACCAAAGTCTAATGATTTTACTGCTTTTTGCGCGGAATTAACACCTTCCGATTGGATAAAATCAGGTACAATCCATTTTCAGGCGCAAAAAACAGGCTGGAACCAGGGAAAACTGCGTGCCAGCCTTTTTTGCGTGCCGTATTTTTGGAAAAAATCCCTCCGCTGCCAGGCGGCGGCTGCGTCCGGCGGCGGAAACCGCCTGGCAGCCGT
>DVLJ01000071.1 GCA_018715565.1 Candidatus Ventrimonas merdavium
ACCGTCCGGCGTGAACCAGTCTACCCGGAAAAAGCAGGTCGCCCCATTTTCTGCCTTCAGGATCCCTTCTCCAAAATCTTCAAATTCCGGATGCTCCGGGTTGTTATAATTGGCCACCACAGACTTTAGGACCTCTACCTTTTCCTGTCCCGTGTAGGCCAGGAACTGTTCGATCTGGTGGCTGCCAATATCGGTGATGATCCCGCCCATCTTATCCTTCTGGAAGAACCAGCCGGGACGGGTCGCCGGGTTCAGGCGGTGGGGGGCCAGGATCGTGACCTGGAGCACCTCCCCGATCCGGCCTTCCTGGATCAGCTGCTGGGCGAACAGTGCGCCCTCTACGTGCACCCGCTCGCCAAAATACACCATATACTTTTTCCCGGTCTCCCGGCAGCAGGCCTGCAGCTCCTCCAGTTCCTCCAGGGTGAGCATCCCCGGCTTGTCCACGAAGATATCCTTTCCCCGCTCCATGACCCTCAGCCCCAGCCCGCTGCGCAGGTCTGGTCTGGGCGCAGCCGCGATCAGCCGGATCGCCGGATCATCCAGTACCTCTGCCTCGGTCCCGGCCCGGACGGCCTCTGGATACCGGCGGCAAAATTCGTCTACCTTCCCCGGATCCGGGTCATATACGCTGACCAGCCTGGCTCCTGCTTCGATCAGCCCGTTGCACATGGCATAGATATGGCCGTGGTCCAGGCCCACCACGCCGAACGGGAACTCATCCCCCTTGCACACCACGTGCCGCTTGCCCTGGGATACCGGGGCATAATTCATTCCATCCGCTTTCTGCATATACCGTTCACTCCTGTTTACAGCGTGCCTCCTACGGAAATCCCCAGATCGGCAAAGCTGTCCACGCTCTCTCCCTTTTCATGGAAGCGCGCGGCATGCCGCAGGATGCCTTCCCGCGTATAGAACGGATCCTTCTCCGTCAGCGGGAACCGCACCGTTTGTCCCAGGAACGCCGATTGATACACGCCTGTGATAAATTCTATGGTCCTCCGTCCGTCTTCTCCGCTTACCAGCGGAGCCCTGCCGGTCTCGATGGCCGTGATCATGTCATCGATCTGCCCGGCGTGGCCGGTGTAGGAAAGCTCTCCAAAGCCCCGGAACTGCGCTTCCAGCTCTGCCTGGGCCGCCTCGTCTGCCTCCGGATATCCATTTCCCATCTGCCGGCTGACCGACAGCCGGTGGGGGATCTCGATGCTGGCCTTCTGTCCGTCGATGATCAGGCTCTGCCGCTCTCCATGATGGAGCAGGGAGCTGACCAGGGAACCGACAGCCCCGCTCCGGAACCGGACCATGCTCAGGGAAACGTCCTCCACCTCGCTGCCGGAATGATTCTGGTTGTCCACCAGGCTCTGGACAGAATCCACCTCGCCCATCATCCACAAAAACAGATCGATGTGGTGCACCGCATGGATAAACGTGCAGCCTCCGCCCTCCTTCTCCCATGTGCCGCGCCAGCACAGCTTATAATAATTGTCGCCTCTCCACCAGAGGGAATTGGCCTGGGCGAACAGCAGGTCTCCCAGCGCCCCGCTTTCGATCAGCTGTTTGGTCTTCATGACCTCCTGCTTAAAACGGTTCTGAGCCACCACAGACAGCTTGCCGCCGCCCCGTCTCGCCGCTTCCAGCATCCGGTCACACTCCTGCAGCGTGGGCGCCATCGGCTTCTCGCACAATACATGCTTGCCCGCCAGCAGAAACGCCTCCGCCGCCTCGCAGTGGAGCCCGGGCGGCAGGCAGATGGACACCAGATCCACGTCCTCCTGCCCTAGCAACTCCCGATAATCTGTATACACCGGACAATCCAGTCCGTATTTCTGTTTCTTCTCCTCCGCCTTTTCCCGGTTCACATCCGCCAACCCCCGGATCCGGCAGCGGTCCCCCAGCTGCTGGCAGGCTTCGATATGGGTGTTGGCGATATCGCCGGCGCCTAAGATTGCGATTCCGATCATGGCTGCACCTCTTTTCTCTTTTTAAGCTTCTGGAAGATCCCCAGCTGAGACAGGATCAGGATCACGATCATTGCCAGGAATACCAGGCAGATCGGTCTCTGGAACATGGGCGACATATCCCCGTTAGACAGGGTGAGCGCCCGGCGCAGGTTCTTATCCGCCATAGGCCCTAAGATCACGCCCAGCAAGAACGGCGCCGCCGGGAGCCCCAGCTCCGCCAAGATAAATCCAAGGATACCGAATACAAACATGACCCGTACATCGAACATATTGTAGTTGATCACATAGGAGCCGACTACGCACAGCACGAAAATGACCGGCATCAGGATGATCTTCTTTAATCCCAGGATCCGCACAGTGAACCTGGCCAGGATCAGTCCCAGCCCCCACATCACAATGGCAGAAGCCGCCAGATAGATGCAGACCTGGTATAAGAACTCCGGCGTCTCGCTCATCAACAGCGGACCAGGCCGGTAGCCGTGCATCAGGAATGCCGCCAGCAGCACGGCCGCAGGAGCCGAGCCGGGAACGGCCAGGGACAGCACCGGGATGATCGCGCCGCCGATGCAGGCGTTATTGCCCGATTCTGCGGAGATCACGCCGGTAGGATTTCCCTTTCCAAAGGACTCCGGCTGCTTGCTGGCAGACTTACTGGCCCAGTAGGACAGCCAGCCGCCTACGTCCTCTCCTACTCCAGGGATGATGCCGACGCCCACGCCGATGATCGAGGAGCGGATGACCGCAATAAGGTTCCGCCCGATGGTACGGAATCCTTCTCCCACATGGAAGGAAGACATTTTTAAGATCTGGCTGTCCGTTTTGCGGAAGGCCTTGATGATCTCCGGGAAGCCAAACAGGCCTATCATGACCGGGATCAGCTGAATGCCGGACATCAGATTGATATTCCCAAAACAGAACCGGGGCACGCCGTAGATCTGATCCAGGCCGATCTGGGCGACAAACAGGCCCAGGATCCCGGAGATTCAGCCCTTTAAGGCATTGCCTCCGGAGGTCAGGCTCCCGCAGATGATGATGCCGAAGATGGCCAGTAAAAAGAACTCCCACGCTCCGAATTTCAGAGAGATGCCCGTCAGCACCGGGGTCAGGGTCATTACGCAGACCACGCTCAGCAGCGTGCCCAGACAGGATGCCGTGGTAGCCAGGAAGATCGCATATCCGCCTTTCCCCTGGTTCGCCATGGGGAACCCATCAGAGGCCGTCGCCGCCGAAGCCGGAGTCCCGGGAATGTTCAGAAGGTTCGCCGACTGGCAGCCTCCAGAGATCGAGCCCACATAAACTCCTAACAGAGAGATCAGGGCCGACTGGGTAGACAGATTATAGGTCAGTCCAGTCAAAAGAGCGATCGCCATGGTAGCGCTCAGTCCGGGCAGCATGCCCATCACCAGACCGGCCAGGGTAGATATCAGAAGGATCAGCAGGTTCATCGGCATACAGACCGTCTGGACCGCATCCAGGATATACATAACAGTCATCAGAAATCTCCTTTCTCTATGGACGCTTTTTTAAGGTAGCGGGACACGGAACATCACCTGGAACAGCAGCACGATCAGCGCCACGGCAATGGCGGAGATCAGCAGGATCTGCACCGGCGACGCCGCTTTTAAGTACAGCATCAGGATCACCATAAAGATCAGAGAGGACAGCCAGAAGGGCAGAAAGCTCAGCAGCACATAGATATACACCGCCATGATCAGCACGCCGATCAGCATGCTGTGGGAGGTTTTATCTTTTACCACTGTACCGAACCATTCTTTTACTTCCTGGCAGCGTCCTTTGAGACCGCCGTCCTTTAGGCTCTCCAGGAAATGCAGGAAGCTGGTGAACAGAAGCGCTATCCCCAGTACCAGAGGCATCAGCCCCGGAGAGAGATAGAACACCTCGCCGGACTCCTGATACAGAAGGATGCTCCCTATGATCACCGCAATGGAAAAGACCAGCAATGCGACCGCTCCCATAAAATCGATAAATTTTTTGTCATTCATGATAAGTCCTCCTTAAAAGAGAAGCCGCGTCAGTCTGGCGCGGCTTCCTTTCTCCAGTTCCTATGGTCCGTCAGGGACGGGGGATATCAAACTCTTCCGGAGACACTTTTGCCACACCGGCATCATAGAGCGTCCATGCCACTACAAACTGCAGCCCATTCACATACTCTGCCGCGTCCTGACGGCTCATGCCAGTCACGTCAAAGCCCTTGGTAGCACAGAAATCCAGGAATGCCTCGTCCTTTAACGCTTCCTCAAAGGATGCGTCGATCTTTTCCAGGATGCCGTCGTCGATCCCTTTGGGCATCAAAAGCCCGGTGGTCTCGCCCATCGGCAGCTTGCTTGCCAGTTCCGGGACCGCTTTGGTAATAGATGGGATCACCACGCCATTTTCCAGAGTCATATCCTCCGCGCTGTAGCATGCCAGAGCTCTTAAATCGCCGGAAACCAGCATATCCTTCATCTCAACGAACAGCTGGGGCGCAAAATCCACCTCGCCGGACAGAGCCGCTACGATCGCTGCATTTCCGCCGTCATAGGGCACGTGCTTATACTCTACGCCAGCCGCCGTAGCCAGCATCTCGGCCGCGATCTGGCCCGCGCTTCCCGGTCCTGCTGTTCCGGCACTGATCTGGCCCGGATCATCCCGCATCGCCTGCAGCAGGTCCTCAATGGTCTCATAGGGAGAGTCAGCCTTTACGGCAATGATATTGGGAGTAAACGTTGCCAGCCAGATATCCCATTCATCCGGCAGCGTTTTCAGCGTATCCATCACCGGCATAGAGGTAAAGGAAAGCAGACCGTCAGCCAGCATCGTGTATACGTCTTTCTTCGCGTTCAGCACAGACTGGGTTCCCACGCTTCCGCCTGCTCCCGGCGTATTGGTCACCACAAAATTCACGCCCAGGTTCCGTCCCATGGCTTCGCCTACTACACGGCCGGTCAGATCCGTGGATCCGCCTGCGTTAAAGGGAACCGTCATGTTGATGTCCCGCTCGGGATACTTACCCGCTGCGGAACCGCCGGAACATCCGGATACAAGAACCGCTGCTGCCATTGCTGCCAAAACGATCAAACCTCTTTTTCTCATAATCTCTACTCCGTTTCTTTTAAACTTCGGCTACGGAGGTTCCTTCCCATAATCTCCCCTCCAGCCGGATTGCCTGTTTCTCGTTATTTTTCGCCTCGTTGATATTCCGCAGAAGCAGCTGCGCCGTATATCTGCCCAGATCGTATTCGTTCTGTTCGATATGGGTAAAGCAGTTCTGCCCGACTACCGCCCACTCCGGAGAACCGATCAATACCACCGAGATATCGTTCCCCACACGCAGCCCCCGCTCGCTCAGACAATTCACGCCGCCTTTGGCCTGGATATTATAGCCGTAAAAGATCGCCGTCAGATCCCTGTGGGAATCCAGCACCTGGGCGGTCAGCGCGTACCCGTCTTCTTCCGAGAATCCGCCTTCCGCGATCACGATCTCCTCCCTGGGGATCCCGGCTTCCATCAAAGCGTCCTGGAACGCCACACGGCGGCGCACCAGATCGGGGATCCCGGACTTCCAGTCGATGTAGGCGATCCGGCGATGGCCTTTCTTCAGCAGATACTCCGTTGCCAGACGGCTGCACTGATAGTTGTTCGTCGTCACAAAATTATAATGGTCCACATCCTCCAGCGGACGGTCGGCCACTACGATCGGCACGTCCAGCCGCCGCAGCTGTTCCGTATTCTCCGGTCCTTTCGCCGTGGGGATCAGGATATACCCGTCTACCCTGTGCTGGACCATCCGGTTGATGATATCCATCTCCCGTTTCGGGTCGTCGAAGGTGTTGCAGATGGAAAGGACATAACCCTCCTTCTCAACCTCCGCTTCGATCGCTAATACCATGCGGGTAAAAAACTGGTTTGAAAACTGTGGGACAAGAACGGCTATGATGCCCCGCTTCTTCCCTTTTAAGCTGCTGGCCGCGCTGCTCTTCACATATCCCGTTTCTTCTACTGCCTTCATCACCCGCGCGCGCATTTCCTGGCTGATATACCGGCCCTCTTTTCCACTGAGTACGTAAGATACGGTTGCGGCAGTCGTCCCCGCCAGCTTTGCTACATCCTTCAAGGTTGCGTATTTCTCACTCATCCTCGTCTCCACTCCTTCCTGATCCGCAGTCTCCCCCTGCCTTTTCGGCAAACGATTGCTTATACAAACGATTATACCATCCGTATAACGTTCCTACAAGCAGAATCCGGGAAAACACAGATCTTCATGTTCTTTCTTATCCCTCCTTTTATCCTCACGATCGGCGGTATCCTTGCTGCTTCCCGCTAAGGCCAGTATAAAGGCAAAGACTGGCATCGTCAATAGGCAATCGATTACTTATGACAGATTCGTCAAATATAGACAGGCAAACAGACGGCAATCTGGCAATATAAACAAAAAAGCAGGAATACAAGCTTATGTGAAGCACATAGACATGAGGGCCATACGGGAAGGATTCAAAGCGGTAGAACAGCGGAAAAAGGCCGCCGTACAGGCTTCCCCATATGGCGGCACCTTTCATTTGCCAAACAAGTCGCTGTGCGTCCCGGTGCGAGCCAGCGTCAGCACCAGCACATCATCCTCAATACGGTAGATGAGCAGCCAGTCCGGGAGGATGTGACATTCCCGATGGCCTGCCCAATCGCCGGACAAATCGTGATCGCGGTTCTTCTCTGGCAGCGGTTCGCCCATTGCAAGCAACGCTACCACCTGTTCCAGCAGTTCGATCTTCAGTCCGCGTTTGACTGCCCGTTTGTAGTCCTTTTTGAAACCCGTCGTGTATTTAACGGTGTACTTTGTTTTCCTCATTTTTTCAAGTCAGCAAACAACTCGTCAAGGTCATGATACCCCTTTACGGACGGGTCTTTTGCAATCCTTTCCGCCTCCAGCATGGCAGCAAGCGTTTCTTTGTTCGGCTGTTCCAGCTTCACTTCAAAGGGAATACCGCCTTCACGAAGGGACTGGCGTACAAAGATGTTGAACGCCGTAGACAAATTCATGCCGAGTTCCGCAAACAGGGCATCGGCCTGCGCTTTCAAATCTGCATCCATGCGGATACTGATGTTTGTGGTATTTCCAGCCATATCATCAACCCCTTTCTACTAGTATTTTTAGT
>DVLJ01000072.1 GCA_018715565.1 Candidatus Ventrimonas merdavium
GATCTTCTGGTGGTCAACAAGGCGGCCGGGATGCCGGTCCACCCCTCCCAGGGAAATCACGGCAACTCCCTGGCAGACGCCCTGGCCTGGCGGTCCCTTCAGGAAGAAGATCCCGTTTCCTTCCGGGCGGTCAGCCGTCTGGATAAGGATACCAGCGGCCTCCTCGTTGTGGCCCGTCACCCCCTCTCCGCCTGCATTCTCTCCGACATGATCCAGAAGCGGCAGATCCGCCGCACCTATCTGGCCGCCGGGCACGGCGACCTGCGCCGGTCCGGCCTGCTGAAAGGAGGGTCTTCCCACTTTACCATCTCCGCGCCCATCGGCCGGGCGGAGGGCTCTATCCTGGAACGGAGGGTGGATCCCCAGAACGGAGATCCGGCCGTCACCCACGGCCGCCTGCTGGCTTACCGGCCGGATCTGGACGCATCCTTAGCAGAGCTGTCCCTGGAGACCGGCCGCACTCATCAGATCCGCGTGCATATGCGCTATGCAGGGTGTCCGCTGTTCGGCGACTTTTTGTATCACCCGGATTTCCGGTACATCCGGCGGCACAGCCTCCACTCCTGGAAGCTGTCCTTTTCCCATCCCATCACGAAAAAACCGCTGTCCTTTACGGCAGCGGTTCCCGATGATATGAAATGCTTTACTGACGGAGTCCTTTTGGATAGTGGTTCTTAAGGCTTCCCGAGGCGTACTTGGCCCACCCCAGGGAGCAGCCGTCTGTGCAGACGAGCACCCAGCCCGGTCTGCGGTCCCCTTCCGAAAGCAGGTCCTCCGGCAAAGGCTGGCCGTTCCGATAGGCGGCCCCCCATGCTCCCTCTGAGTCCAGATCCACCCAGGCCCGGACCTGCCCCGGCGCTAAGGCCAGGGCCAGGGCGTGGGACGGCTCCAGCCGGTTCTTCTTAAGGGTGCCCAGATGCAGGCCGGGGCGCAGCACCCGCAGCCCCTCCAGGACAGGAAGTCCCCTGGGCGCCAGATAGATCTGGTCTCCAAACGCCAGCAGCCGGTCCAGATAGCCGTCCTGCTCCCACCTGCGGTACACCTCCGGCTGCAGGATCTCCTTTAAGCACTCCTGCAGCAGCTTCTTTCCTTCCCGGTCATTCCAGAACCGGATCCCGTCCTTTCGCTTCTTTCCCTTTCCGGTCCGCCCGGCTAAGGGCCCGGCTCCTTCTGTCTCCGCAGGCTCTCCTGCCTTCCTTAACACCGCCAGATAGTGGCCCTCTCCCTCTGCCAGATGCGGCCAGATCCGCCAGGTATCCGCCAGATCCGCCCGCTTATCCCGGCTCCACTCCGGCCGTCCCGGAGACAGCCCGGGGAGCCCTTCCCCCTTATGGATAGAGAATTCGGGATGGCGTTCCAGGAAGGCGGCGATGCCGTCCTCATCCTCCTCCGGGGCGAACGTACAGGTGGAATAGACTAAAGTGCCGCCAGGCTTTAGCATGGCCGCGGCGTTCTCCAGGATCTCCTGCTGGCGGGCGGCGCAGAGCGCCACGTTCTCCAGGCTCCACTCCTGCCTGGCCTGCTCGTCCTTGCGGAACATCCCTTCCCCCGAGCAGGGGGCGTCCACCGCGATCCGGTCAAAAAACTCCGGGAACCAGTCCCGCAGCCGGGCGGACTCCTCATTGGTCACCACCGCGTTGGGGATGCCCATCCGCTCCACGTTCTGGGAGAGGATCCGGGCCCTGGCCGGATGGATCTCATTGCTGATCAGAAGGCCCTCTCCCCTCATCATCCCGGCAAGATGGGTGGTCTTTCCCCCGGGGGCCGCGCACAGATCCAGCACCCGCTCCCCCGGCTTGGGAGCCAGGAGCGCCCCCGCCGCCATGGCGCTGGGCTCCTGGATGTAATAGATCCCCGCGTCGTGGCAGAGGGATCTCCCCGGGCGGGAATCCGCCTCATAGTAATAGCCGTCCCGGCACCAGGGAACCGGGCGCAGGCCGAACCGTCCGCCGTACCGGGCCGCAAGATCCTTCGGATCCCCTTTGAAAGGATTGAACCGCAGGCCCTGGGCCCGCTCCGTCCCATAGCTATCAAAAAACGCGCCGGCCTCCTCCTTAAGCAGAGCCTGCATCCGCTCCGCAAACGCAGGGGGGAGCGCCGCCTCCTGCGTATGCTCTTTTCTCTCTTCTCTGGAATCTTCCATTGTCATTCCCACCATGTCTCTCCTGATCGTGCCACTCCTGAATCAGAAAAGGACCGCGTAACTGTCATACGGACAACTGCGCGGTCGCTTGTTCTGTTCGTTATTCCACTTTATCAATATCCGAAGATCACAGCTCTACCTTGTAATCCTCAGAACCTTCTCCGTTTACAACATAGTATGCCACATTCTCTTCCGGTTTTACATAAACTTCAATGGTCTTGATAGTAACGCCCTTATTGGCCGCCTTGAAGGCTTTGGTTGCTGCAGCCAGTACATCCTTTGCTACGATCTGAGTACCTGCGTACTCGATCACAACCGATGCCTTCGGCTCAACTTTCTTAGCCGGTGCTTTCTTTGCAGGAGCTTTCTTCGGAGCCGCCTCTTTGGTCTCGGCCGGCTTCTTTGCCGCAGTCTTCGGAGCCGCAGTCTTCTTCTCAGTCTCCACTACTGCCGCCTCTGCCTTTACAGCATCTTTTTTTGCAGTTGCTTTTGCAGTTGCCATAGTCCCTTTTCCTCCTCATTTGAATCTGGTGCTATTAGCTTGATCCGCGCAGTTTCCATAACTACGTTGAGGGCATTATAAAACGGTTTTCCCCATTTGTCAATGAATTCCGCGTAATATCGGCATTTTCCACAGAAAACCGGCCCGCTTTTTACAGCACGATAAGCAAGGTGAGGGTGATCGTCACGATGCTCAGCACGATGGACAGGGAGTTCACCGCGCTGGAGAGGGCCACGTCCCCTTCCAGCTTTTCGGTAAAGGCCGGGGACACGGAGGAGATGGGACCAAAGGCTACGATGGCCATGGCCTGGCGGATCTCCAGGGAAAACGGGAGCAGGAAATACACGGCCAGGGCGATCACCAGGGCCATCCCGTAGCGGATCCCCATGAGGGAGAACATCCGCCATAGCTTTTCCCGTTCCATGCGGATCTCAAAGCCGATCCCGATCATGAACAGCGCCAGGAAGGCGTTGGCATTCCCCACGGTCTGGGCGTAAGAGACCACCACCTGGGGAAGGGAGATGTGCAGGATCGTCAGGATGGTCATGATCACATAGGCGTCAAACGGCAGGGAGGAAAACAGGGTCTTAAAGATCTGCTTTACCGAGGACTGTCCCCCGCCGCCCCGGGTCATGGACGCCAGAGCGTAGGTCACGCCGGTACACATGATGGCGTTGCCTGCGTCGAACAGGCTGGTGGCCGCAAAGCCGGTGGGCCCTAAAAAGCTCTGGACAAAGGGCAGGGTAAAATTGCCGATATTATAGCCGGATAAGTTCACCATGTCAAAGGCGCGGGTATCCCCGTCCTTCCGGATGTTCTTCAGATAGCCGATCCCCACCATCAGCAGGTTGAACACAAAGCCCATCAGGCACAAAAACAGCAGGGAATACTCCATGGTAATGTTGCTGAAGTTGGCGATGATCGCGCAGGGCAGGGTGATCCGGATCACGATCTTGGACAGCAGGGAAAAATCCTCCGGATGGAAGATCCCTTTTTTCTTTAACAAGTATCCGGTCACGATGATGAGTACAAAGGCCGCCGCCTTGGTAAGTACCGCAGTCATTCCAGTCATATCATTCGTTCCTCCCCAATTATATCAGAAACAGCTCCGCCGCGTAAACGGCCAGACAGGCGCCGATCGACACCTTGAACAGGTTCCCGTCCACCCAGGCCAGCACCACCGCCGCCGCGAATCCCAGCAGCCCGGACCGCACGTCCGAGGTGGCCGTAAGGATCGCCGGGAAGGTCATCACCGACAGGCTGACGTAGGGCACGTAATACAGAAATGAGCGGATGAACGGACTCTTGATCTCCTTCCGCAAAAGCGTCAGGGGAAGGGCCCGCACCGTATAAATGGTCAAAAACATGATCAGCAGACTGACCCAAAAGTTCTTATTCAAAGCGGATCCCTCCTCTCTCTTCCTCCGTTTCGCCGGCTTCCCGCGGCGCGTCTTCCCCGTCTCCGCTCTCCGTCTCCGTTACCGGGAACAGGATGGCCGCGCCTCCGGCCAATACCACCGTCAGGATCATCATCTGGAACCCGGACGAGATATCACGGAGTCCGGGGATCAGGTTCCAGATCCCGCTTAACGCCATGGATACTACCACCACGCCGGCGATCAGACGGCTCGTTCTGGACGGCGGGATCACCACCGCCAGGAACATCCCGTAAAGGGCCACGCTCAACGCGCTCATCACCCGCACCGGCAGGACCATGCCCACCATCGCCCCCAGGAAGGTGCCCAGCACCCATCCCGGAGCAGCGGTGGTGACCGCTCCATAAGAAAACGCGGGATGGAGCTTTCCCGGCACCGCCATGGATACGCCGAAGATCTCGTCAGTCACCCCGTAGGCGATGAAAAACCGGTGCCAGAACGGCTTGTCCCGCCGCACCTTCTGGGACAGGGCGCTGGACATCAGCAGATACCGCATGTTCACCACCACGGTGGTCAGGATCAGCTCCACGGCCCCCGCTCCCGAAGCCAGCATGCTGATCCCGGCAAACTGCCCGGCGGAGGCCAGCATGGCCGCCGACATCACCGCCGCCTGCAGCGGGTCAAGCCCCGCCTTCCGGGACGCGATCCCCAGGGTAAACGACACGGCAAAATATCCCAGTCCAATGGGGATCCCATTCTGCATCCCCTTGATATACCAGTTCCTTGCTTCTTTCATTCGATTCCTCCCAGACGCCATTTGGCGTCAAACCGTTTTCTATCATACTCGCATCCGGGATGCAAGTCAATGGGGAAGATAAAAAGAAGCCCATTCCGGGCTTCCTTCTCAGACCACCTTATTCTTTTTCCCCACCCTGGCGCTCCGTCCATCCGGGGCCTTCAAAAGCCGGAACACCCCCGCCGCTTCCAGGGTCTTCCCTACCGTATAGAACAGAAGGGAATTTACCGGCCATGTGATCAGGTTCTTAAATATCCGCATCGGCAGCAAAGCGAAAAATCCCTTGCCGTACAGCATGGACAGCCACAGGGTCCCCAGGAGCACGTTGCAGACCAGCGCCACCGTGAACTCCGCCGCCAGCACCCGCTTCAGGGTGATGGGCCTCTTGTAGAAAAAGCACCCGTACAGAACGCCCCCTGCCACCGCTCCGATGGTAAAGCCGGGGAAAAACGCCCCCGTGGGCTTGATGATAAACTTCAGGATATCCAGGGCACCGCCGAAGCAGCCGCCTACCACCGGTCCGAACAGGTAGTACACGAACTGGTTGGCGATGGTGGAAAATCCGATCTTGATGTAATCCCCGATCGCCAGGGTAAAATACCCCAGCACCACCGACAGCGCGCCGAACATGGCCGCCACGGTCACAGTCCTTACCTGATGGAACTCCTGCCAGGAATCGGTGAACAAAGTTGCTAATTTCTTCATAAAAAATTACCTCCTTTGCAGACCTCTCAAACCACAAAGGAGATAATCGTGTTATCCACTTCGCAGCGGGATGCGGCTTGTGTACCGCAAGAAACGGTCCCAGACGGAACGCTCCTTTTCGTCCGGCCGGCAACTCCCTGTCCGGCTGGCACTTAACGCACACAGGCCTACTCTGCTTTTCTTATGCTGTTGTATTGGTTTCCTCTGGCGGAGACGCGCCTTCACCGGGAGATCCCGCTGAAAGCACGGAAAGCGCCTTCCGTCACAGACATCCCCATTATATAGCAGGGAGCCGCGATTGTAAAGTGGAATCTCCCTTATCGGTTCTCATCGTTTCCCCTTTGCTTCATCCAGGTAACTGTAGATCGTCACTCTGGACACCCCCATCAATGCAGCTACTTTATCGATCGCCCCCTTTACTAAAAAAATCCCCTTTTCGTCCATGAATTTCACGATCTCAACGCTCTTTTTTCTGGTCAGATTATTGACATCCGTTGTCCCTATGATCTTCAGGATCAGTTCGTCGATCACTTCCATCACATCCTGCCCCACATCTTTCTCCGCTATCACTTCCTGTATGTCTGTTCCCAGAAAAACAGCGAGCTGCTCCTGCATCTTTAACCCCACAGATATATCGCAGTTAATACACAGCATCCCTATCACCTCACCAGATCCATCCCGGATCAATGCGGAGGAAGATTTGATCTTCTTTCCGTCCTGAGTCGCAAACATATAGTTCGTCACTCTGTCATCCTTAAAATCCTTATTCAGCAAAACCTGTTTCACCAGATGATCAAAGGACTGGCCGATCCGGCGTCCCGTTACCTGTTCATTTACTACATAGACCACGGAGCTTACCGGCTGTGACAAGTCGTGTACTACTACCTCGCAGCTGCTGCCAAACGTGCCTGCTATGATATCAGCTATAGGAAAATAGGTCTTCAATAATGGATTCATCCTGCCACCTCATAAAATAATTTACTAATATCGTATCCTATTTTATAAACAAAAGCAAGATGTTGCCATCCTAAATGAATTCACTTAATATACTCAGATACGCTT
>DVLJ01000073.1 GCA_018715565.1 Candidatus Ventrimonas merdavium
CTTCTGGACCGAGAGCCAGCTTATCGACGGCAAATGCCCCGACTGCGGCCGGGAGGTCCACCCCGCCAAGGAGGAAGCCTACTTCTTCAAGATGAGCAAGTACGCCCCCCGGCTGATTGAGTATATCAATGAGCACCCGGAGTTCATCCAGCCTGTGGCCCGGAAGAACGAGATGATGAACAACTTCCTGCTGCCCGGCCTGCAGGACCTGTGCGTGTCCCGCACCAGCTTTAAATGGGGCATCCCGGTGGAGTTCGACCCCAAGCATGTGGTGTACGTCTGGCTGGACGCGCTGACCAACTATATCACGGGCATCGGCTACCACTGCGGCGGGGAATCCACCGAGCAGTTTGGGAAACTGTGGCCCGCAGACCTGCACCTAATCGGCAAGGACATCATCCGGTTCCACACCATCTACTGGCCCATTTTCCTCATGGCCCTGGATCTGCCCCTGCCCCGCCAGGTGTTCGGCCACCCCTGGCTGCTGATGAACGGGGGCAAGATGAGCAAGTCTAAGGGCAACATCATCTACGCCGACGATTTGGTGCACATGTTCGGCGTGGACGCGGTGCGGTACTTCCTGCTCCACGAGATGCCCTACGACAACGACGGCAACCTGACCTGGGAGCTGGTGTGCGAACGGACCAACAGCGACCTGGCCAACGTTCTGGGCAACCTGGTCAACCGGACGGTCTCCATGAGCAACAAATACTTTGGCGGCGTTGTGACCGACACCGGCGTGTCCGAGGCCGTGGACGAGGACCTGAAGGCCGTGGCGGCCGCCTGCCGGGACAAGGTGGCGGAAAAGATGGCCAGCCTGCGGGTGGCCGACGCCATTACGGAGATCTTCACCCTGTTTAAACGGTGCAACAAATATATCGACGAGACCATGCCCTGGGCCCTGGCCAAGGACGAGGCCCAGAAGGACCGTCTGGCCACGGTGCTCTACAACCTGGTAGAAGCCATCACCATCGGCGCTTCTCTGTTAGAGTCCTTTATGCCGGAGACCTCCGCCAAGATCCTGGCTCAGTTAAACGCCAAGAAGCGGGAGCTTTCTGAGATGGATCAGTTCGGCCTGTATCCGTCCGGCGGCAAGGTGACGGATAAGCCGGAGATCCTGTTTGCCCGCATGGACGTGAAGGAAGTGCTGGAAAAGGTAGAGGCGATGCACGCCGCGGAGCAGGCCGAGGCGGAAGGCGCAGCGGCGGGAGAGAACGGAGCCGGCGCGGGAGCAGATGCCGGAGAGGCAGAGCCGGTCATCGATCTGGAAGCAAAGCCGGAGATCATCTACGATGATTTTGCGAAGCTGCAGTTCCAGGTAGGCGAGATCATCGCCTGCGAGGCGGTGCCCAAGTCTAAGAAGCTGCTTTGCTCCAAGGTGAAGGTAGGCAGCCAGGTGCGGCAGATCGTCAGCGGCATCAAGGCCCACTACTCCCCGGAGGAGATGGTAGGCAAGAAGGTGATGGTAGTGACCAACTTAAAGCCTGCCAAGCTGGCCGGCGTGCTGTCGGAGGGCATGATCCTGTGCGCGGAGGACGCGGACGGGAACCTGTCTCTGATGGTGCCGGAGAAGAAGATGCCGGCAGGTGCAGAGATCTGCTAAGATGCTGGCTCTGAGAAAAGGAAAGGGATTCAGCGGCAGTCAGTTGAAACTGATTGCCGCTGTCAGTATGCTTGCGGACCATATCGGCTACCGGCTGCTTGGCTATGGGATCTGGGTTCCCTTGACAGAAGCCGGGGAGGCGGCCCTTGGCTGGGAACGACTGTATCAGGCACTGCGGTGCGCCGGGCGGCTTGCATTTCCCATCTTTGCGTTTTTGCTGGTGGAAGGGTTTTTTCATACCCGGAGCCGGCTGCGCTATGGCCTGCGGCTGGGGATATTCGCCCTGCTGTCGGAGATCCCCTTCGATCTGCTGGGGTCCGGACGGATCGTGGACTGGGGGCATCAGAATGTGCTCCTGACCTTTCTTCTGGGGCTCTGTATGCTCTGTGTGCTGGACGATGCAGGGATCCGCTTCGGGCGGGCCCAGCAGGAGGGGGCAAATGCGCGCTCCATCTTTGGACAGTGGGGGAGGACCTATGAATTTTCCCTGGCGGTACAGCTGCTGGCCATCGGCGGCTTTGCGGCCCTCAGCTGGGGGCTGCGGGCCGATTATGATTATGCAGGGATCTTCCTGATCGCTTTGTTCTACTGGCTTAAGCAGGAGCCTGTCCGGGCCTGTCTGGCCGGTTGGTTCTGGATGTGCCTGACGACGGAGACGTGGTACTATGGATCCGGCTATGTCCTGGCGTTTTTGGCGATCAGTCAGTACAATGGAAGCCGGGGACAGGAGCGGGGGCGGTATTTCTTTTATCTGTTCTATCCCCTGCACATGCTGATCCTGTGGGGGATCGGCACGGCGATGGGGTAGATATAAGAAGGCCGCGGGTTCTCGGAAGTCCCGGCACGATCTGGGGATTCTGGGGGGCCAGAGGGTTCGGGACAGGGATCCCAGTATAGGAGTCTCGGGACAGGGAACCTAGTATAAGAGTCTCCGGACAGAACTCTCCATACCGAGATCAGGAAAAGAAAAGGAGAACATCATGATATTTGACACCCATGCCCATTACGACGACGAGGCATTTGACGGAGACCGGGAGGAGCTGCTGCTCAGTTTGCGGGACCAGGGGATCGAGGCGGTGGTCAACATCGGCGCCAGCATCCAGTCCTCGAAGAATACCCTGGAGCTGATGGCGCGTTACCCGTTCGTGTACGGAGCTATCGGCGTCCATCCCAACGAGACGGCAGAGTTGGATGAGAACTGGATGGAGTGGCTGAAGCAGGCGGCGTCCGCCGAGAAGGTGGTAGCCATCGGCGAGATCGGCCTGGATTATTACTGGAATGAGCCGGAGCCGGAGGTGCAGAAGCATTGGTTTGTGCGTCAGCTGCAGCTGGCCAGGGAGGTGGGACTGCCCATCGTGGTCCACAGCCGGGACGCGGCGAAGGATACCCTGGATATCATCAAGGCCGAGGGGGCCGGAGAGCTGGGCGGCGTGATCCACTGCTTTTCCTACAGCCTGGAGATGGCGAAGGAATATCTGGATATGGGATTTTATCTGGGCATCGGCGGCGTGCTGACGTTCCAGAACGCCAAGAAGCTGAAAGAGGTTGTGGCTTACATGCCGTTAGAGCGGATCGTGCTGGAGACCGATTGTCCGTACTTATCTCCCGTGCCGTTCCGGGGCAAGCGGAATTCTTCCCTGAACCTGCCCTATGTGGTGGAAGCCGTCAGCCAGATCAAAGGCGTCCCGTCGGAGGAGGTCATCCGTCAGACGACCCTGAACGCCCGGAGGATGTACCGGCTGGCAGAGGGCTGAGGAAAAGCTGAGAAAAAGCTGAGGAAAGCTAAAAAACTGAGGGAGCAAAGCGGGCTGGAGACGCCCTGTGATAAAAAGAGGAAGGCCGACAGGATGAGGGGTCCTGCCGGCCGTGCATGAAAAAAAGTTTAAAGCGTTTCTTGCTGACATCTATAACTATACTGGAAAATTGTGTCCGGTTTATGGCAGGAATGTGAAAGTTTTGTGAGAGGAAAAAAGCATGGAGCACAGACTGGGAAACCCGAAGAATACGATTGAAGTCATCCAGAAATACGAGTTCGCCTTTCAGAAAAAGTTCGGTCAGAATTTCCTGATCGATACCCATGTGCTGGAAAAGATCGTCAGCGCCGCCGGGGTGACAAAGGACGATATGGTGCTGGAGATCGGGCCGGGCATCGGCACCATGACCCAGTATCTGGCGGAGGCCGCCAGGCAGGTGGTGGCGGTGGAGATCGACGACAACCTGATCCCGATCCTGAAGGATACCTTAAAGGAGTGGGACAATGTGACCGTCATCCACGACGATATCCTAAAGGTGGATATCCGAGGCCTGGCTGAGCAGTATAATGAGGGCCGCCCGATCAAGGTGGTGGCCAATCTGCCCTACTACATCACCACGCCCATCATCATGGGCCTGTTCGAGCAGAACGTGCCGATCGACAATATCACGGTGATGGTGCAGAAGGAGGTAGCGGACCGGATGCAGGTGGGGCCGGGATCCAAGGATTACGGCGCCCTGTCCCTGGCGGTGCAGTATTATGCCCAGCCCTATCTGGTGGCCAATGTCCCGCCCAACTGCTTCATCCCCCGGCCGAACGTAGGCTCTGCGGTGATCCGTCTGACCCGGTATCCCCAGCCGCCGGTGCAGGTGCAGGACAGCGCCCTGATGTTTAAGCTGATCCGGGCGTCCTTTAACCAGCGGAGAAAGACCCTGCAGAACGGGCTGAACAACTCCCCGGACGTGCCATTTTCCAAGGAACAGATCGCGGCGGCCATCGCCAGTCTGGGCCTTCCCGAGGCGGTGCGGGGGGAGAAGCTGACCTTGGAGCAGTTTGCGGGGCTAGCGAATTATTTTACGGAGCACTGTGGGGGGAACTAGGGAGATCCTGTCACCTCACAGGGATCCCAGCTTCAGCGGCATCCTTAAGTGGTCCATGAGGATCCCGTAGGCCGCCTGGCCGTCCTGGCGCTCCAGCGCCTCGAAGTAAGCCGCATGCTCCTGGTAGGTGGCCGCTAAGCGGCCCTCCCGGGAGAGGGAATCGACCGAGGTCAGGTGGATCAGGTACATCAGCCGCTGGAACAGATGGCTGAACTCTTCATTCTCCGCAAAATCCACGATCAGGAGATGGAATTCATGATCGTAGGCAAGGAACGACTGGAAATGGTCGTCCGCCGTCATGGCTTCCTTCATATTCTTTAACACCGCTCCCAGCTTGAGAAGGAATTCCTGTCCCCGGGGGGAGGAAAGCTGAGAAACGATCTCATAGGTGCAGTAGCCTTCAATGGCGCACCGGACCTGGATGCTCTCCTTCCTGTCCTTCTCTGTCAGCTGGCGGATCATAAAGCCTTTGCTGGGGACTACGGTGATGTAGCCGTCCTGGCAGAGTCGCCGCAGGGCCTCGCGCACCGGCGTGCGGGACAGATTGAGCTCTGCGGAGAGCTTGGTCTCCGAATAAAGGACGTCTGGCTCTAACCCATTTTCTAAGATCATCTTCTTGATGTGGTCGTATGCCTGCAGCTGCAGGGCGCCATTCTGTATCATAACGCTTCTCCATTTCATTTCTATCTGGGAATATGTCCATTGTAGTCTATGGAGGAAATCCGGTCAATCAAAAATTCAGAAAACCCTTGACAGGATCGTAGGATGCATCTATACTGAGAACATAGCAGTATACCGGTATACCGGTATACGAGTTAAAAAGAACGATAAGATATCACAAGGATTATGAAGGAGGATACCGCTATGTGTGTGTATGAAATGGGGAATCTGCGGGTCATCGATCTGACCAAGGAACTGCATCCGGAGACGGAGAGCCGGAGGTGCCATCTGTTCCGGTTCAATACGGGAGGTCCGATCCCGGATTACCATACGATCATGGATCTGACGAGCCATCTGGGGACCCACTGTGAATGTCCGTATCATCACGACGATACGTGGCCCAGCGTGGCGGAGCTGCCGATCACCAATTTCCTGGGAAGAGCAGTTTATCTGAACTTTGGGGAGACGGTCGCCAAGCGGGGACAGATCACGGCAGAGGATCTGGAGCGGGTTTCCGCCGGCCGGGTGAAGGAAGGCGACGTGGTGATCATCGATTCCGCTTATCAGATCGAACCGTTTACGCCGGCTACGAACACCGACGCGGACCAGCGGCTCCGGGTAGGCGAGGAGAGCGCCCGCTGGTTCCGGGAGAAGAAGGTGAAGAGCGTAGGATTTGGAGACGGGGTTTCGGTAGAGAGCAGCAATGAGGATGTGAAGCCGTTCCATGACATTCTGATGGCAGAGAACATCACGTTCCTGGAAGTGCTTAAGAATCTGGATCAGCTGAAACAGGATATCTTCTTCATCAGCTTTTCTCCGCTTCCCATCTACGGATTGGATTCCTGCCCGGTACGGGTATACGCCATCGAGGGATTGGCGGAATTTTCATAAAAAAGGGGCGGCGGCCTGCCTGGGACTGGGATCAACCAGCCAGGCGGCCGCCGTTCTCAATCGCTTGTGGAGGCAAGCGATGGGAGAGCATATTATAGATCGCACAGGGACAGGGCTGCCTCATCGGCAACGATGGTCACATCCGGATGCATCTGCAGGATGGAAGCCGGAACCTTCGGGGTAACCGGTCCGTACAGGACCTCCTTCATGATCGGAGCCTTGTCTGCGCCGCTGACTACCATCAGGACCTTCTTCGCCTGCATGATCGTCTGGATTCCCATGGTGTACGCCTGCTTCGGCACATCGTCGGCGCTGGCGAAGAACCGCTTGTTGGCTTCGATGGTGCTGGGCTGCAGATCCACGCAGTGGGTGAGGGTCGCGAACGCTTCGTCCGGCTCGTTGAAGCCGATATGGCCGTTGTGGCCCAGGCCCAGGAGCTGGAGGTCGATACCGCCGATGTCCGCGATCACCTTGTTATAGCGGGCGCATTCCTTCTCGCTGTCCGGCTCGGTGCCGTCCGGGATATTGGTGCGGGCCAGGTCGATGTTCACGTGCTTGAACAGGTTGTTGTACATGAAATAGTAGTAGCTCTGATCGTTATCCTTGGTCAGGCCCTTGTATTCGTCCAGGTTCACGGTGGAAACGCCGGAGAAATCCAGGTCGCCCAGTTCGTAACGGGCGATCAGCTCTTTGTAGGTGCTGATCGGTGAGGAACCGGTGGCTAAGCCCAGGACACAGTTTGGTTTCATGATGATCTGCGCGGCGATGACGTTCGCCGCTTTGCGGCCCAGTTCTTCATAATCCTTTGCCTTGATCACGTTCATGATAGATACCCCCTCGATTTGAAAAAATTTTTTAAAAATCTGCTGATTATAGGATAACATTTTTCTGACATAGTTGCAATGCCCTTTTCATAAAATGTTTGTAGTAATTTAGAAGCTTGGCAAAGGGGTGACAGCATGTCGGAGTATCGAAGATTGATCTCATATATCTATGCTTATGAAGGCGGTGTCAAGGGAAAGAACACCGGATATGCAAAAGTGGAGGTGCGGGGCGGGATCTGCCGGCTCCAGGTCAGCGTCAAAAAGGTATTTGTGGGAGGAAATGACATCGGTGTCTATCTATTGGCGCCGGGAACAGAGCTTTTGGTGGGCCGGATCTTCATCCGCGGCGGAGCCGGAGAGTTCCGTACCCAGCTAAACGCCGTCAATGTGGACGGGAGCGGTCTCTCTATGGATGAGTGTTACGGTCTGACCGTCCACGATGTGGAAAGCGCCTGGCAGAGCTACACCACGATCTGGGAGGACGCCGTGGCCCAGGCTGCGGAGGTGCAGCTGGCGGATGTGACGGCAGAGAACCGGAGGAAACAGGAAAAAGAGGAAACGGCGGAACCGGTAGCAAAGGAGGCGTCAGGGGATCCGGCCCTGATCCGATTTCCCATATCCGCAGAGATTGAGCGGGAACTTGAGGAGGAAGCGCGGCGGCTGGAGGCGACCGCTCCATGGGAGCGGGAGGAAACGGAACCTGTGACGGATGGGACCGGAGGACTGGCGGCAGAAAGGACAGGAGATGAGGCCGGGCGCGAGGCCGGATGGGAAAACGGGCAGGAGGCTGCGGAAGCGGCGGCAGGCGGAGCTGCGGAAGCGGCGGCAGGTGGGATTGCGGAAACGAGGGCAGGCGAGGCTGTGGAAGCAATGGCAGGTGGGATTGCGGAAACGACGGCAGGTGAGACTGGGGAAGCGACGGCGGGCGAGCCCGCGGAGGCAATGGCAGCCGGGCGGCAGGAGCTGGCAGCGGAGCAAAAACCAGAGCAAGTATCAGAGCAGATATTGAGAGCGAAGTGGGCGCAAGGGGCAGAGCGGGACCAGATGCCAGAGTGGAGCCAGTCCCCAGACCAGCACCAGGTCCCAGACCAGAACCGGGAGCTGAGGCAGGAACGGGAGACGGCGCAGGCAGCGGAGGAAAGCCCGGACGGGCCAAAGGGGGACGAGGTACAGGCAGCCGGGGTGGTTTCAGAAGGAACAGCCGGGCGGGGAGACTGGACAGACAGCAGACTGGAAGCCGACACAGGAAACGGGGCGGAGGAAGGCCCGGCGCCAGGGGCTTCCAGCAGGTCCGACGCCGCCCAGATCCCGGAGCCGGAGGATCTGGAGGTCCTGCGGGAACTGGATAAGCGGGAGGAAGAAGATGCAAGGCGTAACAGTCTGTGGGACCGGCTGCAGCGGCAGTATACGAAGGTATTGGCCTTCGATTATGACAACGAGTGCGAGATCCTTTCCATCAAGCCCCAGGATATCGGGGTGCTGCCCAGGGAGATCTGGGTATATGGGAACAACAGCTTTTTGCTCCACGGCTATTACAATTACCGCCACCTGATCCTGGCCAGGCTGGGCAATTCCCAGGGCAGATCCCGCTATCTGCTGGGCGTGCCCGGACATTATTTCAGCAATGAAAAGCACCTGGCCGCCATGTTCGGCTTCCCCCATTTTGTGCTGGCGAAAAAGCAGCCGGAGGAAGACGGGCGGTTCGGCTACTGGTACACGGATATCCGCCTGTAGGGCCGGGAGCCTGGCGCCGGAAACAGTGATCCATAAGTGCCGTCCAGATGCGGTCAGTAATCGACGCCCCGCAGGGATACCTCCCCTACATAAGGCCGCACCAGGTCGGCAAAGGCCAGGAGCTCGTCCTTGGTAAATTCCTGGAACCCTTCCGGCGCAAGCACCCGGTCAGATGCGGCATAGTTCTGGATGTAATAATGAGGACACCCGGCGATCCAGGGCCCGATGGCAGCAAAATCCTCCGCCGTATGGAGTCCCTTTACCGCCGTCGTGCGGAATTCATAGGGGATGCCGCAGGAGGTAAGCCAGGCGATGGATTCCCGGATCGGGGCAAGGAAGTGCTCGTCCGTGCCGGGACCAGCGGCTGTCCCGCAGGCCAGGGCATACCGCTCTGGCCCGGCCTTGACGTCCATGGCGATATAGTCCAGCAGACCCTGGCCGGCCAGGTGCTTGACCACCTCCGGCCGGCCTCCGTTGGTGTCTAACTTGACCAGCAGGCCCAGACTGTGGACCTCCCGGAGAAAGGCTTCCAGGGCTTCCGGCTGGAGGGTGGGCTCGCCGCCGGTGATGCAGACGCCCTCCAGGACGCCGCTGCGTTTTTTTAGGAAAGCAAGGACCTCTGCCTGGGGATATCCCGGTGGGACCTGAGCGTCCAGGATCTCGCTGTTCTGGCAGAAGGGACAGCGGAAATTACATCCGCCGGTAAAGACTGTGGCCGCTACGCGGCCGGGAAAATCCAGCAGGGTGGTCTTCTGGAGACCGCAGATCTTTAATTCATGCATGATCATCATTTCCAATTCTCAGATTTTCGTATATACTAGATAACAGCTGCTGCTAACAGTATATCACGGATGAACGATTTGAGCGAGGATAAGATGTCAGGAACCATTCAGCAACCTATTGAGATGAAATATATGAAAGAAGCGATCCGCCAGGCGAAAAAGGCGGCGGCCTTAGGGGACGTGCCCATCGGCTGCGTGATCGAGTACCAGGGGAAGATCATCGGCCGGGGCTATAACCGCCGCATGGCGGACAAGACCGTGCTGGCCCACGCGGAGATCCTGGCGATGAAAAAGGCCTGTAAGAAGATGGGGGACTGGAGGCTGGAGGACTGTACTATGTACGTGACTCTGGAGCCGTGCCCCATGTGCGCCGGAGCCATCGTCCAGGCCCGCATCCCCCGGGTGGTGATCGGCTGCTTAAATCCCAAGGCCGGATGTGCCGGATCGGTGCTGGACCTGCTCCATCAGGAGGGCTTTAATCATCAGGCGGAGACCAGCGTCGGCCTGTGCGGCGAGGAGTGTTCCCGCATGCTGTCGGATTTTTTTAAAGAGCTTCGGAAGAAAAAGGCAGACAAAAAAGCGGGAGAGAAGGCCGGAGCAAAGGATGCAGAAAAGGCTGGAGGAAACGGCACAGAGAAAATCAGGACATCAAGCCAGCTTCCGGTAAAGCCGGTAGGTCAGGAGGGTCATGGAGATGGTGAAGAAGATCTCCAGGGCGCTGCTGACGATCCCCGCCAGGAGGAACAGCCAGGCACAGACAGCGAAGCTTGCCAGCAGGAACTGTAGATACCGCCGGTATCCCCGCCGGTCGCCGCAGTACAGCGTAAGGACGACGGACAGGAGGATCCCTCCCAGGCAGACTGCCGCCAGGAAGGCGAACAGGATGTGGAGGAAGGATTTCAGAGGGAGGCGTTCCGGCAGATAGGGCGTGGTCACGGCAAATACCAGCAGAAGGAGGGCGAGGGGCACCAGGAAGCAGAACCGGGGCCGCCGCGGCATCCCGCCGATGATCCGCCGCAGGGACCAGAAGAAAAAGATGCCTACGATCAGCCCCCACAGGACAAACGCTTCCTCCCGCCCCGGCTGGCTGCTCAGCACGGAGAAATTTGTGTCCAGCCAACGGCTGCCGCAGGCAAAAAGGACCGTATAGAGCGGGATCACAACGTAGGCGGTCAGGGCTGGCAGCATGGCGTAAGAACCTCCGGGACTGGCTGTTGAGGGGACTGCACGGCCGCTGCATAGCTGCAGGGGGCCGGCTTTTCGTGACAGTAATCTAGTATGGAGAGAATGGGGAAAATTATGCCGGCACAGAGATGGAGAAGCAGAAACCTTGACAAATAGGCCTGCTTAGAGTATACTGAACAAGCTAAGAACAAGTCAAAAAGCTTCCGCGCAGCCGGGGAGATAGCGGTGCCCTGTATCTGCAATCCGCTCCAGCAGAGGTGATATCCTGCCTCGGATTCGGTCTTGCAGGGCTGCCCCTGGTAAGCGGCGTTGACGTTTGGGTCTTGCGCAACAGAACCTTATGAACCGTGTCAGGGCAGGAATGCAGCAGCACTAAGTAAGTCCTTCTGTGTGCCGCAAGGGCGCCTGGACCGAGCTGGCTGCCAGGGTACCGCCTGTGAGCCGTCTACAAAGCAGGATGCGCGGATTTAAAAGATAACCGGCAGTCGTATGGGATCTCCCATGCGGCTGTTTTTTTGTGTGTAATAGGAAACTGCGTTTCCTATTACACACAAAAGCTCCGCAAGGGAGGCGCACTCCGTGCAAAGGAATATGGCTGCTGGAGCAGCCGCGCTCCGGCGCGAGTGTGCGCTGAGCGCACACTTTTCTATTTAAGCAGGAAATCACGGATCTCCATCCGGGAGATCTCCCGGGCCGATCTTCTTACAGACCCCTTACGATCTGGGCTTTCCGGGAATTTATGCTTGCCCGCCGTAGCAGGTTGTATTATAATAAAGCAGAATGGGCTTATTTTTGCCTGAAGCAAAAATTGGATATTTCAAGAAAAAAGTATCGTCAGAAAGGATGTGTCTGCTATGAGAGTGGGAATGCTGACCAGCGGCGGAGACTGCCAGGCGCTGAACGCCACCATGCGCGGCGTGGCAAAATCATTGTACAAGATGTGTGACGATGTGGAGATCATCGGATTTGAGGACGGTTACCGGGGCCTCATCCATGCGGATTATCAGATCATGAAGCCGTCGGATTTTTCCGGCATCCTGACGAAGGGCGGGACCATCCTGGGTACCTCCAGACAGCCGTTCAAGCTGATGCGGGTGCCGGACGAGAACGGCCTGGACAAGGTAGAGGCCATGAAGCACACCTACCGCAAGCTGAAGTTGGAGTGCCTGGTGGTGTTAGGCGGCAACGGCAGCCAGAAGACCGCCAACCTGCTGCGGGAGGAGGGCCTGAACGTGGTCTCCCTGCCCAAGACCATTGACAACGATCTGTGGGGCACGGATGTGACCTTTGGATTCCAGAGCGCCATCAATGTAGCCACCAACGCCATCGACTGCATCCATACCACGGCTGCTTCCCATGGCCGGGTGTTCATCGTGGAAGTGATGGGCCATAAGGTAGGCTGGCTGACTTTGTATGCCGGGCTGGCTGGCGGCGCGGACATCATCCTTCTGCCGGAGATCCCCTACGATCTCGACGTGATCGTGAAGGCGTTAAAGGAGCGGAACAAGCAGGGCAAGCGGTTCTCGATTCTGGCCGTGGCGGAGGGCGCCATTTCCAAGGAAGACGCCAAGCTGAGCAAGAAGGAATTAAAAGAGAAGAAGAAAAACCAGGTGGTATATCCGTCTGTCGCCTATGAGCTGGGCGCGAAGATCACGGAGAAGACTGGGCAGGAAGTGCGCGTCACAGTCCCGGGCCATACCCAGCGGGGCGGAGAGCCCTGCCCCTACGACCGGGTGCTGTCCACCCGTCTGGGCGCAGCCGCAGCCGGCCTGATCATGAAGAAGGACTACGGCTATATGGTCGCCATGAAGAATAACGAGATCACCAAGGTCCCCCTGGCGGAGGTTGCGGGACGGTTAAAGACCGTGGACCCCAACTGCTCCATGATCCGGGAGGCCAAGCTGCTGGGCATCAGCTTCGGCGACGAATAAGGCCAAGCAAAAGGAGTTTGAAGACCCATGTCATATACGGCACTGTACCGCAAGTGGCGCCCGTCCGGCTTTGAGGACGTCAAAGGGCAGGACCACATCGTGCAGACCTTGAAAAATCAGATAACCGGGCAGCGGGTAGGCCATGCCTACCTGTTCTGCGGCACCCGGGGCACCGGCAAGACCACCATCGCCAAGATCTTTGCCAAGGCAGTGAACTGCGAGCATCCGGCGGACGGCAGCCCCTGCGGGGAGTGCGCCAGCTGCCAGAGCATCGCCGCCGGCCGTTCCATGAACGTGGTGGAGATCGATGCGGCCTCCAACAACGGCGTGGAGAACATCCGGGAGATCCGGGAGCAGGTGCAGTACCCGCCTACGGAGGGAAGGTACCGGGTGTATATCATCGACGAGGTGCATATGCTTTCCACAGGCGCCTTCAACGCCCTGTTAAAGACCCTGGAGGAGCCGCCTTCCTATGTGATCTTCATCCTGGCCACCACGGAGGTCCACAAGATCCCTATCACGGTCCTTTCCCGGTGCCAGCGGTATGATTTCCGGCGGATCACCATCGATACCATTGCCGCAAGGCTGCGGGAGCTGGCGGATGCGGAGCAGATCCAGGCGGAGGACCGGGCGCTGAGCTACATCGCCCGGGCGGCAGACGGTTCCATGCGGGACGCCCTGAGCCTGCTGGATCAGTGCGTGGCGTTCCATTACGGCACCCTGCTCACCTACGACAACGTGTTACAGGTGCTGGGGGCGGTGGACGCCAGCGTGTTCAGCGATCTGCTCCGGGCCGTATTGGAAAAGCGGACCGCGGACTGTATCCGCAAGCTGGAGGAGATGGTCATCGCCGGACGGGAGCTGGGCCAGTTTGTAGCAGATTTTATCTGGTATCTGCGGAACCTTCTGGTGCTGAAGACCACAGACGACGCGGAAGGCATCCTGGAGATGTCTGAGGACAATATCAAACGGTTGAAAGAAGAAGCGCAGCTGGTAGACGGAGACACCCTGATGCGGTTCATCCGGATCTTCTCCGATCTGTCCAATCAGCTGCGCTACGCCAGCCAGAAGCGGGTGCTGATCGAGGTGGCCCTGATCAAGCTGACGAAGCCGCAGATGGAGGAGAATCTGGATTCGATCCTGCAGCGGCTGGCAGAGCTGGAGGCCCGGATGGACGAGGGCCCGGCCGTGGACCAGGAGCTGCTTAAGAGCCTGGCGGCCCAGGCCGCAGGCGGGATGGCGGCGGGAGCGTTCGCCCCAGGGACGCCGGAAGGCGCCGGAGGGCTGCCGGGAGCCGGCGGATCTGCCGGTATGGGAGCGGGCGGCATAGCCGGCGGGGCGGCAGCTCCGGCGGACTACATCCCCCAGAAGGTGGCGATCCCCAAGGCGCAGCTGGAGGATCTGAACCTGATCCGCCAGGACTGGGGCAAGATCATCCGGGATCTGGGGGGAGCGATCCGGCCCAGCTTTCGGGATACGGTGCTGGAGCCCAGCGGAGACAGCTGCCTGTGCATCGTATTTTCCAGTCCGGAAAATTACGCCATCGGCAGCAGGCCCACGGTGCTGGGCGAGCTGGAGACGTATATCGGACAGCATTATGGAAAAGAACTGTATCTAAAGGCCCGCTTAAAGAATGCGGGGGAGCGGCTGAACACGATCTACGTCAGCGACGAGGAATTGAAAGAAGCGATCCATATGGAGATCACGATAGAAGAATGAGAAAAACCAGGAGGACAACATCATGGCAAAACGTGGTGGATTCCCCGGCGGCATGCCGGGCAATATGAACAATCTGATGAAGCAGGCGCAGCGGATGCAGCGCCAGATGGAGGAGACGACAAAGGAACTGGAAGAAAAGGAATACTCCGCATCCGCAGGCGGCGGCGCGGTGACCGTGACCGTTTCCGGCAAAAAGGAGATCCTGTCGGTGAAGCTGTCGGAGGAAGTGGTGGATCCGGATGATATCGAGATGCTGGAGGATTTAATCGTGGCGGCGACCAACGAGGCGCTGCGCAAGATGGAGGAGGATTCCCAGACAGCGATGAGCAGACTGACCGGAGGACTGGGCGGTCTTGGCGGAGGCTTCCCGTTCTGATATGGATTATTACAGCAGGCAGATCACCACACTGATCGAAGAACTTTCCAAACTGCCGGGGGTGGGTACGAAATCCGCCCAGCGGCTGGCCTTTCACATCATCAATATGCCCCAGGAGCAGGTGGATCACCTGACCGGCGCGATCGCCGGAGCCAAGGCGAACATCCGCTACTGTAAGGAGTGCTTCACCCTGACCGATCAGGAGCTTTGCCCGATCTGCAGCAGCGAGAAGCGGGACCATTCCACCATCATGGTGGTGGAGAATACCCGGGATCTGGCCGCCTACGAGAAGACGGGCCGGTATGAGGGCGTCTATCACGTCCTCCACGGGGCCATTTCCCCGATGCTGGGGATCGGTCCCAACGATATCAAGTTAAAGGAGCTGATGCAGCGGCTCCAGGGCGATGTGAAAGAGGTCATCATTGCTACGAACTCCAGTCTGGAGGGCGAGACCACGGCAATGTATATCAGCAAACTGATCAAACCCACCGGGATCCGGGTAAGCCGGATCGCCAGCGGAGTCCCCGTAGGAGGAGACCTGGAGTATATTGATGAAGTAACCCTGTTAAGAGCTCTGGAAGGGCGCGTGGAGCTGTGACGGATTCTTAACCGGTGTAAGGAGTGCGGAAGATGGATAAATATGAGTTTAATATCAAAGTAGAGCAGATGCGGAAGATGGTGAACCGGGGCGATTACGAGACCGCCATGAAGATCGCGGACACCATCGACTGGAAAAAGGTGCGGAATGCAAACCTGCTTTCCATGGTCGCGACCATTTATGAGAAGAACCACGAGTACCAGGATGCGAAGGATATCCTGCTCCTGGCCTTTGAGCGGGCCCCCATTGGGAAGCGTCTTCTCTATAAGCTGACAGACCTTGCCTTAAAGGAGGGCAACGTAGAAGAGGCAGAAGCCTATTACCGGGAATTCTGCGATCTGGCCGGTGATGATCCCCGCCAGCATCTGCTGCGTTACATGATCCTGCGGACCATGGACGCACCGTTGTCGCAGCAGATCCACTCTCTGGAGGGATATACCTCGGAGGAGCTGGATGAAAAGTGGCTGTATGAGCTGGCAGAGCTGTATCATGAGGCGGGAGACGAGCAGCGCTGCGTCAGCACCTGCGACAAGATCATGCTGATGTTCGGCCTGGGAAAATACGTGGACAAGGCGATGGAGCTGAAGCTCCAGTATGCGCCTCTGACCAAGTATCAGATGGACCTGGTGGAGAACCGGGACAAATACGAGGAAAAGCTGAGAGCCGTGGAACAGCAGTCTTACGGCGACTATGCGGACGACGGGGAGGAGACCGAGCCGGCAGCCGCGCCGGTGCGCCGCCTGGCAGCAGTCCAGGAAGAGCCGGAGCCTGTTATGACCGTGGAGGAGCCGGACGTGCCGGAAGAGCCTGTCCATGTCCAGGCGGCAGAGGCTGCCCCGGAGCCGTCAGTGCCGGTGGTCCCGGTGGTGCCGGCTGAGCCGGAGGCTGTGGTAGCCCAGGTGCGCCAGGCTGAGACAGAGGAAGTCCTGGCTCGGGAGATGTCCCGGCTGAGCCAGACGGCAGACGCGGAAGATCCGGACGAATTAGGAAAGACCCGGGTGCTGGGAACGATCCGCCGCCGGGCTGCGGAAGCGGGGACAGAACCAGCCGTTCAACCAGCTGTTCAACCGGCCGCGCAGCCGAGTGCGCAGCCAGCTTCTGCACCGTCTGGGGAGCCTGCTCTTAAGCCGGCTGCAGAGACGGCTCCGGTGAAAGCAGAGGGACCGGCCCCCGTTCGCCCGGAGGTGGACGTATGGGAGGCAGAGGACGAACCGGAGCTGCCCAAGATGACCAACCACCTGATGATCGAAGCGCGGACCCCGGAAAAGGGTCTGGAGATCGCCGTAGCGGCTCTGCGCCAGATCCAGAAGGAGACGGGGGTCAAGAACCCGGTGGCGAAGATCACCGGCTCCAAGTTAAATAAGCGGGGGATCCTGGCCAGCAGGGAAAAGCTGGCGGGCAAGGATCTGATGATCGAGGAAGCCGGAGACCTGTCCCCGGAGATGTTAAAGGAGCTGGAAAAGCTGATGTCCCAGGATACCACCGGCATGCGGATCGTTCTGATCGACAATCCGAAGCAGATGGAGATGCTCCATGCAGAGAATCCTATCCTGGCCGACAAGTTTGAGTGCATCGGAAGCGATTATCCCCTGGCGGGAAGCGACGAGAAGAAGCATTTTGCCGCTGAGGTCCGGGAGGAGAGCCGTCCGGAGCCGTCTGTGACCCTGGTACAGGCGGAAGCACCGGTCCGGGAAGCCGCGGAAGCCGTGATGGAGCCAGAGGTGGATGACCGGCCGGTAAGACGGATCGTCCCGGTGCGGGATGAAGCCATGCGGGCCCCGGAGCCGGAGGATTATTATGAGGAGCCGGAGCCCTATACGGACGACGAGACCGAGATGGATATCGACGAGTTTGCCCAGTATGCCTGCAAGTATGCTTCTGAGATCGACTGCAGCATCACCGGCAAGAGCATGCTGGCGCTTTATGAGCGCATCGAGATCATGGAAGAGGATGGGATCCCCCTGACCAGAGCCACGGCGGAGGATCTGATCGAGGAAGCCGCCGATAAGGCGGAGAAGCCGTCGGTGGGCAAGCGGATCAAGGGCCTGTTCTCCTCCAAATACGACAAAGACGGGTTATTAATCTTAAAGGAAGAGCATTTTATCTGATATGAGTGAGATTCGGTTCATTGCATTGGATTTAGACGGGACGCTTCTGGACAGCCAGAAGCGTCTGTCTCATAGAAATGAAACAGTATTAAAGGAATGTATCCGGCGGGGGATCACGGTCGTGCCGTGTACCGGGCGGATCTGGTTTGGCGTGCCGGAGGTCATCCGCAGCTTTCCCGGTATCCGTTACGCCATCACGACCAATGGGGCGGTGATCGAGGACGTGGCGGAGGGCCGCGTCCTGGATGAGCGGAAGATGTCCCAGGAGCTGGCACTGGAGATCCTGGAGCTGGGAAAACAGTTCAACACCATGTACGACGCCTATGCAGGAGGACGTGCCTTCGGCGAGGCGCGTTTTATCGACCATATGGAAGACTATGGCATTTCCCCGGAATTGAGCAAAATGGTACGCAGCACCAGGGAGATCGTCCCGGATGTGGCGGAGGCCGTGCGCGCCCTGGGGGCGACGGTGGAGAAGATCAATTACTTTTTCGGCGATATGGAAGAACGCAGACGGGCCAAGGAAGCGCTGCTTGCCCGAGGGGATGTGCTGGTCAGCGCATCGTTCCCCACGAACCTGGAGATCAACGCCCTGGGCGCATCCAAAGGAGAGGCGATTCTGCGGCTTGCAGAGCATCTGGGCCTGCGCCCGGATCAGACCATGGGCTTTGGAGACGGGGAGAATGACATCTCCATGATGCGCTTAGCGGGGATCGGCGTGGCAATGGGCAACGCGATGGAGACCGTGAAGGCAGAGGCCGATGTGATCACCGGGACCAACGACGCCGACGGCGTGGCAGACGCGATAGAGAGGCTGGTGTTGAGAGACTGATATGGAGATGCTTATCGAACAGCTGACAGAGCACTGGCTGTCCATCGGAGTGGGGATCTTCCTGCTGGGGATGGTGCTGTACGGCCACTATCGGGGGTTTGTAAAGCAGGCGGTCACCATGGGAGCGCTGGTCATCAGCATTACGGTGGTGCATGTGGCGATGCCCTATGTGAGCACGGCCTTAAAGGAGAATACCGGGATCCACCAGGCCATCGGCCAGAGCCTTCTGCATCTGGCGGGAGGCGATGAGGAGGAAGCCAGCCTGGCAGAGCTGCCGGATGAACAGCGGACGGCGATCGAGGGGCTGAAGCTGCCGGAGCAGATGAAAGAGCTCCTGCTGGAGAACAATAACCACGAGATCTACAGCCTGCTGGGGGTGGACGCGTTCCTGGATTATCTGGGGGCCTATCTGGCCAACATGGTGATCAATCTGGTGGGAGCGGTACTGCTGTTCCTTCTGGTATTCCTGCTGGTCCGGTTCCTGGCGGTGTGGCTGGACCTGGTGGCAAAGCTGCCTATCCTGTCCGGCATGAACCAGTTGGCCGGGGCGGCCTTAGGCGGGATCGAAGGATTGCTGCTCATCTGGGTGGCAGGCCTGATCGTAGGCGCCTGCGGGCAGATGGACTGGGCCCGGGCGGTACTGGGACAGATCGAGGGGAGCGTCTGGCTGTCGTTTCTCTATCGGAATAATCTCTTCCATTGGCTGTTTATCAGTATTTTGAACAGTTTTATTTAGTCACAGAAATAAATGATATTGAACGCACAAATAATACAATTC
>DVLJ01000074.1 GCA_018715565.1 Candidatus Ventrimonas merdavium
TCGATGGTGCAGAAGGGGTAGTTGGCGGACTCTGCGCCTGCCTTGGTGAGGGAGTTGAAGAGGGTGCTCTTGCCTACGTTGGGCAGGCCTACGATTCCTAATTTCATTTTATGTTTTACCTGTTCAGAAAGCTTTTGTTTTACTGGCTTTCTGCCTTTCTCTATTTTGTTTACACCATTTTTCTGGATTGGCGGTGTAAAATTTTTAAAAGAAATTTTTCATTGTATGGGCTCTCATCCTACCATGAAAAAGAGTTCAACCCAACTATAAAGTATAGCATAAAGACGCTGCTTTTTCAATCTTTTCGCTCTTTTACGGTGAATGAAATGTGAATTTTCACTGTCTGCTGCTGAAAAAGGTGAAAATATGAGCAGAGATATTATTTCATATAATTTGGAGGATCCTTTTTCCGCACTTGATTTTCCCCCCAATGTATTGTAGCATAGAATCTGCGCAAGGAAAAGCCGCTCCCGGCGCCCCCCTGAAGGAACAGCTGAAGCTGTCGAACAACAGCGAAATTCGTCGGCGGAATTTGTTTGATTTTCGGGGGTGCAAGGGGTAGAATAAGAGATAGGTCGAAAGGAGCGTTCATTATGGAAGGAGCGGATATCAGCTTCGTTCATTTGGGCATTGCCATTGAACATTTGCAGAATCATATCACGGTATTTGGGTTTCGGATCGCCTTTTATGGGATCATCATCGGCTTCGGCATGCTGGCCGGGATCTGGGTGGCCAGATGCGACGCGGTGAGGCGGGGCCAGGACCCGGAGATCTACCTGGATTTTGCATTGTACGCGATTGTGTGCTCCATCATCGGAGCACGGCTTTATTACGTGATCTTTGAGTGGGACTATTATAAGGAGAACCTGCTGCAGATCCTGAATCTGCGGGCGGGAGGTCTGGCCATCTATGGAGGCGTTATCGGGGCAGTTCTGACCCTGGTCGTCTATACCCGGGTCAGGAAGCTGTCCTTTTTCTCCATGGCAGACAGCGGCGTATTGGGTCTTGTGACCGGTCAGATCATCGGACGCTGGGGGAATTTCTTTAACTGCGAGGCATTTGGGGGATACACAGACGGTTTGTTCGCTATGCGCATCAAGCGCTCCCTGGTCAGCCCCAATATGCTCAACGAGAATGTGCTGAGCCATCTCATCGTTGAGAACGGTGCAGAGTACATTCAGGTGCATCCTACGTTTCTCTATGAGTCAGTGTGGAACCTGGGGCTTCTCTGTTTCATGCTGTGGTACCGGAAGCGTAAGAAGTTCGACGGCGAGATGCTTTATATCTACCTGCTGGGATACGGCCTTGGCCGGAGCTGGATCGAGGGTCTGCGCACAGACCAGCTGATCCTGTTCGGCACAGGCATCCCCGTTTCCCAGGCGCTGTCAATGGTGCTGGTACTGGCGGCAGGGGCCATGCTCGTCTGCCGGCACCGGAAAGCCGGAAGCATACGGAAGGAGTAAGGCATGAACATTTCTAAGGAAGAACTGGTCGTTCAGATCGAAGCAGCCAGAAGAAAGCTGAACGAAAGTATGGATGAAAAGCAGGATTATGAGGTGATTTACCAGAATAGCGTGGCGCTCGATCGGCTGATCGAACTATATATTGTATCTGGATTTTAAGTCATGTACATATCTTGGAGGCACTTGCAAAAGTTTGCAGGTGCCTCATTTTTTTTGGAAATTATCTTGCTATTTTCTTACAAATATACTAAAATAAACATACAAGTGGTGGAAAGTGGAGTGAAGTGGTAGTGAATGGTGCCACGGTGGTTGATTAGGGTAACAGGTGATTGTGATGTTCATGGGTGAATACAATCATACAGTAGACGCGAAGGGGCGTTTGATCGTTCCTTCTAAGTTCCGGGAACAGCTAGGGGATGAGTTCGTAGTTACGAAGGGCCTCGATGGCTGTTTATTTGTCTATGAAAATACGGAGTGGAAAGCCCTGGAAGAGAAATTGCACGCCCTGCCCCTCACCAACGCCAACGCCAGAAAGTTCTCCCGCTTCTTCCTGGCAGGAGCCACCACCTGTGAAGTGGACAAGCAGGGACGGATCCTCCTGCCGGCCGTGTTACGGGATTTTGCCAAGATCGAGAAGGACGCCGTGCTCGTCGGCGTAGGAAGCCGCATCGAGATCTGGAGCCGGGATGTCTGGAACCAGTCCAATACCTACGACGACATGGACGAGATAGCAGAGAATATGGAAGGTCTTGGTATTTAACATGGCATTTGAACATCTGTCTGTACTATTGGAGGAGACCATCGACAGCCTGAACATCCGGCCGGATGGGATCTATGTGGACGGTACCCTGGGCGGGGGAGGACATGCCAGCGAGGTATGCCGGCGCCTGGGAGACAAGGGACGCCTGATCGGGATCGACCAGGACGCGGACGCCATCCAGGCGGCTGGAGCGCGGCTGGCCCCGTTTGGTGAGAAGGTCACCATCGTCCGGAGCAACTATGAGCAGATCGAGACCGTGCTGAAGGGACTCGGCATTGACCGGGTGGACGGGATCTACCTGGATCTGGGCGTATCCTCTTACCAGCTGGATACAGCGGAACGGGGATTCACCTACCGGGAGGACGACGCACCGCTGGACATGCGGATGGATCAGCGGAACACCCAGACGGCGGCGGACATCGTAAATACATACAGCGAATCCGACTTGTACCGGATCATCCGGGACTACGGAGAAGATCGCTTTGCGAAGAACATTGCAAAGCACATTGTGAGACGGCGGGAGGAAAAGCCCTTTGAGACGACCGGAGAACTGAACGAGGTCATCAAGGCGGCGATCCCGGCCAAGGTACGGGCCGTGGGAGGACATCCTTCCAAGCGGACGTTCCAGGCGATCCGGATCGAGCTGAACCAGGAGTTAGACGTGCTGGAACGCTCCATCGACCGGATGATCGACCTGCTGAACCCCGGCGGTCGCCTCAGCATCATCACCTTCCACTCCCTGGAGGACCGGATGGTGAAGAACAGCTTCCGCAGGAACGAGAACCCTTGCACCTGCCCGCCGGGATTTCCGGTATGTATGTGCGGAAAGAAGAGCAAGGGAACGGTGGTGACCAGGAAGCCGATCCTTCCGTCGGCGGAGGAGCTGGAAGCCAACCGGCGGTCCAAGAGCGCGAAGCTGCGGGTATTTGAGCGGAGCGCGGAGTAAAGGACGCAAAAGGATAGCAAAAGAGGATTTGGGGAATATACAAAAAGAGCTCCGTGTGGGAAGCGGAGCTGATGGAAAGGGAGGTCAGGGTATGGCTGCAAGAAGAAGGGCAACTGCGGGAAGAAGCGCGGCCGGACAGGCTTACGTGTACGGGAATACCGTAAGAGCGGCACAGCCGGTGCCGTCGGTCACGCAGCAGAGACAGAAGAAAGCCGCTGAGCTAGAGCGGCAGGCAGAACAATACCGCCGGATGAACCACCGGGTACGGCGCAATCAGGAGAAAGCGCTGCACATGGATCTCCCCTATGTGCTGATGCTGACCATCGCAGCGGCCTGCGCCCTGTTTATCTGCGTCAGCTATCTGCACATGCAGGCTACGATCAATGCGCGGATCACCCATATCGAACAGCTGGAGCAGGAGGTAGAGAATCTGAGATCAGAGAACGACGCCCTGCAGACCAGGATCAGTACGGAGATCGATCTCGATCATGTGTATCAGGTCGCTACAGAGGAGCTGGGGATGGTGTATGCCAACCGGGACCAGGTGATCCTGTACGACAAAACGGAAAGCGAGTATGTAAGACAGTATGAGGACATCCCACAATACTAATCCAGATCCAAAACGGAATACGAACCGGGAGTCCGGCAGACGGCGGACCATCACGAAATATATGCAGGAAAAGCTGGCGATCACGGTCATCGTGATTACGCTGGCTTTGTTTGCTTTAATTTACGTGTTGTATGATATCGGGGAAAGGAACCAGGACTCCTACAACCAGATCGTGCTGTCCCAGCAGGACTATGACAGCCGGGTCCTGCCCTACCGCAGAGGGAATATCGTAGACCGGAACGGAACCGTTCTGGCCACTACGGATAAGGTATACAACCTGATCATCGACCCGAAGCAGATCATGGCGGATCAGGAGGATTATCTGGAGCCGACGATCTCCGCTCTGGTGACGGCCTTCGGCTATGACGCTGCCGATCTGCGGGCGCGGATCACCGCGGACCCGAAGAACCAGTACCTGCGGTATGCCAGACAGCTGACCAACGACCAGAAGCAGGCGTTTGAGGAATTGAAGACGACTACCAATCAGGCGAATTCCAAGGCGGGCTCCAAGGCACGGGTGCACGGCATCTGGTTCGAGGAGGAGTATAAGCGGCTGTATCCTTATAACTCTCTGGCCTGCAACGTGATCGGCTTTGCCACCAGCGACGGCGGGAGCGGCAACGGCGGCATCGAGCAGTCCTATAACAGCTCCCTGATCGGCACTAACGGCCGGGAATACGGATATCTGAACGATGATTCCAACTTGGAGCGGGTGATCAAGCCTGCGGTCAACGGCAATACGGTGGTGTCCACCATTGACGTGAACATCCAGAACATCGTGGAGAAGCGCATCCAGGAGTGGGAGAAGGATCCCGGCTCCGAAGGCATAGGCGTAGTGGTGATGGATCCGGACAACGGAGAGATCCTGGCCATGGCCAGCAACCGGTCCTTCGATCTGAACGATCCCCGGGAGGTTTCCAGCCGCTACACGGACGAGGAGATCCGCCAGCTGGGGATCCAGGAGGCGGTGGATACGTACAAGCGCCAGCACCGGGATACGGATCAGTCTACGATCACCCCGGAGGAGGTCTCCCAGCATTTTACCGACGAGGAGGTCCGGTCCCTGGGCATGCAGGTGGCATGGAACCAGGAATGGCGGAATTTCTGCGTCAGCGATACTTATGAGCCCGGCTCTCCGTCCAAGATCTTTACGGTAGCGGTTGCCCTGGAAGAAGGGGTGATCACCGCCAACGATACCTTTTTCTGCGACGGCTTCCAGGAGGTAGGCGGACACGAGATCCGGTGCACGGCTTATTCCAAGGGCGGCCATCAGAACATGACGTTAGAGGAGACGCTGATGCAGTCCTGCAACGACGCCATGATGCAGATCGCAGCCAGGACCGGGATCCCGATGTTCACCCATTATCAGCACATGTTCGGATTTGGGACCAAGACCGGCGTGGATCTGCCGGGTGAGGCGGATACGTCCACCCTGCTGTATACGGCAGAGACCATGAAGCCGGTGGATCTGGCCACCAGCTCCTTTGGACAGACGTTCAACTGCACCATGATCCAGATGGCGGCGGCTTACTGCTCGGTGATCAACGGCGGTTCTTACTATGAGCCTCACGTGGTCAAGCAGATCTTAAACGACCAGGGGGCTGTGGTGCGGGATGTGGACCCGGTCCTGGTGCGGGAGACCGTATCGGAATCCACCAGTACCCTGATCAAGCACGCCCTGCTGCGCACGGTAAGTGAAGGGACCGGTAAGGCGGCGGTCGTGGCGGGATACGACATCGGCGGAAAGACAGGTACGGCGGAGAAGATCCCCCGGGACAAAAAAAATTACCTGCTTTCCTTCTGCGGCTTTGCCCCGGCGATGGACCCGGAGGTCCTGGTGTACGTGGTGATCGATGAGCCCCATGTGGAGGATCAGGCCCACAGTACCTATGCCAGCGGCGTGTTCCAGAAGATCATGCAGGATATCCTGCCGTATCTGAACGTGTTCCCCAATGTGGATGAGACTGCCATCGATCCGGCGGTGCAGGAGCAGCTTCCTAAGGAGGAGGGAATCACGGACAATTCCCAGCAACCGCTGGTGGAAGAACCCAAGGTGTACGATACAGAGGAGTATATCCCGGCAGACCAGGATATGGGCATCCCCGGGAATCTGCCTGGCCAGGAGGACACGTCTCAGGCGCTCCCGGCAGGATCGGATCAGGCGGATGCTGCCGTCCCGGACCAGGCTGGATCGGAGAACGGATCGGAGTCCGGCTCGGAGAGCGGGTCGGAGTCCGGAGACGGAACGGAGGACGGAAGCGGCAGTGGATCAGGTGAATGATCCGAAAGAAGGGCTGACCGTCCGGTATAGCAGAGGAAAACATAGCAGAGAAGAGCATATCAGAGAAGGATATAGCAGAGGAGGGCATAGCAGAGATGGACTCAGCAGAGGCAGGCGCCGCAGGAGGGAGCATAGGTCCAGCCTCAGGCCAGTTCTAAAAAAGGACTGGGATCATATAGTATAACAATGAGCGTTTCGGGGGCTGGCCATGAGTTCCAACCACACCCATCACCGGAAAAAGATCGCCGTCCTGCTGCTTTTGCTGTGTCTGTGCATGGCAGGGCTGGCAGGGCGGCTTGTGTATCTGATGATCTTCCGCTCGGAGTATTACAGCCGGATGGCAGAGGAGCTGCACCAGCGGGAACGCTCGATCAAGGCCGCCCGGGGAAGGATCCTGGACGCCCGCGGCGTGGTCATCGCCGACAATCGGACGGTGTGTACCGTTTCGGTCATCTATAACCAGGTCACGGACCGGGAGCAGGTGATCCGGACCCTCTGCGAGGAGCTTTCCATGGACGAGGCCACGGTGCGCAAAAAGGTGGAAAAGCGCAGCTCCCGGGAGATCATCCGCACCAACGTGGATAAGGAGGTCGGGGACCGCATCCGGGGTTATCATCTGGACGGGGTCAAGGTGGACGAAGATTACAAGCGTTACTACCCTTACGGCAGCTTAGCCTCCAAGGTGCTGGGGTTCACCGGGGCCGACAACCAGGGCATCATCGGCCTGGAGGTGGCTTATGAATCTTATCTAAAGGGGACCGACGGCACGATCCTGACCATGACCGACGCTGCCGGGGTGGAGATCGAGAATGCCTTTGAGGAGCGGATCGAGCCGGCGGCAGGGCGGGACCTGTACCTGAGCCTGGACGTGAACATCCAGCAGTACGCGGAGCAGGCGGCCCGGGAGACCATGGAGCGGAAAGGAGCCAAACAGGTGTCCGTGATCATCATGGACCCGAAGAATGGGGAGATCCTGGCCATGGCCAGCGTCCCCGGATTTGATCTGAACGATCCCTTCACCCTGGTCCAGGAGGCGCCGGCAGGAGCGGGCGCCAAGGAAAAGCAAGAGCTGCTGAACCAGATGTGGCGCAATCCGGTGATCAACGACACCTACGAGCCAGGCTCTACCTTTAAGATCATTACCGCGGCCGCCGGTCTGGAGGCAGGGGCGGTGCATCTGGAGGACACCTTTTCCTGCCCGGGCTTCCGCATCGTGGAGGACCGGAAGATCCGCTGCCACAAGGTGGGCGGCCATGGGGCCGAGACCTTCCTCCAGGGGGCCATGAACTCCTGCAATCCGGTGTTCATCGACGTGGGACAGCGGCTGGGGGTGGACCGGTATTACCAGTATTTTGAACAGTTCGGATTAAAGGAAAAGACGGGCATCGACCTGCCGGGGGAGGCTGGGACGATCATGCACCGCAAGGAGGATATGGGGCTGGTGGAGTTAGCCACTGTATCCTTCGGCCAGTCGTTCCAGATCACGCCGATCCAGCTGATCACCACGGCGGCCTCCATCATCAACGGCGGGAACCGGGTGACGCCCCATTTCGCGGTGAAGACCGTGAGCGCGGACGGAAGCGATGTGCGCCGGTTCTCCTATCCGGTGAAGGAGCATATTGTGTCGGAGGAGACCAGCCAGACGATGCGCTACATCCTGGAACAGGTGGTGGCGGCAGGCAGCGGCTCCAAGGGCCAGGTGGAGGGGTACCGGGTGGGCGGGAAGACCGCCACGTCGGAAAAGCTGCCCCGCAGCCTGAAAAAATATATTTCGTCGTTCCTCGGCTTTGCTCCTGCCGACGATCCCCAGGTGATCGCCCTGATCACCATCGACGAGCCTCAGGGGGTATACTACGGCGGCACCATCGCGGCGCCGGTGATCGCCGATATTTTTGGGAATATCCTGCCGTATCTGGGAATTGAGGAAACGGTGGAAGAAAGTGCTGTCTGGTTTGATATCGGTAGTTGATTATTCCCATAAAAAGACGTATACTACTAGATATGCGGCCCTGCCGGGATGCCTGGGAACGTCTGGGAACAGGCGGCCTCCGGCAGCGGAGCACGAAAGATTACATACCTGATAGGAGCAGTCACATGATCAATGAAACCATCCTGGCGATCATTATCGCCTTTGCCATCAGCGCGATCCTCTGTCCGGTGGTCATCCCATTCCTCCACCGGTTAAAATTCGGCCAGCAGGTGCGGGAGGACGGCCCCCAGGCCCATTTGAAGAAGCAGGGGACGCCGACCATGGGCGGCCTGGTGATCCTGACCAGCATCGTGATCACCTCGTTATTTTATATGAAGGATTATCCGAAGGTGATCCCGGTGCTCTTCATGACCGTGGGCTTCGGCATCGTAGGCTTTTTGGACGATTATATCAAGATCGTCATGAAGCGGTCCGAGGGCCTGAACCCGAAGCAGAAGCTGGCGGGACAGTTTGTGATCACCGGCATCTTCGCCTATTATCTGATGACGTCCGACGAGGTGGGCACCAGCCTGCTGGTCCCCTTTACCGGAGGGTTTGACGGCGGTCTGTACTTAAGCCTGGGCATCCTGTTCGTGCCGTTTCTGTTTTTCGTGGTGCTGGGCACGGACAACGGGGTGAATTTTACCGACGGGCTGGACGGCCTGTGCACCAGCGTGACGATCCTGGTAGCCACCTTTATGACGATCGTGGCGTTGGGAGAGGAGAGCGGGATCAGCCCGATCACCGGAGCAGTGGTGGGGAGCCTGCTGGGATTTCTGTTATTTAATGTGTATCCGGCCAAGGTGTTCATGGGAGATACCGGATCCCTGGCCCTGGGAGGATTCGTGGCGGCCAGTGCGTTCATGATGCAGATGCCGTTATTTATCCCCATCATCGGCCTGATCTATCTGGCGGAAGTGCTTTCCGTGATCCTGCAGGTGTCCTATTTTAAGGCCACCCATGGGAAACGGATCTTTAAGATGGCGCCCATCCACCATCATTTTGAGCTGTGCGGATGGTCGGAGACCCGGGTGGTGGCCGTATTCTCCATCACCACGGCGATCCTGTGCCTGGTAGCGTACCTGGGCTTGTAGACGTACCTGGGATTGTGAGAAAGAGGAGGAGAGATACATGAGCAGTCAGAAAGTCTTGGTGGCTGGTTCCGGCAAGAGCGGGATCGCCGCGGCAAAGCTGATGCTGAAGATGGGCGGCGATGTGGTCCTGTATGACAGCAACGCCAGCTTAGAGGAAGAGAAGCTTCGGGAGAAATTCGACGAGGAGGAGGCCAAGGGCCGCCTGACCGTAGTGCTGGGCGACCTTGCCCGGACGGACCTTCTGGGCGTGGAGCTGTCTGTGATCAGCCCCGGAATCCCCTTGGACGCTCCCTTTGTGGCGGTGTTAGACGAGGCCCAGATCCCGATCTGGAGCGAGATCGAGCTGGCTTTCCATGTGGCCAAGGGCAAGCTGGCGGCGATCACCGGCACCAACGGGAAGACCACTACCACGGCTCTGGTGGGAGAGATCTTAAAGACCCACTTTGAGGAAGTGTTCGTGGTGGGCAATATCGGTATCCCTTACACGGAGACGGCGCTGGAGACCACGGATGAGTCGGTGACGGTGGCGGAGGTGTCCAGCTTCCAGCTGGAGACGATCATGAATTTCCGGCCGGACGTCAGCGCGATCCTGAACATTACCCCGGATCATTTGAACCGTCACGGCACCATGGAGAATTACATCGAGATCAAGGAGCGGATCTGCGCCAACCAGACGGAGCAGGACTGGCTGGTACTGAACTACGACGATCCGGTGTTAAAGGAATTTGGAGAGAAGGAAGGGTTAAAGCCCCAGGTGCTCTATTTTTCCAGCACTCAGACGCTGAAGGACGGATTGTACCTGGACGGGGACGATATCCTGTATTCCTGGAAGGGCCGGAAGGAGACCGTGGTGAACGTCCATGAGCTCCAGCTTCTGGGCAAGCACAACTTTGAGAACGTGATGGCTGCAGTGGCCATTGCCCTGCGGATGGGCGTGCCGATGGACTGCATCCGGAAGGCGGTGAAGGAGTTTCAGGCCGTGGAGCACCGGATCGAGTTCGTGCTGGAGCGGGCAGGGGTCAAGTATTACAACGACTCCAAGGGCACCAATCCGGACGCGGCGATCCAGGCGATCCGGGCGATGCCGGGACCGACGGTGCTGATCGCCGGCGGCTATGACAAGAACAGCGAGTACGACGAATGGATCGAGGAATTCGGCGATAAGGTCAAGTATCTGGTGCTGATCGGCCAGACCCGGGATAAGATCGCGGAGTGCGCCAGACGGCACGGATTTACGGAGATCATGTACGCGGAGGATATGGCGGAGGCGGTCCAGGTGTGCGCGGCCTATGCCAATACCGGGGATAACGTGCTGCTGTCCCCGGCCTGCGCCAGCTGGGGCATGTTCGACAACTACGAGCAGCGGGGGGAGATCTTTAAAGACTGTGTAAGAAATCTGTAGGAGGGAGTCCATGGCAAAGAAAAAGAAGCCGAAGCGGTTTTATGACTATAGCCTGCTGTTCTGCATCATCTTCCTGACGGCGTTCGGGCTGGTGATGATCTACAGCGCCAGCTCCTACAAGGCTCAGATCGATTATGGGAACGCGTCGTATTTCATGATGCGCCAGCTGATGATCGCCTCCGCCGGACTGGTGATGGCGATCATTATCTCCAAGCTGGATTATCACTGGTATGCCCGGTTTGCGGTCCTTGCCTATGCGCTGTCCTACGCCCTGATGATCGCCGTATCCCTGGTGGGGAAAAAGGTGAACGGAAAGCGGCGCTGGCTGGGGGTGGGAGCCTTGAGCTTCCAGCCCACGGAGTTCGTGAAGATCGCCCTGATCGTGCTCCTGGCGGCAGTGATCTGCCAGATGGGCAAAAAAGTCAATACCTGGAAGGGCATGGGCATGATCATGGGGCTGACGATCCCCATCGCCGGCATCGTGGCGGCCAACAACCTAAGCTCCGGCATCATCATCGTAGGCATTGCCTTTGTCATGCTGTTCGTGGCGTGTAAGAAAAGCTGGCCGTTCTTCCTGTGCGGCGGGCTGGCATTCAGTACGATCTTTATCGCGGGACCGCTGGCAACGTTTTTAGAGAAGGTCAATATCCTGAAGCCCTACCAGATGTCCCGGATCCATGTATGGCTGGATCCGGAGGCCTATAAGCTGGACGGCGGCTACCAGGTGCTCCAGGGCCTGTACGCCATCGGCTCCGGCGGCCTGGTGGGCAAGGGACTGGGAGAGAGCATCCAGAAGATGGGATTTGTGCCGGAGGCACAGAACGATATGATCTTTTCCATCATCTGCGAGGAGCTGGGACTGTTCGGCGCAGTGTCGGTCATCCTCATCTTCCTGTTCATGATCTACCGGTTCATGCTGATCGCGGGGAACGCCCCCGATCTGTTCGGTTCTCTTCTGGTGGTAGGCGTGATGGGACACATCGCCATCCAGGTGATCTTAAATATCGCCGTGGTGACGAACACGATCCCCAACACCGGCATCACCCTGCCGTTCATCAGCTACGGAGGAACGTCGGTGATGTTCCTGATGCTGGAGATGGGCATGGTCCTAAGCGTGTCCAACCAGATAAAGCTGGAAAAATAAAAACCTTTTTCAGGCGGCGTACATAGGATAGAATAGAGACGAAAAAGCGGGAGGGAACGGCTTGTCAGTCATTCATATCCAGGGTATGCAGAGCCTGAACGGAACGATCTTGATCCAAGGTTCCAAAAATGCGGTGCTGCCAGTGATGGCAGCATCTCTGCTTCATAGAGGCGTTACGGTACTTACCAATGTCCCCGGAATACAGGACGTGTTCTGTATGATGGGGATTTTAGAATCTATGGGCTGCTGCTGCCGGCTGGACGGCCGCTGCCTGACCATCGACGCCAGCCGGGCGGACCGTCCCCGGGTACCGGAAGGACTGGCGGGGCAGATGCGCTCGTCGGTCATGCTGTTAGGGCCGATGCTGGGCCGGTTCGGGGAAGGGGCTACCAGTCATCCCGGAGGCTGTCTGATCGGAAGCCGTCCCATCGACCTGCATCTGTCCGGGCTGGAGGCGCTGGGAGCGAAGGTTGAGCTGGCGGGCGGGACTGTCCGGGTGGAGGCCGGCCCCGGGGGGCTGACCGGGCGGGAGATCGCCCTGGGCTATCCCAGCGTGGGGGCTACGGAGAACATCGTCATGGCGGCGGCCGCGGCCAGGGGGACTACGGTCCTGATCGGGGCGGCGCGGGAGCCGGAGATCGAGACCCTGTGCCGTTTCCTCCAGGCGGCGGGGGCGGAGATCCGGGGAATCGGCACAGGCTGTCTCCGGATCACAGGCTGCGCCCGGTTCCGGGATACGGTGTTTGCCATTCCCGGGGACCGGATCGTGGCGGGGACGTATCTGGGCGCAGTGATGGCCGCCGGGGGCTCAGTCTTTTTAAAAGGAGCCCCGGCAGGACACATGGAAGCCAACCTGCGGCTGGCCCGGGAGATGGGCGCAGGGATCCGGATCCGGGAGGACGGCGGGGGGATTGACGCGTCCATGGACGGGCGGGCGAAGGCCGCCAGCTTTTCCACCGGGCCGTATCCGGGCTTCCCCACGGATCTGCAGTCGGTGATGATGGCGGTGGCCGCGGCGGGAGTGGGAAGGAGCCGGATCCAGGAAACGGTTTTTGAAAACCGATTTTCTACAGCAAAGGAATTGCAGAATCTAGGCGCCCATATTATAATAGACGGAAGGACTGCCCTGGTGGACGGCCGCTCCCCCTTAAGGGGCGGGAAGGTCCGGGCCGCGGATCTGCGGGGCGGGGCCGCCCTGGTGGTGGCCGGGCTTGCGGCGGCCGGCGAGGTGGAGGTGTCCGGATGCGGACATATCCGCCGGGGATATGAGGATATCTGCCGGGACCTGAAAGAGGCCGGGGCCAGGATCTGGATGGAGGAAGGCGCCGCCTGTGAAGGCCGGGGCGGCGAGAGCTGAGCGGCGGCCGGCAGAGACTGAGATGGAAACAAAAGGATAGGGAACCGATGGGTCAGGGAATATCAGAGAACAAAAGAATAGGCTGGCTGGTGGCGGTCATCGCGGCACTCCTCGTCATGATCCTGTTTCTGTGCATGAGCGTGAAGGAGATCACGGTGACCGGCAACGAGCGGTACAGCAGTGAGCAGATCGAGCAGATGCTGTTCCCGGACCGGCTCAGCCGGAACAGCGCGGTCTGCTATGTGCGGAACCGGTTTTTGGAACATGAGACGATCCCCTTTGTGGAGGACTATGACGTGGTATTCCAGGGGCCGTCCAAGGTGGAGGTCATCGTCTATGAGAAAAGCGTGGTAGGGTATGTGTCCTACATGAGCAGCTATATGTATTTTGACAAGGACGGCATCATTGTGGAGAGCACGAGCCAGAAGCTTCCCGGCATCCCCTGGATCACGGGGCTGGATTTTGGGCATATCGTGCTGTACCAGAAGCTTCCGGTGGAGAGCGGCGAGATCTTCCAGGAGATCCTGAACCTGACCCAGATCCTGTCGATCTATGAGCTGGATGTGGACAAGATCCAGTACAACCACTTCGGCGAGGCGACGCTTTACATGGGAGGCATCGAGGTGGTGCTGGGAGATAACCAGAGCCTGAACGGCAAGGTTGCCGAGCTGAGCGATATGCTCCCCCAGCTGGAGGGCCGTTCCGGGACCCTGTATCTGGACACCTATGATGAGAATAATTCCAGCGCGATGTACGCCTTCAAGCCCAGGGAACAGGAATAGGGACCGGGCTGGATGTATGTAAGAAAAAACAATCCCAGGCACAAATTTACATGGAAAATCTACAAATTAGAGGTTGATATTTTCCCGGAAATCAAATATAGTATTAGATAGGCTAGTTTTGAGTTTTATATTACAGAATTGTTACAAAAAGAATGAAGTTCAGAGGTTAAGGAGGAGAGAAAGTCTTGTTAGAGATTAAGATAAATGAGGCAGAAAATTCCGCGAAGATCGTGGTGATCGGTGTCGGCGGCGCGGGGAACAACGCGGTGAACCGCATGATCGACGAGAATATCGCCGGTGTAGAATTCATCGGGATCAATACGGACAAGCAGGCGCTCCAGTTCTGCAAGGCTCCCACGGCGATGCAGATCGGCGAGAAGCTGACCAAGGGATTGGGTGCAGGTGCGAAGCCGGAGGTAGGCGAGAAGGCGGCGGAGGAGAGCTCCGAGGAGCTGGCTCAGGCGATGAAGGGCGCGGACATGGTGTTCGTTACCTGCGGCATGGGCGGCGGCACCGGTACCGGCGCTGCTCCGGTGATCGCGAAGATCGCCAAGGACATGGGCATCCTGACCGTAGGCGTTGTGACCAAGCCGTTCCGGTTTGAGGCGAAGACCCGTATGGCGAACGCCCTGACCGGGATCGAGAACTTAAAGGAGAGCGTAGATACCCTGATCGTGATCCCCAACGACAAGCTGCTGGAGATCGTAGACCGCCGGACTACCATGCCGGACGCTCTGAAGAAGGCGGACGAGGTGCTGCAGCAGGCCGTACAGGGCATCACCGACCTGATCAACGTACCAGGTCTGATCAACCTGGATTTCGCAGACGTACAGACCGTTATGACCGACAAGGGCATCGCCCACATCGGCATCGGACATGCCAAGGGCGACGACAAGGCCATCGAGGCAGTGAAGCAGGCAGTGGCTTCCCCGCTGTTAGAGACCACCATCGAGGGTGCGACCCACGTGATCATCAATATCTCCGGCGACATCAGCCTGATCGAGGCTAATGAGGCAGCCAGCTACGTACAGGAGCTGGCAGGCGACGACGCCAATATCATCTTCGGTGCGATGTTCGATGAGAACGCACAGGATGAGGCGACCATTACCGTGATCGCCACCGGACTGGACGATACCAACAACGCCGGCACCCCGGTGAACAAGGCCATGGCTGGTTTCGGGAACTTCAAGCCGAAGGCAGCTCCGGCCGGACTGAACCTGAATACCGGCGCGGCAGCAGCAGCGCGCACGGCAGCGACTGCGGAGGGGAACGCTCCGGTGATCAAGCCGGCAGCTACTCCGACTGGCGCGGCAGGAGTGAAGCCTGGGGCAGGCCAGAGCGGAACGGGGACCCAGTCCGCCTTCCGCCCCATGAACCAGACCCAGATCAATATCCCGGATTTCCTGAAGAATAAGCGGTAAGAGACAGGCGCCCTCCGAAGTCGAGAGAGACTTTGGAGGGCGCCTGTTTTGTTTTTCCATAGCGGTCTTGGTCTTATGGCTTCGGCTTTCGCGTGATCAGCCAGCAGATGAGATCAGCCAGGAGCATGAGCAGGATCATCTTGAGGAGATAGCCGGACCGCGACTGGATCACCGTTCCCCATGCCGCTCCGGTCTCTCTCCGCGTTCCGATCAGCTCCAGGCCGATCAGCAGGCCGAAGGAGAGTGCGGTCAGGAAACAATATTCGAGGAGCTTTTTCTTCGGCTTCGCCTGGTGCGTCATATCGCAGCCTCCTTTCTGAGCAGCCGCCCTGACGGTATCTGGGTGCAGACATGGCTGTATTAAAAAAATCCCTTTTCTCTGATAGTTTCTTGAAATAGATCGATATCCTATATTTTACAGAATCTAAGGGGCCTGGTCAACGGTATTTTGTGATGTCCGTGGATCCTGGCCCTTCTTCTTGGTATTCTCCCTTTGGCAGGTGCGGCTGTCTAGTTTTGTCGAGCAAAAATCGCGGGGGCTGACCCTGGTTCGACAGACATTGACCTTGAGAATGATTATAATGATATCCAGTATGAAGGCGCAGGAGGTGAGGCCCCGCAGGTGACGGTATATGTGGATGTGTTGTTTGCAGTAAATCTGGGCATGGACCTGGTCCTGCTGGGGCTGGTGAAACGGCTGCTGGGGCTGGGAGCCCGGCGCCGCCGGCTCTGGGCCGGGGCAGCCGTAGGCGCGTCCCTGGCCTGCGGGCAGGCCGCGGCGGGGGCAAAGCTGGCCGCTTCCGGGATGTGGGATCCCATTTCTCAGGGAACGGGATATCTGGAAAGCTGGCAGATCGTGGTCCTGACGGCGGCTTTTTGCCTTCTGTCCGGGATCCTGATGCTGCTTGCCGCCTTTGGGCGGTGCGGCGTGAGGGAGCTGCTGCGCAGGTTTCTGGCCCTGGGACTTTGTACGGCCGGGGCGGGAGGCCTGTGCGCCGCGGCGGTGCAGACGGCAGGACCCGGCGGCGTTCTCTCTGGAGGTGGGCCGCTTGGCGGTCCCCTGCCTGTGGGGACGCTCCTCTGTCTGGGGGCGGCGGTGTGGTTCGGAGGCCGTGCCTGCCTGCGGACGTTCCAGGCAAGGAGGATGGAGGCGGCGCGGTATCAGGTGGTGCTCCATTATCACGGGAAGGAAAAGCAGGTGGAGGCTCTGTGGGATACGGGGAACCGGCTCTATGAGCCCTATGGGCACCAGCCGGTCCATGTGCTCAGCCGGGAGGCCTGCAAAGGATTCTGCGAGAGCGTCAGCCAGGTCATCTACATCCCGTTCCGCTCGGTGGGGGCCGCCTGGGGTCTGCTTCCGGGAGTGCGGATGGACGAGATGGAGGTCTTAAAGGACGGCCGCCTTATCCGCCGCTATGAACGGCCCTGGGTGGCCATCAGCCGGGAGCCGCTTTCGCCCCGGCGCCAGTATGAGATGCTTCTGCATGGGGAGCAGTAAGGAAAGAACAGACTTGGAGGAAAAATGGATGATAGTGAAGGTTTCCATACCGAACCGGTTTCAATTTAAGGCGGCGCCGTCGTTTACGACGATGCTGTGGCAGAAGCAGGGGGAAGTGCATTATATCGGAGGGGCGGATATCCTGCCGCCGCCGCTGGAGAGCAAGAAGGAGGCGGAGATGATCGCCCGCCTGGGGACGGAGGAGGAAACAGAGGCCCGGTCCCTGCTGATCGAACATAACCTGCGGCTGGTGGTGTATATCGCTAAGAAATTTGACAACACCTGTGTCGGGGTGGAGGATCTGATCTCCATCGGCACCATCGGCCTGATCAAGGCGATCAATACCTTTAAGGCGGATAAGAACATCAAGCTGGCCACCTATGCCTCCCGGTGCATTGAAAATGAGATCCTGATGTATCTGAGGCGCAACAATAAGACGCGGATGGAGGTGTCCATCGACGAGCCCTTGAACGTGGACTGGGACGGAAACGAGCTGCTTTTGTCGGATATCCTGGGGACGGACGAGGACGTGATCTACCGGGGACTGGAGGACGAGACGGAGAAGGAACTGCTGAAAATGGCGATCGACCGGCTAAGCCCCCGGGAGCGGCGGATCGTGGAACTGCGGTACGGACTGGAAAATGAGGAAGGGGAGGAGATGACCCAGAAGGAAGTGGCCGATCTGCTGGGGATTTCCCAGTCGTACATATCCCGCCTGGAAAAGAAGATCATGAAGCGGCTGAAAAAGGAGATCGTGCGGTTTGAATAATTCCGCCGTGATGATCGTGGAGGCGGTGCTGCTGGCGCTGCTGCGGCTGTGCTATCCGGCGGCCGCCATCCCCCAGGTCTCCCAGGGACCGCCGCCGGCCGGCGGCCGAGATCCGGCTTATGCCCGGTATGAAGGATACAGGTATGCGTATGAACAATACGGATACCTGTTTTTGTCTGAGGAGACTGGGGAAGGGACGGCGGGAGCGGAGGATACGTGGAGCCAGGGCGGAGGGGCGAATGGTACGGGGGTAGCCGCGGCAGCGGGAGGGGCCTTGGCCGCCGGAGTGGATCCGGGGATGGGAGCAGGAGGCGCTGCAGGCGGCCCGGGAATCGGCGGAGCGGCTGGCTCTGGCGCGGCGGGAGTGTCTGGGAGCGCCGCAGTGGGCGGAGGTGTTTCTCCAGGCGGGGTCTCCGGCCTGGCGATAAAAAAGACCGATCCTACCTTTCTGGCCCAGATCCAGGACTATGACTATCTGATGAAGCACTATTACAATATCCATGCCTCCACCACGGCCAGCCGGGATCTGATGGACGGAGCCCAGCTTTTGGGGGCGGATCTGACCTTGGAGCAGGATCCGTCGGTGCCTCAGATCCTGATCTATCACACCCATTCCCAGGAGACCTACGCAGACTACGGGCCGGGGAATCTGGGGGCCAATGTGGTGGAGAATGGGCGGTATCTGGCGGAGCTTCTGCGGGCAAAGGGGTGGAATGTGATCCATGATACTAGCACCTACGATATCCAGGGCGGGAAGCTGGACCGGAACAAGGCGTATAATTATGCTCTGGAAGGCATCACAAAGATCTTAGAGGAGCATCCTACTATTGAAGTGGTGCTGGATCTGCACCGGGACGGGGTGGGGGAGAACACCCATCTGGTCAGCCAGGTAAATGGAAGGCCTACGGCCCAGGTCATGTTCTTCGGGGGGCTGAGCAGGACCCCGGACGGTCCCATTTCCTATCTGCCCAATCCCAATCTGGAGGAGAACCTGGCCTTCGGCTTCCAGCTCCAGGTGGCTGCGGAGGATCATCCCGGCTTTACCCGGAAGATCTATCTAAAGGGGCTGCGGTACAATCTGCATCTGAAGGGCCGGTCCGCCCTGGTAGAGGTGGGCGCTCAGACCAACACCTCGCAGGAAGCGTTAAACGCCATGGAGGTGCTGGCGGAAGTTTTGAACAGGGTGTTGCAAGGGAATTGAAAAGATGGTATGATGTTGGGGTCAAAATACCGTTTGACCCCGTAAGATACCGGATCGCTCCGCACGACGTGCCCTGCGGTCCGTAAGAAGATTCGTTTGGATGAGAGAGGAAAATACAGGTTATGGCAGTTGTGGACCAGAACAAGATTCGTAATTTTTGTATCATTGCCCATATCGACCATGGGAAATCGACCTTAGCGGACCGGATCATCGAGATGACCGGCCTTCTGACCAGCCGGGAGATGCAGGCCCAGGTCCTGGACAATATGGATCTGGAGCGGGAGCGGGGCATCACCATCAAGTCCCAGGCTGTCCGCACCGTGTACCGGGCCAAGGACGGAGAGGAATATATCTTCAATTTGATCGATACTCCCGGACATGTGGACTTTAACTACGAGGTATCCCGGAGCCTGGCGGCCTGCGACGGCGCGATCCTGGTAGTGGACGCGGCCCAGGGCATCGAAGCCCAGACTTTGGCCAACGTGTATCTGGCTCTGGACCATGACCTGGATGTGTTCCCGGTGATCAACAAGATCGACCTGCCCAGCGCCCGGCCGGACTGGGTGGCCAACGAGATCGAGGACGTGATCGGCATCGAGGCCCACGACGCTCCCCGGATCTCCGCCAAGACTGGGCTGAACGTGGAGGATGTGCTGGAAGCCATCGTCCAGAAGATCCCGGCTCCCGCAGGAGACCCGGAAGCGCCTCTGCAGGCGTTGATCTTTGACTCCTTATACGATTCTTATAAAGGCGTGATCGTGTTCTGCCGGATCAAGGAGGGCACGGTGAAGAAGGGCACCCGCATCCGGATGATGGCGACGGGGGCGGAGGAGGACGTGGTGGAGGTCGGCTACTTCGGCGCGGGCCAGTTCATCCCCTGCGAGGAGCTGAGCGCCGGCATGGTAGGCTACGTGACCGCCAGCATCAAGAACGTGAAGGACACCCGGGTGGGCGATACCATCACCGACGCCAGACGGCCCTGCGCGGAGCCGCTGCCCGGCTATAAGAAGGTGACCTCTATGGTGTACTGCGGCCTGTACCCGGCGGACGGCGCCAAGTACAACGATCTGCGGGAAGCCTTAGAGAAGCTCCAGTTAAACGACGCGGCTCTGTTCTTTGAGCCGGAGACCTCCATTGCCCTGGGTTTTGGTTTCCGGTGCGGATTTCTGGGGCTGCTGCACCTGGAGATCATCCAGGAGCGGCTGGAGCGGGAGTATAACTTAGACCTGGTGACCACCGCTCCCAGCGTGGTGTACCGGATCCACAAGAAGAACGGGGAGATGATCGAGCTGACCAATCCTTCCAATATGCCGGACCCCACGGAGATCGACTATATGGAGGAGCCGATCGTCCGGGCGGAGATCATGGTGACCACCGAGTATGTGGGAGCGATCATGAAGCTGTGTCAGGAGCGGCGGGGCGTGTATCTGGGCATGGAATACATGGAGGAGACCAGGGCCCTGTTAAAGTACGATCTGCCCTTGAACGAGATCATTTACGACTTCTTCGACGCCTTAAAGTCCCGTTCCCGGGGCTATGCGTCCTTTGATTATGATATGAAGGGCTATGAGCAGTCCTCCCTGGTGAAGCTGGATATCCTGATCAATAAGGAGGAGGTGGACGCTTTATCCTTTATCGTCCACGCGGATTCTGCCTATGAGCGGGGCCGGAAGATGTGCGAGAAACTGAAGGAGGAGATCCCGCGGCATTTATTTGAGATCCCGATCCAGGCGGCGGTGGGCGGCAAGATCATCGCCCGGGAGACGGTGAAGGCGATGCGCAAGGACGTGCTGGCTAAGTGCTACGGCGGCGATATCACCCGGAAGAAGAAGCTGTTGGAGAAACAAAAAGAAGGAAAGAAGCGCATGCGCCAGGTGGGCAACGTAGAGATCCCCCAGAAGGCGTTCATGAGCGTGCTGAAATTAGATGATGAATAAGCTGGATCTGGAACTGTATCTGCATATCCCGTTCTGCCTGCGCAAATGCGCCTACTGCGACTTTCTGTCGTTTGCCGCGCCGGAGCGGGAGTACCGGGCGTATGTGGAGAAGCTGATCGAAGAAATCCATGGACAGAGGGAGCATTTTCAGGAGTACCGCGTGACCACGATCTTTGTGGGAGGCGGTACTCCGTCCATTCTGCCGGGAGAGCTGATCGAGGAGCTTTTTGCGGCGGTGTACGCCTGCTTTGATGTGGCGGAGGATGCGGAGATCACCATCGAGGCGAACCCGGGGACCCTGACCATGGAAAAGTTGGAAACCTATCTGGAATGCGGCGTGAACCGGCTGAGCCTGGGGCTCCAGTCCGCCGACGATCAGGAGCTGGCGTGCCTGGGGCGGGCGCATACCTACGATGACTTTCTGAAAAGCTATCAGCGGGCCAGGCAGGCGGGCTTTACCAATATCAATGTGGATCTGATGTCCGCCCTGCCGGGGCAGGATTTCCATTCCTGGAAGACGACCCTGCGGAAGGTGCTGATGCTGCGGCCGGAGCATATCTCGGCTTACAGCCTGATCATCGAGGAAGGAACGCCGTATTATGTGCGGTATGGGGAGGGCGGAGCAGGGCAGCCCGGGGCGGATCGGGACAAGGGCGGCTGCCTGGATGGAACATGTCAGGATTCCGCCGCAGCCAAGGAGGATGCTCCGGCATTCTGGACGGGACCGGGGCTGACGGGACGGCGCATGCTCCTTTCTGACCTGCCGGAGCTTCCTGACGAGGACACGGACCGGGAGATCTATCATGCTGCGAAGGAGATCCTGGCGGAGCATGGCTATGAGCGCTATGAGATCTCCAACTACGCAAAGCCGGGACGGCAGTGCCGCCATAACATCGGCTATTGGACCGGCAAGGCCTATCTGGGCCTGGGGCTGGGGGCCTCGTCCTATGTCTTCGGCCACCGGTTCCACAATACGGCGGATTTGGAGGAATACCTGGCCGCGGATTTTACCTCTCCTGGCGCGGCCGCCCAGGATATCCAGGAGCTGACGCTGGAAGACCGGATGGAGGAATTCATGTTCCTGGGCCTGCGCATGATGCAGGGCGTGGACGGGAGTGAATTTCTGGGGCGTTTTGGACAGAACATGTGGAACGTTTACGGGGATGTATTCCAGAAGCTGCAGGAACAGGGACTGATCCAAGTGGAGTATCCGGTGGTGCGGCTGACAGATCTGGGGATCGATGTGAGCAACGTGGTGCTGAGCCAGTTTTTGCTGGGAGAGTAGGGAGGGGCTGCGGGAGAGCAGGCAATAGGGGGACATACGGACCGGCAGGAGAAGAAAGCATCCCCGGCGCTCAGAAGGACCGCGGAACGCAGCGGGGATCTTGGGGGCGGGAAGCTTTGGCAGAAGCCTCCGGAGCGATTTCCAGCGCCTCGAGAAAGAGGAGCACCAGGCGGAGGGAGTGGGGATCCAGTTCCTTTAGATGCGCCTGGATCTGCTGGATGAGGGCCACCTCCTCCAGGGAGGCGGTGCTGAAGAATTCCGCAGGCGTGATCTGGAAATGATCGCAGATCTCCCAGAACGCCTTCATGGAGGGAGAGGCTTTGCCGGAAACAATCTTATTGATATAGCTTTTGCACCGCCCCAGCCGGGTGCTGAGCTCATATTCGGACAGATCGTGCTGTTCCATCAGCTGGATCAGCCGCTCTGAGATAAAGGTGTAATCCATAGCATTTCCTCCACGTATTAGTATAAGAGAAAACAAAGGGACATCCGGATGATTGCAGTCGCGATATCTGGAAAAAAATGGTAATTCCGAAGAATCAGATTCTCTTTTTCTTTGATACGTAGGAGAAAGGGAAATATTACAGGGGATTGAGAGATGGATGGTATCTTTGTAATACAAAATGAAAAGATGGGAGGCGTATTGTGATGGGGATCCAAGAAAAACTGGAATCGATGGTACAGAACAGCATCAAAGTGAGTATTGGAGAAAACGAGGACTGCCGGTCGGGGGCGACCCGGTTTGGGGGACAGCCGGACGTGCCGTCCGGGTTTTCCTGGCCGACGTATGAGGGGAAGGGCTTTGACGATGTGGTGAAGGAGCGGCCGCTGGCCTTCCTGGCCCAGTTTGACTGCCGGGATCTGGCCCAGTATGATCCCCAGCATCTCCTGCCTGACCATGGCGTTCTGGCGTTTTTCTATGAGCTAGGATCCCAGCCCTGGGGCTTTGATCCTACGGATCAAGTCTGCGCCCGGGTCTACTGGTTTGAGGACGTTTCTGCACTGGAAGCGGCCGGTTTCCCGGAGGAGCTGGAGGAAGGCTATCGTCTCCCGATGCTCAAGATCAGCCTGGACCAGGACCGCACCTATCCGTCCTGGGAGGACTTTTCCGAGACGTTCCCGGAGGAAAACGACTATGACGCATTTGCCGCCGCATGGGAGGAACAGACGGGAGAGGACTTGGAGGAGCAGGAGGGCTGCTCACGGCTCCTGGGCTGGCCGGATGTGATCCAAAGCAGTATGTATGCGGAGTGCGACTTGGCTTCTCAGGGGTATTATCTGGGGGACAAAGAAGGATGGGACCGGGTCCCGGAGGAGAACCGGAAGCGGGCGGAGGAGACTGCCCGGGACCGCTGGATGCTGCTGTTCCAGCTGGATACCGTGGTATGCGGCGATTTTGAATTGATGTTCGGCGATTGCGGCCGCATCTATTTTTATATCACGAAAGAGGACTTAAAGGAGCGCCGGTTTGACCGGGTGTGGCTGATCCTGCAGTGCGGTTAGACAGAAAATAAAAAGATGGTTTGGGATACTTCTCACAAGGTATAAGCTATGGTATACTGTTGGTGAGAACAGCACCAAATGGCATTTACAGATGGCGATCCATGAAGATGAGCTTTACGAAGCATGGAACAAAGCCGTTCAAAATAAGCATTTCAACAAGATCGACCCATTATAGGAGGAACGCCATGTATGAAGTGAACGGGATTTTGTATGCCGGACCTTCCAGTAAGATGATGAAGATCAGAGATGCCGAGATCAGTCAAGAAAGAGCAATGGTTTTAACATTTGAATCTGGAGAAAAGCGCATTTTTGATACGCGGCTTTTGCAGGGAGAGGTGTATGAGCCTTTGCAGGATGAGGCGGTTTTGCGAAGATTTCAGATCGTGCGCGGGGCGGTGACTTGGATGGATGGGACGATCGACTGCGATCCCGCGTATATGTATGCGCACAGCAGCGCCTGGGAGATGGAGCAATAGTCTCCGGAAGGCATGCGTGGAAATAAGCGTTAAGATGAAAGAACAGCGGGAGGACCGTCTGTCCCCGGACCAGATCCAGGGACAGGCGGTCCTCCCGCTGGTTTCCGTAAAAGAGAATTCTACACATTCCCCTTATTCTTCTCATACAGGATCAGCAGTCCCTTCAGCAGCAGGGCTTCGTCGTACACGATCTTGTGGCGGCACAGGGGCACGATGAAGCGGGATAAGCCGCCGGTGGCGACAACGGAGGCCTTCTGGCCCAGTTCTGCCTCCATGCGGTCGATGATGCCGTCGATCATGCCGGCATTGCCGTACATGATGCCGCTGCGCATACAGTCGATGGTGTTCTTGCCGATGACCTTTTTGGGGATGTCCAGGCTGATATCCGGGAGCTGGGCGGCATTCCGGCTTAGGGAGTCTAAGGAGACCCGCAGGCCGGGCAGGATCACGCCGCCGATGTAGTTGCCGGCCTGGTCCACCACGGACATGGTGGTGGCGGTGCCCATATCGATGATGATGATGGGGCTGGGGTAATCCCGGATGGCTGCCACCGCGTCTACGATCATATCGCTTCCCACGGTCTTGGGATTGTCCATCAGGATGTTCATGCCGGTCTTGATGCCGGAGCCCACCAGCATGGGATGATAACCCAGGATCTTCTTTACCGCCGAGGAAATGGCGGCGTTCAGCGGCGGCACCACGGAGGAGAGAATCGCCCCCTCGATCTTGGCCGTATCGATGCCGTGGATCTCTAAGATATTCTTAATATTAATGGCATATTCCATGCCGGTCTTGTTGTGGTTGGTGGTGATGCGCTCGGCAAAATAGGTCTTGTCCGAGTCGATGCATCCGATCACGATGTTCGTATTGCCCATATCGATCGCTAAAATCATGGGAAGGTCTCCTTTCGGGGCAGGGCTGCCTGCCGCCCTGGCGCTGTTCTTGTGGGACGGGGACCTTTGGGAGCAGGCCCCGTCCTTTCCTGGTTATCCTACCATATTTTCCTTGGAAACACAATCGGAATCCCTTTCATTGGCCGGAAATCTGTGCTATACTGATTCCGTATGTTTTGATATCAGAGGAAACTATCAGAAGAAAAAGGAGGCTGCCCATGCTGAAGGGAAAGACTGTGGTGCTGGGCGTGTCAGGCGGGATCGCCGCCTATAAGATCGCCAGCCTGGCCAGTATGCTGGTGAAGCAGCATGCCGACGTGCAGGTGATCATGACGGAGAACGCCACCCATTTTATCACCCCCATCACCTTTGAATCGCTGACCGGGAACAAGTGTCTGGTGGACACCTTTGACCGGAATTTTGAGTTCCAGGTGGAGCACGTATCCCTGGCGAAGAAAGCGGATCTCTTTATGATCGCCCCGGCCACGGCCAATGTGATCGCCAAGGTGGCCCACGGCATTGCCGACGATATGCTGACCACCACCTTTCTGGCGTGCAAAAAGCCGAAATACGTGGTCCCGGCTATGAACACCCAGATGTATGAGAACCCCATCACCCAGGATAATCTGAAGATCTGCCGGAGGTATGGGATGCACGTGATCGATCCCGCCTGCGGCTATCTGGCCTGCGGAGATACGGGGGCGGGGAAGATGCCGGAGGCGGCAGAGCTATATGAATATATCATGCAGGAGCTGGCCTTTGAAAAGGATCTGGCTGGGAAGCGGATCCTGGTGACTGCAGGGCCTACCCAGGAGGCCATCGATCCAGTCCGCTATATCACCAATCATTCTACGGGCAAGATGGGCTATGCTATCGCCCGTGCGGCCGCCCGGAGAGGGGCTCAGGTGACCCTGGTGAGCGGTCCGGTGGACTTAGGAGTGCCTTTGGGGGTAACGCGGGTGCCGGTGGTCAGCGCCAGGCAGATGTTTGAGGCGGTGACCGCAGTGAGCGGGGAGCAGGATATCATCATCAAGTCCGCGGCTGTGGCCGATTACCGCCCCGCAATAGTAGGGACGGAGAAGACGAAAAAGTCCGACGGGGAGATGTCTATCCCCCTGGAGCGGACGGACGATATCCTGGCCTGGCTGGGGCAGCACCGCCGGGCAGGACAGGTCCTGTGCGGCTTTTCCATGGAGACCCAGAATATGCTGGAGAACTCGGCGGCCAAGCTGGAGAAGAAGAATGTGGATATGATCGTGGCCAACAATCTAAAGACCGCAGGGGCCGGGTTCGGCACGGACACCAATGTGGTGACGCTGATCACCAAAGGCGGAGCCGAGGAGCTGGAGCTGATGACCAAGGATCAGGTGGCCCATGAGCTGCTGGACCGGCTGAGCAGGATGCTGTCCTGAAAGTGTTATGGTTATGGGCTGCCTAGCGCGAAAGCGCCTGGAAAGCCAGATAGAGATCAATTCCTCCACAGGAACAGGAGAGAACGATATGAGATATGAGACCAGAACCCTTGCCGTCCCGGGCCAGCAGACCGGACCGGCCAAGCTGAACATCTATCTGCTGGACCCGTTGTCCGTTGCTCCGGACCGCCGCCGCCCCATGGTGATCGTCGTTCCAGGAGGCGGATATGAAATGCGCTCAGACCGGGAGAAGGAGCCGGTGGCCATGAAATTCCTGGCCATGGGCTGCCACGCCTGCGTGCTGGATTACAGTGTGGCGCCGAACCGCTTCCCCGTGGCGCTGGAGGAGCTGGCGCTGACCATTGCCACGATCCGGGAGAACGCGGACGCATGGCATGTGAAGCCGGATGCCATCATCCCCTGCGGATTTTCCGCCGGAGGGCATCTGGCCTGCAGCATCGGCACCTTCTGGAACCGTCCGGAGGCTTACGAGGCCATTGGGAAGACGCCGGAGCAGGTGCGCCCGGACGGCCTGATCCTCTGTTATCCGGTGATCACCGCCGGAGAGTACCGCCATGCAGGCTCGTTTTGCAGCCTGCTGGGAGAAGATGCGGGCGAGGAGGAGCGGAAGAAGGTCTCCTTAGAGCTTCAGGTAAGCGCTGATATGCCGCCGGTCTTTTTATGGCACACGGTGACCGACGATTCGGTCCCGGTGGAGAACAGCCTTTTGCTGGCGGGAGCCCTTCGCCGGCATGGGATCAATTTTGAGATGCACCTATACCCGTCCGGCTGCCACGGCCTGTCCCTGGCGACGGAGGAGACCGCGGGATCCAAGGACTGGACGGTGGAACCCTGTTGTCAAAGCTGGATTTCTCTGGTACAATCATGGATTGAAGAAAAGTACACAGAATAGATAGAAAGAAGTTGGAGGACAGACCCTTGTCAAATATCACCGAAGAAATCAAGAAGCGAAGAACCTTTGCCATCATCTCCCACCCGGACGCCGGTAAGACGACCCTGACGGAGAAATTCCTCCTCTACGGAGGCGCCATTAACCTGGCGGGTACGGTAAAGGGCAGAAAGGCCGCCAAGCACGCGGTTTCCGACTGGATGGAGATCGAGAAGGAGAGAGGGATTTCCGTTACCTCGTCAGTAATGCAGTTTGAATACGACGGCTACTGTATCAACATCCTGGACACGCCGGGACATCAGGACTTCTCTGAGGATACCTACCGGACCCTGATGGCTGCGGACAGCGCGGTCATGGTCATCGACGGCTCCAAGGGCGTGGAGGCCCAGACCATCAAGCTGTTCAAGGTCTGCGTGATGCGGGGCATCCCGATCTTTACCTTTATCAATAAGCTGGACCGGGAGGCCAGAGACCCCTTTGAGCTGATGGACGAGATCGAGAACGTCCTGGGCATCCGCACCTGCCCCATCAACTGGCCGATCGGCTGCGGGAAGAATTTTAAGGGTGTGTACGACCGCCACGACAAGACCATCACCACCTTTACGGCGGCCATGGGCGGAGCCAAGGAGGTGGCGACCCAGACCTACAGCCTGGAGGACGGGCAGTTGGACAGCGTGATCGGCGCGGATTATCACAGCCAGCTGCTGGACGAGATCGAGCTGTTGGACGGAGCGGCGGATGAATTTGATCTGGACCGGGTGAGCCGGGGCAATCTGTCTCCCGTATTTTTCGGGTCGGCCCTGACCAACTTCGGCGTGGAGACATTCCTTCAGCATTTCCTGAAGATGACCACGTCCCCCCTGCCCAGAAAGACGATCACCGGAGAGGTGGATCCGTTCAAAGAGGATTTCTCCGCTTTCGTGTTCAAGATCCAGGCCAACATGAACAAGGCCCACCGGGACCGGATCGCGTTTATGCGGATCGTATCCGGCAAATTCGAGGCGGGCATGGAAGTGAACCACGTCCAGGGAGGCAAGAAGCTGCGCTTATCCCAGCCCCAGCAGATGATGGCCCAGGACCGGAAGATCGTGGAGGAGGCCTATGCCGGCGACATCATCGGCGTGTTCGACCCGGGCATCTTTTCCATCGGCGACACCCTGTGCCTGTCCAACGCAAAGTTTGAATTTGAAGGGATCCCCACCTTTGCACCGGAGCATTTCGCCCGGGTGCGGCAGATGGACACCATGAAGCGGAAGCAGTTTTTAAAGGGCGTCAGCCAGATCGCCCAGGAAGGCGCGATCCAGATCTTCCAGGAGTTCAATACCGGTATGGAGGAGATCATCGTCGGCGTGGTGGGCGAGCTGCAGTTCGAGGTGCTGACCTACCGCCTGGAGAATGAATACAACGTCGAAGTAAAATTAGAGAAGCTTCCCTACGAGTACATCCGCTGGATCGAGAACAAGGACGCGATCGACGTGGCCAAGATCCAGGGCACCTCCGACATGAAGCGGATCAAGGATCTGAAGGATAACCCCCTGCTGCTGTTCGTCAACAGTTGGAGCATCGGCATGGTAGAGGAACGCAACCCAGGGTTAAAGCTATCCGAATTTGGACGCAACTAAGCCATGCAGGTCGGGCAGCTGGCGAACTCCCAGAATCGGGAGCCCGCTCACGGATTTGGGAGTTCGCCGGCTTCTGGGCCTATACGGCGCAGCCGTACAGGGAAAGGACCGTCAGATCCCTTCCCTGGCATGGCCGTATGGAAGGAGAGACACCACAGTTCCAAGAAAGGAGATCATACAATGAGCAAGATCGATGAAGTGAGAGCCGCGATGGTAGAAGCCATGAAGGCGAAGGACAAGCCCCGCAAGGATTCCCTGTCCATGCTGCTGTCTGCCTTAAAGAACGCGCAGATCGATAAGCGGGAGCCGCTGACCGAGGATGAGGAGAACGCGGTGGTGAAAAAGGAGATCAAGCAGACCCAGGAGACCTACGATCTGGCTCCGGCAGACCGGGCAGATATCAAGGAAGAGGCCGCCGCCAGGATGGCGGTGTACCGGGAATTTGCTCCTGCGGATATGAACGTGGAGCAGATCACCCAGGTGATCCAGGGCGTGCTCGCAGAGCTGGGGATCGAGACCCCCACGGCTGCGGACAAGGGCCGGATCATGAAGCTTCTGATGCCGAAGGTAAAAGGCAAGGCGGACGGCAAGCTGGTCAATGAGACCTTATCCGCCATGATGAAATAAGGACGTTTTATTTTCAATAAAAATAATCTGCGCACGCAGCGCAGAGCATGGAGGACCTGCTATGTACAGAGAAAAGATTGACGCATTTATCGACGCACACCGCCAGGAGCTGGTAGATGATGTGTGCGAGCTGTGCCGGTACAACAGCGAGAGGATGCCGGCAGAAGAGGATATGCCTTACGGCCCGGGAGCGGCGGAGTGCCTGGACGCAGCCTTGGATATGGCCGAGGGCTACGGCTTTGAGACCACAGACTATGACGGCTATGTAGGCTGCATCGACTTAAACGAGGGGCCGCGCCATCTGGATATCCTGGCCCACTTAGACGTGGTCCCGGCCGGCGAGGGCTGGACGGTGACCGAGCCGTTTTCTCCCATCGAGAAGGACGGCAAGATCTACGGCCGGGGGACTGCCGACGATAAGGGACCGGCGATCGCCGCCCTGTACGCCATGCGGGCGGTCAAGGAGCTGGGCATCCCCTTAAAGAAGAACGTCCGCCTGATCCTGGGCACGGACGAGGAATGCGGAAGCTCTGATATCGCATATTATTACAGTAAGGAGCCGGAGGCTCCCATGACCTTCTCCCCGGATATCGAGTATCCGGTGGTGAACATTGAGAAGGGCCGGCTGAACGGTCATTTTGCCGCAGAGTTTGCGGCTTCCGGCGCGCTGCCCCGTCTGGTGGAGATCCAGGCAGGGACCAAGTTGAACGTGGTGCCCGGCAAGGCGAAGGCTGTGACCGAGGGCCTGGATGCGGCGGTCCTGGCGGACACGGCCAAAGCCATGGAAGAAAGGACCGGAGCCCAGTTCTTATTAGAGGAAGCGGACGGGAAGACGGTGATCACCGCAGTGGGAAAAGGCGCTCACGCGTCCACCCCGGAAGGCGGCGTCAACGCCCTGACCGCGCTGGTAAGCCTGCTGTGCGCCCTGCCGTTTGCACCCTGCGGCCAGATCGAGGCGCTGAAAAAGACGGACGCCCTCCTTCCTCATGGCGATACCAGGGGCAAGGCGCTGGGGATCCAGATGGAAGATGAGCTGTCCGGAGCCCTGACCCTGGCGTTCACCATGCTGACCGTTACGGCAGACTCGCTGGACGGCCAGTTTGACACCCGGGTGCCGATCTGCGGCAATGAGGAGAACGTGCTCCACGCGGCGAAGAAGCGGATGGCGGAGGAGGGCCTGACCCTGCTGAGCGATACCATGAACCCGCCCCATCACGTCAGCGGCGACTCGGATTTTGTGCGGACGCTGTTAAAGGCTTACGAGGACTACACCGGCTTAAAGGGCGAGTGCCAGTCCACCGGCGGCGGCACCTATGTGCACCATTTGAAAAATGGCGTAGCCTTCGGCGCGGCGATGCCTGGCCGGGAGAACAATATGCACGGCGCCAATGAGTTCGCCGTGGTGGACGATCTGGTGATCAGCGCGAAGATCTTCGCCCAGGTGATCGTGGATCTGTGCAGCTAGGTACGGACGGGAAATGCCATAGCAGAAAGGGGAATGGGATATGAGCAGGATCTATACATCAGCAGAACAGCTGATCGGAGGAACGCCGCTTCTGCGGCTGACGCATCTGGAACAGGCGCTGGGCCTGGAGGCGGCGCTGTACGGCAAGCTGGAATGCTTTAATCCTGCCGGTTCTGCCAAGGACCGGGTGGCGCTGGCCATGCTGGACGACGCCAGGGATCGGGGGCTCCTTCATCCTGGCTCTGTCATCATCGAGCCGACCTCCGGCAATACGGGGATCGGTCTGGCCAGCGTAGCCGCCGTGCGGGGCTACCGGGCGATCATCGTGATGCCGGATTCCATGTCTATGGAGCGGCGTCTGCTGATGAAGGCATACGGGGCGGAGCTGGTACTGACGGAGGGAGCGAAAGGCATGGCAGGAGCCATTGCCCGGGCGGAGGAGCTGAAGGCGGAGATCCCAGGAGCCATCATCGCCGGGCAGTTTGTCAACCCGGCGAATCCCAAAGCCCATTACACCTCTACCGGCCCGGAGATCTGGGAGGACACCGACGGTCAGGTGGATATCCTGGTGGCCGGCGTAGGCACCGGCGGCACCATCACCGGAGTGGGCCGGTATCTGAAGGAGCAGAAACCGGGGGTCCGGGTGGTGGCCGTAGAGCCGGCCGGTTCCGCCGTGCTGTCCGGACGGCCTGCAGGGCCCCATGGACTCCAGGGGATCGGCGGCGGATTTGTCCCGGAGATCCTGGATACGGGGATCTATGACGAGATCCTTACCGTGACCGATGAGGCGGCGTATGAGACCGGCCGTCTGATGGGCACGAAGGAGGGCGTCCTGGTGGGCATTTCCTCCGGAGCCGCGCTCTGGGCCGCGATCCAGGTGGCGAAGCGCCCGGAGTCGGCGGGAAAGCACATCGTCGCGGTCCTTCCAGACAGCGGGGAACGGTATCTGTCCACGCCGCTGTACCAGTAGGGCGGGGAAGGTGCCCTGAGAGAGGAAAACGGCAAAAAATATATTTTCCTGCGAAAAGTGCTTGACAAATGGATCCAGATGAATTATGATATACTACGTTGCGGCGGTAACCGCTGCTGAACACAGAATATGTGTGCGTAGCTCAGCTGGATAGAGCACTTGGCTACGGACCAAGGTGTCGGGAGTTCGAATCTTCTCGCGCACGTAGGAAAAGAGTCCTTGAGAGATCAGGGACTCTTTTTTTGTCTGATAGGAAACTGCGTTTCCTACTAAACAAAAATGCTCCGCAAGGAGGTGCACTCCACGAGGATGCGCTCATACGGTTGTCTGACAAAAAGGATCCCGCTCTGCGGACAGAAGCGGGATCCCTCTTGCAGCAGGCTGTCTGGGACCGGAGCTGGGGGCGGCTTTATTCCGCCATCGCCCCGCGGATCCCGGCCATCAGCTCTTCAAAGGTCTCATACGCAGGCAGGTCCGGATTGTCCGCCTTGATCTTGTCAGTGCTGCGGAACAGAAAGCCCGCCTTGCTGGCACGGATCATGTCCAGATCGTTGTAGCTGTCGCCGGCGGCGATGGTCTCAAAGCCGATGGACTGCAGGGCCTTAACGGTGGTCAGCTTGGACTTCTCGATCCGCATCTTGTGGCCGGTGATCTCCCCGTTCTCTCCTACCTCCAGGGAGTTGCAGAAGATGGTGGGCATCCCCAGCTTTTTCATCAGCGGAGCCGCGAACTGGGTAAAGGTGTCGCTGATGATGATCACCTGGCAGAGTCCGCGCAGCTCGTCTAAGAACTCTTTTGCTCCGGGCAGCGGGTCGATCTTGGCAATCACGTCCTGGATCTCCTTTAAGCCCAGGCCGTGTTCCTTCAGGATGCCGATGCGCCAGCGCATCAGCTTGTCATAATCCGGTTCGTCCCGGGTGGTGCGCTTTAATTCGGGAATGCCGCTGGCCTCAGAAAATGCGATCCAGATCTCCGGTACTAATACTCCCTCTAAATCCAGACAGGTAATGTACATGACTGTGTCCCCCTTTTCTCGAACGTTCCCCGCACGGCCGTTTTGCCCGCACAGGCTATAAAAATCATATCATCTGCCGCCGGTTTCTTCAAGGGCTTTCGCGATTTCCAAAATACGTTTGACACGTTCCCGGCTCCCGCGCTAGAATAAAGGGACGGAAAATGGGATCACCGCAAAGCAGGAGCCAAGATCGGGAAATACTGAAAATGGCGGCGAAAGCGGAGAATATCAGCGAAAGCGGAGAATATCAGCGAAGGCGGAGAATGCCGACGAAGGCGGAGAAAGCCAGCGAAAGCAAAGGAGGACCATGCTTTATCAGATCGCCGACGGCAGCGTGTCCCCCGGCGGGACGGCGGTGCTGTCACATTTTGATTTTATGATAAAAGGAACGGAGAAGATCGCCGTGGTGGGCAGGAACGGAGCGGGGAAGAGTACGCTTCTGCGGCTCATTGCCGGGGAGCTGTCCCTGGACCGGGACGACAAGCGGAACGGCCCCGGGATCACCACGGCCCGGCGGCTGACAGTGGGGATGCTGGGCCAGCAGGCGTTTGGAGACGGGGACCGGACGGTGGAGGAGGAGCTGCTGTCCGGCTGTCCCTGCAGGGATCTCTTTGACCGGGAACGGTTCGCCTATGAGATGGAGTACGACCGGATGTTCACCGGATTGGGATTTTCCCGGGCAGATAAGAAAAAGAAGCTCCGGGAATTTTCCGGCGGGGAGCAGACGAAGATCGGTCTGATCCGCCTGCTGCTGGACCGGCCGGATATCCTGCTTCTGGACGAGCCGACCAACCATCTGGACCTGGCGTCCGTGCAGTGGCTGGAGGAAGAGCTGCGCACGTATGAGCGGGCGGTGGTGATGGTGTCCCACGACCGGTTCTTCCTGGACCGGGTGGCGGAGGTGGTATATGAGATCGACCGGGGCCGGCTGACCCGCTATGCAGGCAATTACACGGCGTACCGGGCGGAGAAGGCCAAGCGGCTGGAACTCCAGCAGAAGGCTTACGAACGTCAGCAGGAGGAGATCCGACGCCTGGAAGACGTGATCCAGCGGTTTAAGCACAAGCCGACCAAGGCGTCCTTTGCCCGGGCGAAGCGCAGGCAGCTGGAGCGGATGCCCCTGGCGGAAAAGCCGGAGGAGGAAGCGGCCCGCTTCTTCCCGGGAGAGATCAGTCCCCTCCATCCAGGGAGCAAGTGGACGCTTGAGGCAGAGCATCTAAAGATCGGCTATGACCGTCCTCTTCTGGAGGTATCCCTCCGGGTGCGCCGGGGCCAGAAGATCGGGATCTTAGGCTCCAACGGAGCGGGGAAAAGCACCTTCCTTAAGACTGTGGCCGGGTTCCTGGAGCCCCTGGACGGGACATATACCCTGGGCAATCATGTGACCCTCGGCTATTTTGATCAGCACTCGGCCAAGATCCAGTCCGGGAAATCGGTGCTGGAGCATTTCCATGAGCTTTATCCGTCCCTGACGGAAAAGGAGGTGCGGAGCGTTTTGGGGGCGTACCGGTTTGGAGGAAGGAACGCGGCGAAAACGGTGTCCTCCCTCTCGGGAGGGGAGAAGGCCCGTCTGGTATTGGCAGAGCTTCTGCAGAGCCGGCCCAGCCTTCTGATCCTGGACGAGCCGACCAACCACATGGATATCCTGGCGAAGGAAACGCTGGAGGCGGCGTTCCAGGCTTACACCGGCACCATCCTGTTCGTGTCCCATGACCGGTATTTCATCCGTCAGGTTGCGGACGCGATCCTGATCTTCGAGGAAGACGGGGTCATGTATTATCCGTTTGGCTACGAGCACTATCTGGAACGGATCCGAAGAGGGGCAGACGGAGGCGGGGCAGCCGCCCGGGTGAAGGCGGAGGACGCGGCGCTGCTGGCGGGGATGCGGGCGGTGCCGAAGGCAGAGCGGCACCGCCTGCGGGAGATCCCGGAGGAGGAAGCATATCTGGAATGGAAGCTGCGCCTGGCGTCCGAGCGGATGGAGCCGGCAGGGAGCCGTCTGGAACGGCTGGAGGAAGCCTGCCGGGAGCTGGAGACCGCGATCGCTCAGTCCCCGGAGACCTGGGCGGCGGTATTCCCGGAGCTGTGGGAGCAGGACGGGACGTCAGGATCCGACAAAACGGCGGCCTTGGAAAAGAAGCCGGAGCAGGGCGGTGCGCCGGCCCGTCTGGAGGCGCTTATGCAGGAGCGGGAGGCGCTTTCCCGGGAGCGGGACGCCGCCTGGGAACAGTGGCATGAAGCATGTCTGGCCTGGCTGGAAGCCTGGGAGGAATAGGGCGAAAAGAGAAAAACAGTTGAAATGATCGTCTGATTATGATATGATTGGAACCATTAAAGCAAAGTTCTGGAAATTGGTTTCCGCATGCGAAGGTGCAGCCCGCGGTGGGATTGCACCTTTTTTTGATTTTTAGGGAATGCATCGTTCTTATATTTCAGTGCTTGATGGGAACGCAAGGTTTCGGAGCGGAAAAGGAGGAGCAATTATGAAAAAGCGTGTCAGTTTGATCCTAGCATCGGCGATGGCCTTAGGTCTGATCCTGTCCGGCTGCGGCGGCAGTCAGGGAACGGATGCGGAGACGGCCGGCGGAGAGACCGCGGCGGCCCAGACCAGCGGAGCGAGCACCGGTTCTTCCGTGGATACCAGCGGATATCTGGTGGCGGTGCTCAATGCGGACATCCAGACGACGGACGCCCAGAAGACCACCAAGGATTACGAGATCCCGTGGAACATCTACGACCGGCTGGTGGAGGTGGATGTGGCGGAGGACGGGACCTCCAGCATCGAGCCGAGCCTGGCCGAGAGCTGGGAGATCTCCCCGGACGGTCTGGAGTATACGTTCCACTTAAGAGAGGGCGTTAAGTTCCATAACGGCAATGACTTTACCGCAGAGGACGTGGTATATACCTTCAACCGCATGCTGACGGAGACCGGCACGGTGAACACTGAGGTGGTGGACCAGATCAAGGGCTCCGACGAGGTGCTGGCAGGGACGGCAGAGTCCATCGAAGGCGTGGAGGCAGTAGACGACTATACGCTGAAGGTGACGTTAAAGGAGCCGTTCGCCGCATTCCTGGCATGCCTGTCCACCGCAGGCGCGTCCATCTATGACAGTGAGGCCACCGCGGCGGCGGGCGACCAGTTCGGGATGGATCCCAGTGTGACCGTGGGCACCGGCCCCTTCAAGTTTGAAAGCTGGACGCTGAACGACCGTCTGGTCCTGACCCGCAACGACGACTACTGGAAAGGGGCGTCCGCCCTTCCCGGCGTTGTGATCCGCATCGTCCCGGACACGGAGACCCAGACCATGATGTTCGAGAGCGGCGAGCTGGATATCATCGACCTGGATTATGTGACCGACGCCATCGACCGGTTTGAGGCGACCTATCCGGATCAGATCGTTTCCGGACCGCGGGTAGGCATTACCTACCTTACTATGAACTTTGCCCATGAGCCGTTCCAGGACGTGAAGGTCCGCAAGGCAGTGCAGATGGCGATCGACCGGCAGGCGATCCTGGACGCTCTGTACGGAGGCCGGGGCCAGGTAGAGCAGGGGATCTTCCCGAAGGGTCTGATCGCTTATAACGAGAACCAGACCACGATCGAGTATGATCCGGAAGGCGCGAAGGCGCTGCTGGCAGAGGCAGGATATCCGGATGGATTTACCATGGAGCTGTCCGCAGACAGTTCGGCATCCGACACGGTGACGATGTCCCTGGAGATCATCAAGGAGCAGCTGGCGCAGGTGGGCATCACCGCGGAGATCCGCAACTACGACGAGTCTACCTGGCTGGATACCCGCAACTCCGGCGATCTAGGTTCCTTTATGGCGACCTGGACGGCGGATTACAACGATCCGGACAACTTCATCTACACCTTCTTCGGCAACGAGGAGAAGACGACGATGCGCTCCATCAACTATCCGGATGCGGAAGTGATGGGCCGGGTTGCGGCGGCGCGCGGGATCGTGAACGAGGATGAGCGCATTGCAGAATATCAGGCTCTGGAGGAGAAGATCATCCATGAGGACGCGGCGTGGGCGCCCATGTATTCCCGCACCCATCTGTTTGCGGTGAGCAAGCGGGTGCAGAACTTCAAGCCCATGTGGAGCGGCGTAGGCGACAAGCTGTACTATGAGATTTCTTTAAGCGAATGATCTGACTGGACAACAGGACGTAATGAGATGCCGCAGAATGGACTTTCCCGTTTTGCGGCATTTTTACAGCCAGATGACAGAAGGAAAAGGGGGATTCCCAGTGTTAAAAAAGATACTGAAACGGATTCTGATAGCGATCCCGGTATTGTTCGGCGTGGTGCTGGCCATTTTCATTATGCTGCGCATCGTGCCCGGAGACCCGGTGCAGACGATGCTGGGCGAGCATATGGATATGGCGCTCATCGAGAAGCTCCGGGCGGAGATGGGGCTGGATCAGCCGATGATCGTTCAATTTTTCAAATATATCGGCAATGCCATGCGGGGGGACTTTGGGACGTCCTACCGCTTAAACCGGGACGTGGCTCAGATCATCGCTGAGGCGTTCCCTCATACGGTGAAGCTATCGCTCCTGGCCGCGGCGGTGGCCTGGGTCATCGGCCTGGTGGCCGGGGTGATCGCGGCGATCCGGCAGAACAGGCTTTTGGACCGGCTGTTCATGGGCTGCGCCCTGCTGGGGGTATCCATGCCGGTCTTTATGACGGCGCTGGTGCTCCAGTATGTGTTTGCGTTTAAGCTGAACTGGTTCCCGGTATCGGGCTTTGATTCCGTGAACTCCATGGTCCTTCCGGCGATCGTGCTGGGCTGGAACTCGGCGGGGAGCATCGCCCGTATGACCCGTTCCAATCTGGTGGAGATCATGCAGAACGATTTCATCCGCACGGCCCGGGCGAAGGGACTGCGGGAGACCGGTGTGATCGTGGGGCATGCCCTGAAAAATGCCATGCTCCCGGTGGTGACCATGATGGCGCTGCAGATCTCCAGCATGCTGTCCGGCGCGGTACTGACGGAGAGCGTGTTCGGCGTGCCGGGGATCGGCCGCCTGGCGGTGAACGCCATTGAGACGAGAGACATGCCGCTTCTGCAGGGAACGGTCATTTTTACTACGATCCTGATCATCATCGGCAATCTGGTGGCAGACCTGCTGTACAATGTATTGGATCCGAGAATCCGGGAGGGCGCGTAAGATGGCAGAATTTGAGAAAAAAGGATATCCGGACGGCGCAGAGCCGGAACTGATGGTGAGCCATGAGGACCAGATCGGCGAGGCTGATACCTGGTCCGACAAGGTCAAGACCCTGGTGCGCCAGAACAAGCTGGCCGTATTTTCCGCGGTGGTGATCGTGCTGATCCTGCTGGCGGCGGTGTTCGCGCCTCTGGTGGCGCCCTACGATCATCTGGAGCAGAGCCTGACGGACCGGCTGGCCCATCCCAGCATGGAGCACTGGCTGGGGCAGGACGAGCTGGGACGGGACGTGCTCAGCCGGATCATCTTCGGCGCCCGCATTTCCCTGACCATTGGTCTGGTGCCGACCCTGATCTCCATGGGCATCGGTACGATGCTGGGCATGTGCGCCGGGTTTTACGGCGGGAAGATCGACTTTGTCATCATGCGTCTGGCAGATATCATGCTGGCGTTCCCGTCCCTCTTGCTGGCCATGGTGGTGATGTATACCATGGGCGGAGGGCTGATCAATATCTTTATCGCCCTGAGCCTGATCAACTGGGCCAGCACGGCGCGGGTGGTCCGCTCCCAGACCCTTTCCTTGAAGGAGAAGGAGTATGTGGAGGCGGCCCGCTCCATCGGGGTGAAGAAGCGGACGATCATGTTCCGCCACATCCTGCCCAACTGCCTGCCGACCCTGATCGTATTGTTTACCCTGAACATCCCCTCGGCGATCCTGTCAGAGGCTTCCCTAAGCTTTCTGGGCATCGGAGCCCAGCCGCCCAGCGCCAGCTGGGGCCTGATGGTGTCCCGGGGCAAGAAGTATCTGTTCTCTGAGCCGTGGCTGTGCATCGCGCCCAGCGTGGCGATCATGATCGTGGTGCTGGCGTTCAACTTCTTAGGGGACGGCCTGCGGGACGTGCTGGACCCGTATTTAAAAGAGCAGTAGAGGAGGGAATAAGATGAACGAACCGATCGTATTGGATATCCGGGATCTGAAGTCCCACTTCTTTACGGCGAAGGGCGAGGTCCCGGCAGTGGACGGGGTCAGCATCCAGGTCCCCGCTGGAAAGATCATCGGGATCGTAGGCGAATCTGGATGCGGCAAGAGTATGACCGCCATGTCGGTGATGGGCCTTTTGCGCTATCCGGGGCGGGTAGTGGGCGGCACCATCCGCCTGGATGGACGGGATATCACCCATCTGAAGCCGAAGGAGCTGGCGAAGGTGCGGGGGAATGAGATCTCCATGATCTTCCAGGAGCCCATGACCTCTTTAAATCCGGTGTATCCGGTAGGAAAGCAGGTGCAGGAGGCGATCCTCCTCCACCAGAAGGTGTCCAAGGAGGAGGCGAAGGAGCGGGTGCTCCAGATCTTCCGGGCAGTGGGCATCCCGGAGCCGGAGAAGCGGTACCGCTGCTATCCCCATCAGCTGTCCGGCGGCCTGCGCCAGCGGGTGATGATCGGGATGGCGATGGTGTGCAGGCCCAAGGTGATGATCGCCGACGAGCCCACCACAGCGCTGGACGTGACCATCGAGGCCCAGATCCTGCAGCTGATGCGGCGGCTCTGTGAGGAGCAGGGAACGTCGATCATCCTCATCACCCACAACATGGGCGTGGTGGCGGAGGTCTGCGACTACGTGTACGTGATGTATGCGGGAAAGGTGATGGAGCAGGCGGAGACCTTCGAGCTGTTCGGCGAGACGGAGCACCCCTATACCCAGGGGCTGCTGCGCTCCATCCCCAAGATGGACGAGAAGGCGCACCGGCTTTACACCATCGAAGGCGTGGTGCCGAACCTCCTGCATCTGCCCAAGGGCTGCAATTTCTGCACCCGGTGCGAGGAGGCCACGGAGCGGTGCTGGAGGGAGAAGCCCTGTCTGTACCAGACCAGGGAGGGCCACGGCGTCCGGTGCTTTAAGTACGAAAGCGAGGTGCAGTTAGATGGAGAATAAGACAGAGACCGGGACAGAGACCGGGAAGAAGATCCTGCTGAAGGCGGAGCATCTGGTGAAGGAATTCCCCATCGGCGGAAGCCGGAAGGCCCCCCTGGCCGTACACGCCGTATCCGATGTGGATCTGACCATTTATGAAGGGGAGACCCTGGCCCTGGTGGGAGAATCCGGCTGCGGGAAAAGTACCCTGGGGCGGACGCTGATCCGCCTGCTGGAGCCCACCTCGGGGCGCGTCCTGTTTGAAGGAGAGGAAATCACTGCCATGAGCCCGGCGGAGTTTGCGGACAAGCGGCGGCAGATGCAGATCATCTTCCAGGATCCCTATGCCTCATTAAATCCCCGGATGAGCGTAAAGCAGATCATCAGCGAGCCGCTGACCACCTACGGCATGAAGGATAAGAAGGAGCTGGAGGACCGGGTGAAGGCCCTGATGAAGGAGGTGGGGATCCCGGAGGAATTCTATAACCGGTATCCCCATCAGTTCTCCGGGGGACAGCGGCAGCGGATCGGCATCGCCCGGGCGATCGCCTTAAACCCGAAGCTGATCATCTGCGACGAGCCGGTATCGGCCCTGGATGTGTCCATCCAGTCCCAGGTGCTGAACCTTTTGAAGGATATCCAGGAAGAATACCGCCTGACCTATCTGTTCATTTCCCACGATCTGAGCGTGGTGAAATTCATCGCGGACCGGGTGTGCGTGATGTTTTTGGGGAGCATCTGCGAGATCGGACCGACGGACGAGCTGTACGACCAGCCTCTGCATCCCTATACCAGGTTCCTGCTGAACGCGATCCCCAAGGCGGATCCCAGGCTGCGCACGGAGGAGAAGACGCTGCTGTCCGGGGAGATCCCGTCTCCGGTAGACCCGCCCTCCGGCTGTCGCTTCCACACCCGGTGCCCCTATGCGCAGGACATCTGCAGCCAGGAAAGGCCGGCCTGCAGACAGGTGGGGGAGCGGCAGGTATTCTGCCATTTTCCGCTGGCATGAGCCGGCGGTCAGGAAGGAGACGTTATGGAGTTTACCCATTTTGACGAACAGGGCAACGCCCGCATGGTGGACGTTGGAGGCAAGGCGGACACCGAACGGGAGGCGGTGGCCCAGGGGAGCATCTACATGAGCGAGGAATGCTTCCGGAAGGTGGCCGAAGGCACGATGGCAAAGGGCGACGTGCTGGGGGTGGCCCGGGTGGCCGGGATCATGGGGGCGAAGCGGTGCCCGGAGCTGATCCCGCTGTGCCACGGGCTGAACCTGACCAAGTTAAACATCGATTTTACCCTCCATCAGGAGAACCGGGAGGTCCAGGCGTTCTGCACGGCCCGGACCACGGGGAAGACCGGGGTGGAGATGGAAGCCCTGACCGGCGTGTCCGTAGCCCTGCTGACCATCTATGATATGTGTAAGGCCGTAGACAAGACCATGGAGATGGGTCGGATCTGTCTGGTGAGGAAGACGGGAGGCAAGAGCGGCAGCTTTGTAAACCCAGGGGCGGACATATAGTCCGCCCTTTTTCCGTCAGATGACCAACCAGCCTGTTCCCGCATATAGTAGAGTATCAACAACACACTGCTGTATGAGGAGGAATGCCTATGGAATCCAAGGGCGCGATGCCTGCGACCAGGCTTCAGGAGGAATATATCGAAAAAGAACGGCTGCACCGGAAGCGGGTGACGGCCAGCCGGTTTTGCCTGCTGGTGCTGCTGCTTGCCGTATGGGAACTCTGCGCGAGGCTGGGGATCATCGACGATTTCATCTTCAGCTCCCCGTCCAGAGTTCTCCTTTGTTTCTGGCGGATGGTGGAGGATCGGAGCATCTTTCTCCACATGGGGATCACCCTGTTTGAGACGCTGGTGAGCTTTGCCATCGTGGTGACCGCCGGGATCGGGGCGGCGGTGGTGCTGTGGTCCAGCCGGAGCGCGTCGGAGATCTTAGAGCCCTATCTGGTGATGCTGAACAGCCTGCCCAAATCGGCCCTGGCCCCTATGCTGATCGTGTGGCTGGGCAATCACGTCTCCACGATCGTAGTGGCCGCCGTATCCGTGGCAGTGTTCGGCTCGATCCTGACGCTGCACAACGGATTCCTGGGGATGGACCGGGAGAAGATCAAGCTGATCTACGCTCTGGGCGGGAACCGGCTGGATGTGCTGACCAAGGTGCTGCTCCCCGGCTCGGTGCCGCTGATCATCAGCAACATGAAGGTGAACGTGGGCCTGTGCCTGGTGGGGGTGATCATCGGGGAGTTCCTGGCGGCCCAGAAAGGACTGGGTTATCTCATCATCTACGGGAGCCAGGTGTTCCAGCTGGATCTGGTGATGATGTCCATCGTGATCCTGTGCCTGCTGTCGGCGGCCCTGTATCAGGGGATCGCCCTGTTGGAAAAGCGGGTGGGGAAGACGGTCAATGTATAGTCGATAATAATATGGCAATCGTTGCAGTGAAACATAAAGTACCCTAATAGTGAGATGCAACCTTTGTGTATCTCACTATTAGGGGTGTTTTATACTACATTAAGATATCTCCGAGAGGATAGCCTATAAGTGCAAATATGAAACTGATTAATACGGAGATACTTGTGCCATAAAACAGCATATCTTTAATAGAAAACCAACCGGTTCCAGCAGCTAAAGAAGCATGGGCGCGGCCAGAGGGAGCACCGAATGCCAGGCTACTAGTAGCACCAATGATACATGCAAGTACGATTGGATTTACTTCTAAGTTAACTGTTCCTGCTAGTAAGATAGGGACAAAGATTCCATAAAATAGTGTTGTATTGACTGTGCTGGAGATAAAATTTGTTACAAAGCCAGCCAACACGGCTACTAATATTACATAAATGATGCCAGATAAATTGCCAACCATCGGAGAAATTGCTGTGGTCATCCATTCAGTAATATGGGAGTCGGAAGATGTTAGAGC
>DVLJ01000075.1 GCA_018715565.1 Candidatus Ventrimonas merdavium
TCACGGAGCTGGGCGCCTATGTCCTGGCGGGAAGTCCGGTGGAGGATCTGCATCTGCCCCTCAGCCTGGAGCGGATCGGAGCTTATGGATTTTATGGCTGTGAGAGCCTGCGGCGGATCTGGTGCGGGAGCCGGATCCACGACCTGGGTGCGGGCCTGTTCGCCGGGGTGACCAGCGTGGCATATCTGGAAATGTGGGAGTATGCGGGGGAGCGTTCCTGTTTTAAGGAATTGCTCTCCGAGCTCCGTCAGACCCTGCGGGTGCGGGTGCACCTGGGGGTAGCGCCGACGGAGGGGCAGGAGGAAAACGCGGCGGCTGGCCGGAATGCGGTCCCGGACGGGCAGGGGGAAAACGCGGCGGATGGCCGGAAGACGGTCCCGGAGGGGCAGGGGGAAAACGCAGCGGCTGGCCGGAAGGCGGTCCGTGCCGGGACCGGGGTGGCCGAGGCGCGGCTCATCTTCCCGGAATATTATGAGGAATCAGTGGAAAATACGCCGGCCCGGATCCTGTTCATTGAGACTCACGGGTGCGGCCACCGTTACCGGTACTGCTTTTCTGGGAGAACGTTCCAGTTCGGCGCGTATGACGAGCTGTTCCCCCATGCGCAGGTCCAGGAGCCGGAGGAGCTGGTGACGGAGCTGGCCCTGGGACGGCTGATGTTCCCGGTGGAGCTGTCGGCCGCCGCCGGAGAACGCTACCGGGCGTATGTGCGGGAGCACTGGGAGATGGCGGGGCGCCTGCTCCTTGACGCCGACCGGCTGAGGCGGGATACGGTGACCAATCTGGAGCCGGGAAAGCTGCCATGGCTGGTGGACGAGGTGCTGGAGCAGGACGCCGGAGGACAGGCGGAGCGGCTGGGGCGGTATATCGACCTGGCCGGTCAGGCCGGGGATACGGAGATGGTCAGCTGGCTGATGGAGCGGCGGCGGAGGCTGGCGCAGGCCGGCGAAGGGACTGCCGGGGAAACGACCGGTCCCGGCGGCGCGCCCCGGAGAAAGCGGCGGTTTGAGCTGTAATGGGCGGACGACCAGGGATGGACAGACCGTTGAGGGATGGACGGATCGCCGGGGATGGACGGACCGTCGGGGATGGACGGACCGCCGGATATGGACGGATCCGCCGGGCAATGGACCAAGAGGATTGGATGGATAGAAAGGAAGGACAGAGATGATCGATCCGGTGCGGCACCGGCAGCTCCAGGAGCTGGATCAGGCGGAGCTGGCGGTGCGGATCCTCCGCAATGCCAGGAATGAGCTGTATCTGAGCATGCGGTTTTTGGATCTTTCTTTGAGCAGCCTGGGATTTGAGATGGATAGGGAATGCCGGGGGATGGGCACGGACGGGTTCGTGCTGTACTATCACCCGGATTATCTGTTTGACTTATACGGGAAGGGGCGGACGTGGGTGAACCGCTCCTATCTGCATGCGGTGCTCCACTGCCTGTTTTCCCACATGGACACCCGGGGAAAGCGGGAGGCGGAGCTGTGGGACGTGTCCTGTGATATTGCGGCGGAGGCCGTGCTGGATGGGCTGTATGTCAAATGCGTCCACGCCCCCATTTCTCCTTACCGGATGGACTGGTACGGACGGCTGGACAAGCGGCTGGCGGTGCTGAACGCTGAGGGCGTGTATCATGCCTTAAAGGAGATGGAACGGGAGGGCATGCTGTCTGTCCGGCAGCGGGAACGGCTGGCGGCGGAATTCCTGGTGGACGACCATCAGTATTGGGCGCTGCCGCCGGAGGGCCCTCACACGGCGATCCAACGGCAGAACCAGTGGGGGAAGAACCGGGAGAAGCTGCAGACGGAGATGGAGACGCTGGGCACAGAGCAGGATGAGGAGACGAAAAGCCTGTTGGAGCAGGTGCAGGTGGAGAACCGGGAACGGTATGATTACCGGCGGTTTTTGCGGAAATTCTCCGTCCTGGGAGAGGAGCTGCAGGTGGACGAGGATTCCTTTGATCCGGCATTTTATACCTACGGCCTGGAGCTGTATGGGAACCTGCCGCTGGTGGAGCCGCTGGAGTCGAAGGAGGTCAGCCGGATCCAGGATTTTGTGATCGTGGTGGATACGTCCATGTCCTGCTCAGGGGAGCTGGTGCGGCGGTTCCTGGAGGAGACCTACGACGTGCTGTGCGAGGCGGACAGTTATTTCCGAAAGACCAATATCCACATCATCCAGTGCGATGAGGCGGTGCGGCAGGATGTGAAGATTTCTGACCGGGAAGAGCTGGAACAGTATATGAAGGATTTTGCCATCATCGGCCAGGGAGGAACGGATTTCCGGCCGGCGTTTGCATATGTGGACCAGATGCTGGGGCGGGGAGAATTGTTCCGCCTGAAGGGGCTTTTGTATTTTACAGACGGGGAAGGGATCTATCCGGTGAAGCGGCCGGTCTACGACACGGCGTTCGTGTTCGTGAAGGACCAGTATACGGATATCTCCGTGCCGGCCTGGGCCATGAAGGTGATCCTGGAGCCGGAGCAGATCTTAGAGGATGACGGCGGACCGGGGAAAACGGTGTGGCAGGGGAAATGACAGAAGGATAGAGCGAGGAGACGGAATAAGGATGAATATAAAACGGGCAAAACAGGAAATCAAGGATACGATCGCGGCGTACCTTCAAAAGGATGCGTACGGTGGGTATGTGATCCCGGCGATCCGGCAGCGGCCGGTGCTGCTGATCGGGCCGCCTGGAGTGGGCAAGACTCAGATCATGGAGCAGATTGCCCAGGAGTGCCAGATCGGACTGGCGGCCTACACCATCACCCATCATACCCGGCAGAGCGCCATCGGCCTGCCGATGATCGAGCGGCGGGAGTACGGCGGACGGGAGTATGCGGTGACGGAGTACACGATGAGCGAGATCGTGGGCTCGGTGTATGAGCGGATGGAGGCTACCGGTTTAAAGGAGGGGATCTTATTCATCGACGAGATCAACTGTGTTTCAGAGACGCTGGCGCCGGTGATGCTGCAGTTTCTGCAGGCCAAGACCTTCGGCACCCACAGGATCCCGGAGGGCTGGGTCATCGTGGCGGCGGGGAATCCCCCGGAGTACAATAAATCAGTCCGGGAGTTTGACATCGTTACCCTGGACCGGATCCGGCGGATCGATGTGGAGCCGGATTTGGCGGTCTGGAAGGAATACGCCGCGGCAGCGGACATCCATCCGGCGGTGCGGGATTATGTCAGCGTGCGGCCAGGGAATTTCTGCCGGATCGAGACCACGGTGGACGGGCGGATGTTTGCCACGCCCCGGGGCTGGGAAGATCTGTCCCAGCTGATCCAGGTGTATGAATCCCTGGGCAAACGGGCGGACCGGGAATTGATCCAGGAGTATATCCAGTTCCCGGGGATCGCCAAGGATTTTGCCAATTATCTGGAGCTGTATTACAAATACAAAGAGGATTACCAGGTGGATCGGGTGCTGGCCGGAGAGATCTCGGAGGCAGCGGCGGAGCGGCTTGGGCGGGCAGCCTTTGACGAGCGGGTCAGCGTCACCGGACTTCTGCTTTCCGGGCTGAACGAGAGCTTCCGGAAAGTGGGACATCTGGCCCGGGAGCTGGAGCTCCGCCGGGAGCGGTTTAAGGAGCTGCAGGAGGCGGGGGTATTCGCGGACGGCGGTACAGGTGCTGGCCGGGAGGCGGGTGTATCCGCGGACGGCGGAGCAAGTGCTGGACAGGAGGCGGGGGTATTCACAGACGGCGGAGCAGGTGCTGGCCGGGCGGCGGGGATATCCGCAGGCGGCGGAGCGGGCTCCGGTCAGGCGGCGGCCACGGCCTTTGCGGACATGCTGGAGCGGTTCCAGGAGGAGCGGGAGCGGCGCAGGGAGAGCGGACTGCTGTCCCGGATGGAATATCAGCGGGAGCGCGGCGTGGCCGCCGCCCTGGAAGCGGATCTGCAGGCCCTGCGGGGGATGGATCTGACCTCGGCGGGCCAGGCTTGGGAGCTCCTGCGGGAGCGGTTCGGCGCGGACAGCGACCGGTATGAGGCGCTGGTGGACGAAGCCGGAGCGAAGCTGGAGCACGCCTTTGATTTCCTGGAGGCGGCGTTTGGGAGCGGCCAGGAGATGACCCTGTTCGTGACAGAGCTGAACAGTGGATATTACAGCGTAGGATTTTTGAAGGAGTATCCCTGCGAACGGTATTATCAATATAACCGGGACCTGCTCTTTTCCGACGAGGAGCAGGAGATCCGGGACCAGCTCTCCCGGATGGGATAAGGCTGGGACAGGAAGGAGAGGAGAAAGGATATGCAGCTGTTTTGGGACAAGCTGAAGGGTTGGGGGCCGGGGATCTCCGATCTGGCGCTGCGGGTGCTGGCGGCGGCGGTGATCCTGCTGATCGCCAACCGGATCGTGCGTGTGGTGCGGCGTCTGGTGAACAACGCCCTGGAACGGTCCTCGGCGGACCGGGTGGTTAGCCGGTTTTTGATGACGGCGGCGGAGATCGGGATCTACGCCCTGGCGGTATTTATGGCGGCGGATAGTCTGGGGATCCCTACGGCGTCGATCGTGACGCTGCTGGGGTCCGCGGGATTGGCTGTGGGCCTGGCGTTGCAGGAAAGCCTGAAAAATGTGGCAGGCGGCATCATGATCATGCTGGTACACCCCTTTGACGTGGGGGAGTACATCCTGTTCGAGGACCAGGAGGGCACGGTGGAGAAGGTAGGTCTGATCTACACGACCCTGATGACGCCGAACCAGCGGAAGATCACGATCCCCAACGGCAGTATTTCCAATGGAGTCGTGGTCAATGTGACCGGCCAAGGAAAACGGCGGCTGGATCTGGAGATCGGCATTGGCTATGAGTCGGATCTGAAGCTTGCGAAGACGATCCTGCGGGAACTGTTTGAGAGCCATCCCCTCGTCCTCCAGGAGGAGGGGGTCACAGTCTATGTGGGCGAGCTGGGAGAAAGCGCGGTGACCGTGGGCGTCCGGGGCTTCACCACAACGGAAGATTACTGGACGGTGCGCTGGGAGATGATCGAGTCGATCAAGGAGCGCTTCGACCAGGCGGGGATCGAGATCCCCTACCGGAAGATGGACGTGCGTCTTGTGGATGGGAAGGCCGGGGACCGGGCGTCCTGCCGGGAAAGAGACGGCTGAAAAAAGAACTAAAAAAGATTTTCGGAATGGAAATAAAATGCTGGACATTTCTTCCGGAGATTGATACACTATTATCACTATAAACCAGTGAGGGAGGTTTTTTCATGAAAAAGAAAGGATTAGCAAGCGTGGTCCTGGCTGCGTCCATGATGCTGGCGGCATGCTCCGGCGGAACGACCCAGGAGACGACCCAGGCCCCGGAGACCACCGCGGCTCCGGAGACGGAAGCGGAGACCACCGAAGAGGCGGAGGCGGCAGGCGGTACGTACGAGATCACTGCAGCCGGTTACGGCGGAGAGATGCAGGTGACCGTCACCATTGCGGACGGTGCGGTAACGGACATCGCTCTGGGCGAGAACCATGAGAGCAAGGTTGTGATCGACCGGGCATTTCCGCTGATCCGGGAGCGGATCCTGGAGGCAGGCACCCCGGTGGTCGACAGTGTGAGCGGCGCGACCTTTTCTTCCTATGCCGTAAAGTGGGCGGTAGGACAGGCTATGGCGGAAGCGGGGCTGGAGGTCGAGGAGATCACCATGGCTACCGCAGGCCCGGAGAAGGAAGCTGTTACTCTGGATGACGTGGAGACCGATATCGTCGTAGTAGGCGGCGGCCCGGCTGGTCTGGCGGCGGCGATCACCGCGAAGGAGACCAACGATGCGGCCAATATCATCGTAGTAGAGAAGATGGATATCTTAAGCGGCAACGGCAAGTTCGACATGAACTTCTATGACCTGATCAACTCCGAGGCTCAGAAGGCAGCGGGGAATGAGAAGTGGACCGTGAACCAGGTGGAGAATTTCATCGAGGCCAAGTCTAGCGCAGGCGATACCCCGGAGCGGGTTGCCGTATGGGCGGAGCAGGAGAACCAGCTGGATGCGTGGCTGCGCGGCATGGGCGTTGAGCTGGATTATAACTACAGCAACATGAACCATATGGCGAAGGAAGACCAGTACGCCGGCGAAGTGATCCAGGAAGGCATGGAGAAGCGGGCGTATGAGCTGGGCCTGGATATCCGTACCGGTACCAAGGGCACGGACCTGGTGATGGAGGACGGACGCTGCGTGGGCGTGACCGTTACCAACAATAACAACGAGAGCTACACCATCAAGGCGAAGAACACGATCATCGCCACCGGCGGCTTCTGCTCCAGCAAGGAACTGCTGGCAGAGTATGCTCCGGGCTACGAGGTGCTGAATACTTCCAACCAGATCGGGACCACCGGCGATTTCGTAAAGGTATTTGAAGCAAATGGATTTAAGATGGAGCACATGGACAATGTCCGCGTATTCCCCAGCATCATCGTTCCCAACCGGGATCTGACCGGCGGCGCGGATCTGGACATCCTGGTGAACAAGGAAGGTCAGCGGTTCATCGACGAGACCATCGAGACCTTAGAGCGCGGGACAGCGATCCAGGCGCAGACCAGCGGTGCGGCGTTCATGCTGACCGACGGCACTGGCTATGATTCCTTCTATCGGATCCGGAAGCACGTAGACGCCGGCTACTTCAAACAGGCGGATACCTGGGAGGGTCTGGCAGAGGAGCTGGGCATCGATCCGGCAGGTCTGACAGAGACCATCGAGAAGTTTAACGCAGCGGCTGAGGCTGGCGAGAACGACGAGCTCCAGGGCGCACCGGCAGCCCGCCCGTTCGACGCAGAGGGTCCGTACTACGGCGCACGGATCGAGGCAGCCAACCACATGACCAAGGGCGGCGTGTCCTGTAACGAAAAGGCCCAGGTGCTGTACGAGGACGGAACCCCGGTAGAGGGTCTGTATGCAGCAGGCGAGGTGACCTGGCAGTCCGGCGGCTATTCTCAGTCTGTGTCCTTTGGACGGGAGGCTGGTAAGCAGGCGGCGACTACGCTGGAGTAGGAGCATGAAAAAATTGAAAATGAGATATGAGAGAAGGAGGCTTGGTTAATACTGGCTTTTCATCTCTAACATGACGGGAAGAGGCAATCTCAGAGAATTCGGGCTTTTCTAAGGCGAAATTCTCTACGGGATTGCTTCTTCCTTTTTTCTTCATATTTTTGATTTCATGATGAAATAAACGCCAGGGCTTAGCTTATCGATTCCTTTACCAATCTGACGGCAAACGCCAACGAACGAGGGGAAGTGCGTGGAATGGAATATCAGTATAATATTACAAATAACGATCAGGAGAGTTGGTTAATATGAGATACGAAGAACTAGATAGCGGGCAGAAGATGCATGTAAATGGTTTTATTTCTAAACAAAAGATGCTTTTTCTCGAACTAGATGGACATGATTATCACAAAACAAAAGACCAACGAATTAATGATTCGATTAAAAAAGCTATTGCAACTAATGAGGGATTATTTTTCTTTTGAATAGAGATTAATAATGAAGGTGTTTACAAATTTATATTATTTATGGGGCTATCGAAAAATAGATAGCTCCCAAAGGGCGGTCTTAGCAGTAATGAGTGTGGCGGAGCGCTCTCTTTTTATTTCACAGGCATGTGCTCTATGAAACAATCTTGGAAGGATAATTTATTAACAATTATGATACAATTTTGACAAATATTTGATAAAATAGATGAATTAGAAAAAGAATATAAAATTAAAAGAGTATAATTCTATAATAGATTGATATTATAATATCATTTCTTGAAAAAGACAGATAATATGATATAATGGGAGTATAGAAGCTTGAGAAAACCAATATTTGATAGAAAGAAGGGAAGAATATGAGTAGCACGAAGTTACAGCATCAGTATCAGTTGTTTATTGGCGGAGAGTGGCGCGACGCATCGGATGGGGCCACCTTCCGGACGACCTGCCCGGCAGACGGCCGTGTTCTGGCCACCTGCGCCCAGGCGACGCGGGAGGATGTGGATGATGCGGTGAAGGCGGCGTGGAAGGCGTTTGAGACCTGGAAGCACACCACGGTGAACGAGCGTGCCGCGATCCTGAATCAGATTGCAGATATTATAGACGAGAATACGGAGCATCTGGCGATGGTAGAGAGCTTGGACAACGGCAAGCCGATCCGGGAGACCATGGCGGTGGACGTGCCGATGTCGGCCCAGCATTTCCGGTATTTTGCCGGATGTATTATGGCGGAGGAAGGCAGCGCCAACATGCTGGGGAATGAAACCCTGAGCTTGATCCTGCGGGAGCCGATCGGAGTAGTAGGACAGATCGTTCCCTGGAACTTCCCGTTTTTGATGGCGGCCTGGAAGCTGGCGCCGGTACTGGCCAGCGGCTGCTGTACCGTATTTAAGCCCTCCAGCGTAACCCCCTTAAGCGTACTGGAGCTGGCAAGACTGATCCAGGATGTGATCCCCGCCGGCGTGTTCAACGTGATCACCGGCTCCGGCTCCAAGTCCGGACAGTACATGCTGGAGCACGAGGGCTTCCGCAAGCTGGCATTTACCGGCTCCACCGAGGTGGGACGGGATGTGGCGGTCGCGGCGGCGAAGCGGCTGATCCCGGCGACGCTGGAGCTGGGCGGCAAGTCCGCCAATATCTTCTTTGAAG
>DVLJ01000076.1 GCA_018715565.1 Candidatus Ventrimonas merdavium
AGACCGTGACCCAGGAGCAGATCCACGCGGACATCCGCAAGTATGTTTTTGATCCGGTGCTCCCGGCAGAGATGGTAGATGGGGATACCAAGTTCTACATCAATCCCACCGGCCGGTTCGTGATCGGCGGACCTCAGGGCGACAGCGGCCTGACCGGGCGGAAGATCATCGTGGACACCTACGGCGGCTATGCCCGTCACGGCGGCGGCGCATTTTCCGGCAAGGACTGCACCAAGGTAGACCGTTCCGCAGCCTACGCGGCCCGGTATGTGGCGAAGAACATCGTGGCGGCCGGCCTGGCGGACAAGTGCGAGATCCAGCTGTCCTACGCCATCGGCGTGGCCCATCCCACCTCCGTGCGGGTAGAGACCTTCGGCACCGGGAAGCTGAGCGATGAGGAGCTGGTAGCCATCATCCGGGAGAACTTTGACCTGCGCCCCGCCGGCATCATCAAGATGCTGGATCTGCGCCGGCCCATCTATAAGCAGACCGCGGCTTATGGGCATTTCGGAAGGACCGACCTGGATCTGCCGTGGGAGCGCTTAGACCGGACGGAGAAGCTGGCCGGATATCTGAGATAAGAGAGACGGACAGGCGTACAGAGAGAAGGACAACAGAGAGCGGAAGAAAAAGAGACACAGAAGAAGAACCACAGAAAAAGTGCCATAGAAAAAGAACCATAGAAAAAGAGCCACAGGAACCGGGACGGCAGACCCTGCGCAGAGGGATGCAGTCCGGAGCCTGTGGCTCTCGCTTGTCTGGAGATCCGTAAAAGCCTGGCCGGGAATCCTGGCCGGGATCCGGGGATCCGGCGCTTAGTCTGGTTCTGTGATGGATACGATCATATGATTGGGCAGACAGACGACCATCTCCCCGTTCATGCTGATCTTTCCCTGGTAGATGCAGACCTTGTCCGGGCAGGAGGCTTCCTCGATCCAGAGCATGCCGTCCTGGATGATCAGGTGGTTGGTGCCGCCGTTATAGCCGTGGATCACGGTATCCACGTCCTGGCTCAGATCGTAGGTGGCAATGACGTCGCTGTCGATGGACACCTCCGCGATGATCGCCGGCTTCCGGTGGATCATGGCGTTGATGAAAAATCCCCCGGCGGCGATCGCCAGGATCACGGCGATCAGGATGAGTTCCTTCTTTTGAAGCTTCATGGGCAAATAACCTCTTTCTAAAACCAGCTTGGGATGGTATACTTAAACAATGGCCGGTCAGTATCGCCACTATAACACAGTTAGGGCGGCTTGTCAAATCAGCGGCCGGTCCTTTCAGCAAAACTGCGGCACGGATCAAAAAGGAGCGCATGAGAGCGATGAAACGAACGACTGACGCCAGGCACCAGGCCAAGAACGTGGCCCTTTACGGCCTTCTGGTGGCGCTGGCTTTTATCTTCAGCTATGTAGAGCATATGATCCCCGTTCCCATCCCCATTCCCGGCGTCAAGCTGGGTTTGGCGAATCTGGTGAACGTGGTGGGTCTGTATACGGTAGGGCCGGCGGGGACTGCGGCGGTGGCGGTCGTGCGGATCGTCCTGGTGGGATTTACCTTTGGCAATACCAGCAGCATGATGTACGCCATGGCCGGGGGCGTCCTCAGCCTGGCGGTGATGGTGCTGGCGTACCGGTTCCGCTGGTTCGGCAAGACAGGGGTCAGCATCCTGGGAGGCGTCTTCCACAATATCGGCCAGCTGTCCATGGCGGCCTTCATCACCGAGACGGCGGGGGTATTTTCTTACCTGCCCTGGCTTCTGGTGGCCGGCGTGGTGACCGGATGTGTGATCGGGATCCTGGGCGGCCTGGTGGTGGAGCGCATCACCCCGGTCATCCGCCGGATTTAGGTGGGAATTTTATAAAAATACGCAGATTATTATATGGCATCCGCCGTCCATCCGCGGTATACTAGACCTAGCGGGAGAACGGGGACGGGACAGCGTGTCTGCGCCTCCGAGATGGGCGGCGGCCCATCGCCCAGGTTATGTAGAACATGGAAAAGGATGGAGGAGCGTATGGTTTACGAAGCGATCAAAAAATTGGTGCAGTACGGAGTGGACACGGGGCTGTTGGAGGAGATGGACCGCATCTATGCCACTAATCAGATCCTGGAGGCGCTGCATATGGACGAGTATGAGGAGCCGGAGTGTGACTGCACCGGAGTGGCGGGAGAACTGGAGAGCATTTTAAAGGAGCTGCTGGACTATGCCTGCCAGCAGGGAATCATCGAGGACAGCATCGGTTACCGGGACCTGTTCGACACGAAGCTGATGAACTGCCTGATGCCTAGACCGTCGGAGGTGTCCGCTAAGTTCTGGAGCCTTTATCAGGAGCAGGGAGCCCAGGCGGCGACGGATTATTTTTATAAGCTGAGCCAGGATTCCGACTATATCCGCAGATACCGGGTGTGCAAGGACCAGAAGTGGGTCACCAAGACTCCTTACGGCGACCTGGATATCACCATCAACTTATCCAAGCCGGAGAAGGACCCCAAGGCGATCGCGGCAGCGAAGCTGGCCAAGCAGAGCGGCTATCCCAAGTGCCTCCTGTGCATGGAGAACGAGGGCTATGCCGGCCGCCTGAACCATCCGGCCCGGAACAACCACCGGATCATCCGGATCACGGTGAACGACAGCAAGTGGGGATTCCAGTATTCTCCCTATGTATATTACAATGAGCACTGCATCGTGTTCAACGGACAGCACACGCCCATGAAGATCGAACGGGCGGCGTTTGTGAAGCTGTTCGATTTCGTAAAGCAGTTCCCCCACTATTTCCTGGGGTCCAACGCGGACCTGCCCATCGTGGGCGGCTCCATCCTAAGCCATGATCATTTCCAGGGCGGCCACTATACCTTTGCTATGGCAAAGGCTCCGGTGGAGAAGCAGTATACCATGGCCGGCTTCGAGGATGTGGAGGCTGGGATCGTGCACTGGCCCATGTCTGTGCTGCGCCTGCGTGGCGAGGATCCGGACCGTCTGATCGACTTAGGGGACAAGGTGCTGGCTGCGTGGAGAGCCTACACCGACGAGGACGCCTTCATCTATGCGGAGACAGACGGCGAGCCCCACAACACGATCACCCCGATCGCAAGGAAGAACGGGGACAAGTACGAGCTGGATCTGGTGCTGCGGAATAATATCACCACTGAGGAATTCCCATTAGGCGTATATCATCCCCACCAGGAGCTGCACCACATCAAGAAGGAGAACATCGGCCTGATCGAGGTGATGGGTCTGGCGGTGCTGCCGTCCCGGTTAAAGGACGAGCTGGCGCTGCTTGGCGAATACATTGTGGAAGGAAAGGATATCCGCGGCAATGAGATGCTGGAGAAGCACGCCGACTGGGTGGAGGAGTTCCTTCCGAAGTACGGCAGCGTGACCGCCGAGAACGTCCAGGGCATCCTTCAGGACGAGGTGGGCAAGGTATTTGCCCGGGTGCTGGAAGACGCCGGCGTATACAAGTGCACTCCTGAGGGACGGCAGGCGTTCGAGAAGTTCCTGCACAGCGTAGGATTCCAGGGCTGACAGAAGGACGCTGAGAAGGATATGGAGAAAGACAGAGAAAAAGGAATGATGGCTTTTCATCATTCCTTTTTTGTGATATGATATAGGGCGTGTGCCTGGGACAGGCCGCAGAACAGGAACCTACAGGAACAAAGAACGACAGGATAGAAGGAACAGGTGGATCATGAGAGCAGGACGGATGAGTCTGAAAAGGATGGTTTGGAGCGGAGTGCTTGCCATGGGGATAAGCCTTGGCCTGGGCGGATGCGGCCTGAAAGAGGAACCGCTGACCGCTTACGACGCCCAATACCTGTTGTATTTTGATACCTTCAGCACGCTGACGGTCTATGCGGACAGTGAGGAACAGTTTGAGGGATACAAGGATCTGGCGGACCAGGAGCTGAAGCGTTATCACCAGCTGTTTGACATTTATAACAGCTACGACGGCGTGAACAATATCAAGACGATCAACGACAGCGCCGGGATCGCGCCGGTGGAGGTGGAGCAGCCCATCATCGACCTCCTGGGATTTTGTAAGGAGATGTACGAGGAAACCGACGGGAAATGCAATGTGGCCATGGGCAGTGTGCTTTCTATCTGGCATGATTACCGGGACGAGGCGTTAAAGGACAGCGCCCGGGCGGCCGTGCCGGGGATGGAAGAACTTCAGAATGCGGCGGAGCACATGGACATCAGCAAGGTGGTGATCGACGAGGAGGCGTCTACGGTGTATCTGGAGGATCCGGATATGCGGCTGGACGTGGGAGCCGTGGCCAAGGGATTTGCGGCCAGGGAGCTGGCGGAGACCTTAAAGGAGGCCGGAGCCTCCCACGCCCTGATCAGCCTGGGAGGAAATGTGGCCTCCATCGGCACGAAAGGCGACGGGACACCCTGGCGGGTGGGGATCCAGAATCCGGACTGGACGTCGGATGCCCGGTATCTGCATGTGGCGGATCTGGAGGATATGTCCCTGGTGACCAGCGGTGATTACCAGCGGTTCTATGAGGTGGACGGAGTCCGGTATCATCACATCATCAACCCGGATACCCTGATGCCCTGGAACGAGTACCGGTCCGTGACCATCCTCTGCCCGGACAGCGGACGGGCGGACGCCTTGTCTACGGCGGTGTTCAATATGGAGCTGGCCGACGGTCAGGCGCTGATCGAGTCCCTGGACGATACGGAGGCTTTGTGGGTGCTAGCAGACGGGACCGAGGTGGAAAGCTCCGGCTTCGGGGAGTTTGAGGAACCGTAAAAAGCAGTAGGAAGAACAGTAGGATAAAGGGAGGAACATGGTGTGGAACAGTCAAGGACGGGCTCTGCGGGCCGGAAAGGGATGCTGCTGTTGACGGCCCTGATCTGGGGCGTGGCATTCGTGGCCCAGAGCGAGGGCATGAATTACGTGGGAGGATTTACCTTTAACTGCTGCCGGTTTCTGATCGGCGGCGCGGTGCTGATCCCCTGTATCTTTTTCCTGAGACGGCTGGGCGGAGACCAGCGGTCTGGGGAGGATCCGCAGGATCCTGGGAGAACTGGAAATGCTGGAAATGTTGGAAATGCTGGAAAGACAGAAAAGGAGCAGCGCCGGATGGCGGTGCTGGGCGGTATCTGCTGCGGCATCTTCCTCTGTGCCAGCAGCAGCCTGCAGCAGTTCGGCATCGCCCAGACCACCGTGGGAAAGGCAGGCTTTATCACGGCGCTGTATATCGTGATCGTGCCGGTGCTGGGGCTGTTTTTGAAAAAACGGGTGCCTCTGACCGTGTGGATCAGCGTAGCCATCGCGGCGGTGGGGATGTACCTGCTGTGCATCCAGGAGGGATTTTCCATTGGACGGGGAGATTTTCTGGTATTTTTATGCGCCATCGGGTTTTCCCTGCATATCCTGGTGATCGACTATTTTTCGCCGAAGGCGGACGGGGTGGTGATCTCCTGCATCCAGTTTTTTACGGCGGGGGTGATCTCCGGCGTGCTGATGCTGATCTTTGAGGAGCCGTCCTGGAGCGCGGTGGCGGCCGCCTGGGCGCCGGTGCTCTATGCCGGGATCTTTTCCTGCGGCGTGGCCTACACCCTGCAGGTAGTGGCCCAGAAGGACGTGGATCCGACGGTGGCGTCCCTGCTTTTGAGCCTGGAGTCGGTATTCTCCCTGCTGGCCGGTTGGGTGCTGCTGGGACAGCGGCTGTCGGCAAAGGAGCTGTTCGGATGCGTGCTGGTGTTTGCGGCCATCGTGCTGGCCCAGTTGCCGGAGCGGAAGAGGGCATAGGATTGTGAGAGTGGAAAGCAAAGCTAGGCATGAAAAAGGGCAGGACCTCACACGTGGACTGGTGGCTGTATGAGGACGCCAGACCGTGGGAAGAATTTGAGGAGGTTGATCAAGATGGATGTCCAAAAGATTTTCCAAAGAATTGAACGGTTTTTCAAGTGATAGCCAGCACCGGAGAGGAATTGACGCAGGATCTTGTGGAAAAAGAGTGTATCCCGGCCGCATTAGAGCATTTAAGAGAAACTGTAAAAAAGACGTCAGAAGCGTATGGATATCCAGAACTGGATCTGGGGCCTTTGGCGGATGAGTGATCCGAAGTGATGAAATTACAGAAATACAGTTAAAAAATCTAGCCCTGTCTGCGTGACAGGGCTAGATGCATGTTAGCAGTGGTCGTTGCCAATCTTTCAACATAGGCGTATGCCAATGCGGATTTAGTTCCCTTTCTGATTCTTCAGCTCCGCCATCTTCATCGCCCGTACCTTAAGCGGCAGGCCGAACAGGGTGATGAACCCGTCTGCGTCGTGGTGGTCGTACAGGTCGCCGGTGGTGAAGGACGCTAAGGACTCGCTGTATAAGGAGTAGGGGGACGTGGTGCCGGCCTTGATGATGTTGCCTTTATACAGCTTGAACTTCACTTCGCCGGTCACATATTCCTGGGTGGACTCTACGAAAGCCTGGACCGCCTCCCGCAGGGGGGTGAACCATTTGCCCTCGTAAACGATCTGGGCGAACTTGTTGGCCATGTCTTTTTTCGCTTCCATGGTGGCCCGGTCTAATACCAGCTCTTCCAGCTGCTGATGGGCCTCCATCAGGATGGTGCCGCCGGGAGTCTCATACACGCCTCGGGACTTCATGCCGACTACCCGGTTCTCCACGATATCCACGATGCCGATGCCGTGCTTACCGCCTAACTGGTTCAGCTTCCGGATGATATCGGATACCTTCATCTTCTCCCCGTTCACGCTGGTGGGAACGCCTTTTTCAAAGGTCATGGTCACATACTCGCCCTCATCCGGCGCCTTCTCCGGGGTCACGCCCAGTACCAGCAGGTGGTCGTAGTTGGGCTCGTTGGCCGGATCCTCCAGCTCCAGGCCCTCGTGGCTGATGTGCCAGATGTTCCGGTCGCGGCTGTAGCTGTGGCTCTGGTCAAAGGGCAGGTCGATGCCGTGCTTCTTGCAGTATGCGATCTCATCCTCCCGGGACTGCATGGTCCATACGTCGGTCATCCGCCAGGGAGCGATGATCTTGATATCCGGAGCCAGGGCCTTGATGCCCAGCTCGAACCGGATCTGGTCGTTGCCTTTGCCGGTAGCGCCGTGGCAGATGGCGGAAGCCCCTTCCTTGCGGGCAATGTCCACCAGCCGCTTGGCGATGGCCGGCCGGGCCATGGAGGTGCCTAACAGGTACTTGTTCTCATATACGGCGTTGGCCTGCACGCAGGGAACGATAAAGTCATCGCAGAACTCGTCTACCAGATCCTCAATGTATAATTTGGAAGCGCCGGACAGCTTCGCCCGCTCGTCTAAGCCCTCCAGCTCGCTGCCCTGACCGCAGTCGATGCAGCAGCAGATCACTTCGTAGTCAAAATTCTCCTTCAGCCACGGGATGATGGCGGTG
>DVLJ01000077.1 GCA_018715565.1 Candidatus Ventrimonas merdavium
ATATATCAATTACTATAACAACAGACGTTTGCAGAGGAAGCTTGGTATAGTAACACCAATGGAGAAACACGAAAAATATTTACAGGCAGCGTAAAAATCTGCCAGCAGGTGATACCTACTGGCAGAAAAAATTATATTTTTTTGATTGTCTACTTGACGGGAAGCAGTTCACAGGGCGCCTGCAGACTGGCCGGGGTTGTATTCTTTTTTCTAAAACGTTCTTTCTCTGAATCGGATGCGCGTCCGCTTATCTTACGATCATCGCTTCCCGCTCCGCGCCGGTGCCGATGAACTTCACCGGAACGCCGATGTACTCTTCCATGAACCGGATGTACGCCTTGGCATTCTCCGGCAGCTCCTCAAAGGTCCTGCAGCCGGAAATGTCGCCGAAGTTTCCCTCGAACTCCTTGTAGACCGGCTTCGCCTTCCCAAGGAACGTTAAGTTGGTGGTGAAATCCTCTGTCACCTGTCCCTCGCAGTCGTAAGCCACGCACACCTGGATCTTGTCAAACTTGCCGATGGTATCCAGATGGTTCACGGACAGGCCCGTCAGGCCGTTCACCCGCTTCGCATACTTGATGGTCACCAGATCCAGCCAGCCGCACCGTCTGGGACGTCCGGTGGTGGTGCCGTACTCATGGCCCAGCTCCCGGATCCTATCGCCGTCAGCGTCCAGCAGCTCCGTCACGAACGGACCCTCTCCTACCCGGCTGGAGTAGGCCTTGATCACGCCGTATACGTTGCCGATATCCGACGCGCTCAGTCCGGTGCCGGTGATGATGCCGCCGATCGTGGGGTTGGAAGATGTCACGTAAGGATAGGAACCGAAGTCGATATCCAGCAGGGTCGCCTGGGCGCCCTCCACGACGATCTTCTTATCCTCCTCCAGGGCCTTGTGCAGATAGGTCACCGTATCGCACACATAGGGCCTTAACGCCTCCGCGTAGGCGGTATATTCCGCGTAAAGCTTCTCAAAATCCAGCTTCTCGTCAATGGCAGTGTCTTCCGGATCGTAGAACTTTAAGAGGGCTTTCTTCTTCTCTACCAGCTCCCGCAGCTTCTCCCGGAAGGTATCCATATACAGATCCTCGGCCCGCAGCCCGCTCCGCTCATACTTATCGCAGTAGGTGGGTCCGATGCCCTTGCCGGTGGTGCCGATCTTGGAATCCTTCCGCGCCTTCTCTAAAGCCACGTCCATCATCCGGTGATAGGGCAGGATGATATGGGCCTTCTCACTAATCTTTAAATGGTCCTTCACATCGTAGCCGTGAGCCTCCAGGTTGTGGATCTCCTCCAGCAGGACTTCCGGGTTCAGCACCACGCCGTTGCCGATCACGCCGATGGTATGGCCGGACAGGATTCCGGACGGGATCAGATGCATGGCATACTTCACACCGTCTACCTTGATAGTGTGGCCTGCGTTATCCCCGCCGGTGGCACGCACTGCAAGATCCGCGTCCGCCGCCAGATAATCGATTACCTTTCCTTTTCCTTCGTCGCCGTAAAAGCAACCTAATACTACATCTACCTTCGACATGTTTCGTCTCCTTCGTCGTTCTCCCGGTCCGGTCCGTGCGCCGTCCCATCGGTTAATCTGCCAAACGGCATAAACTGCCATTCCCGCAACAGTATCAGTATATCGGATAATCCCTTCAAAATCAATATGCAAACGAAAAAGCAGGCAGATTTTTTTTCATCTGCCCGCTCTTACTTATGATTCTCTCTAATAAATATGGAACACAGGTCCTTATACGTTGATCTCCGCGGTCATGCCCAGGATCTCCTGGTTCTCGTCCAGGATCGGCTGCACCACCTCCGCCAGGAACTCCTCCACCTGCTGCGGCGCGCGGCCCACATAGCGGGACGGCTCCATACAAGCCTTCAGCTCTTCCAGGCTTAAACCAAACGCCGGATCTGCGGCGATCAGCTCTAACAGGTTGTTGTCCAGGCCCTTCTCCTTCACGTTCCGGCCTGCCTCCATAGACAGCTGGCGGATCCGCTCATGCAGCTCCTGACGGTCGCCGCCGGCCTTTACCGCATCCATCATGATGTTCTCTGTCGCCATGAACGGAAGCTCTGCCATGAAATGCTTCTCGATCACCTTCGGATAGACCACCAGACCGTCTACTACGTTTAAGTAGAGATCCAGGATGCCGTCCACTGCCAGAAAGCCCTCCGGGATGCTGAGGCGCTTGTTGGCCGAATCGTCCAGGGTCCGCTCGAACCACTGGGTGGAAGCCACCAGCATGGGGTTCATCACATCGCTCATCACGTAATTGGACAGGGACGCGATCCGCTCGCTCCGCATGGGATTGCGCTTGTAAGCCATGGCGGAGGAACCGATCTGGTTCTTCTCAAAAGGCTCCTCTACTTCCTTTAAGTGCTGGAGCAGACGGATATCGTTGGAAAACTTGTGGGCGCTCTGGGCAATGCCTGCCAGCACGTTCAGCACCCGGGTATCCACCTTCCGGGAGTAGGTCTGCCCGGACACCGGATAGCAGGAAGAAAATCCCATCTTCTCCGCGATCATCTGATCCGCCTTGCGGCACTTCTCATGGTCGCCCTCGAACAGCTCTAAGAAGCTGGCCTGGGTGCCGGTGGTGCCCTTGGAGCCCAGCAGCTTCATAGAACCCAGGACATGATCCAAATCTTCCAGATCCAGCAAAAGCTCATTGAGCCATAAGGTGGCCCGCTTGCCTACGGTGGTCGGCTGGGCCGGCTGGAAATGGGTAAATGCCAGGGTGGGCTGGTCCTTATACTTCTCCGCGAACTTTGCCAGCTCCGCCATCACGTTGATCAGCTTCCGGCGCACCAGGCGCAGGCCCTCGGTCATGATGATGATGTCTGTATTGTCTCCCACGTAGCAGGAGGTGGCGCCTAAGTGGATGATGCCCTTGGCGCCCGGGCACTGCTGGCCGTAGGCGTATACATGGGACATCACGTCGTGGCGCACCAGGCGCTCCCGCTCCCTGGCCACCTCGTAGTTGATGTCCTCTGCATGGGCCTTCAGCTCCTCGATCTGCTCCTCGGTCACCGGCAGTCCCAGCTCGTGCTCGGTCTCAGCCAGTGCGATCCAGAGCTTTCTCCAGGTCTTGAACTTCTTGTCCGGTGAGAAGATGTACTGCATTTCCCGGCTGGCGTAGCGCTCAGACAGGGGGCTTTGATATCTGTCGTTCATAAAGTCCTCCGTATTCTTATTCTGCAGGCTGCTCTGCCTGCAGGATGTCCCGTTGTTTCCCGGCTGTCCGCCCCTTACTGGATGCCCAGACGGCGGAACACTTCCTGATAAGCGTCCTCTACGTTGCCCAGATCTCTGCGGAAACGGTCCTTATCCAGCTTCTCGTGGGTCTCCTTGTCCCACAGGCGGCAGGTATCCGGAGAAACCTCGTCTGCCAGGATGATGGTGCCGTCTGCCAGGCGGCCGAACTCGATCTTAAAGTCGATCAGGTCGATGCCCAGGCTGCCGAAGTATTCCTGCATCACTTCATTGACGATGAAGGCATACTTGGTGATGGTGTCGATCTCCTCCTGGGTCGCCAGGTTCAGAGCCAGTGCATAGTAGCTGTTGATGAAGGGATCGTGCAGATCGTCGTTCTTATAGCTGAATTCCAGGGTCGGGCAGGCCAGCTTGATGCCTTCCTCCATGCCCAGCTTCTTGGCGAAGCTGCCTGCGGAATAGTTGCGGATGATCACCTCAAGGGGTACGATCTCCACCTTCTTCACCGCGGTCTCCCGGTCGCTTAACTCCTCTACCAGATGGGTCGGAACGCCTTTTTTCTCCAGCAGCTTGAAAATGTGGTTGGTCATGCGGTTGTTGATCGCGCCCTTTCCTACGATCGTCCCCTTCTTCATGCCGTCAAATGCGGTCGCATCGTCCTTGTAGTCCACGATCAGC
>DVLJ01000078.1 GCA_018715565.1 Candidatus Ventrimonas merdavium
CAGCAATGCAGAAAGACGGAAGCACCCTGAAATACATGTACAGTGTGGCTGGTGCGGGAAAAGGACTGGCAGCGGGAGGATGGACGCTCCTGGTGATCGGTTTGGCTTTGACAGCCATGGTGAGCACTGCGGGAGTTCCCCAGATGCTTGTGATGGGGGCGGTGACGATTCTTCCTGGTGTATTGCTGGTTCTGCTGGGAAAATGGAAGCAGGATCAGCGGGATCATGGATGGGTACAGGCGTATGCAGAATGCAGCGGCATTTCTGAGGCGGATGTTCTCCAGGCAGACGCAGAATTTCTGGATTCCCGGACTGCGGTAGTAGGCGTTTGGGGCGGAGATAAAAACGCGAAGAAGAAAGCCGGTTTTGTCTCACCTAATTATTTTAAGGTACCTGGTATCTGGCCCCGGTTATACCGGCTTCAGGATGTATCCGCCTGCTTTTTCACAGACCAGTTTATCTGTGAGGATGGCGGCTATGCAAAGGCGGTGGTGATCTATGGGACCTCTCCGGAGCGGTGTACGGAGATCGTGGATGTTTCTGAGAAACGGGCGGCAGAGATTATCGGCGCGGTCAAAGCAGCGGCGCCCTCCGTCATTACGGACCGATGTTTCCAGTATGAGGGCCAGACTTACGACGCGTTAGAACAGCGGGAGCAGGTCATCGCTCTTTATAATCGTGTGATGGGACAGTCAGCCCAATAGGAGGAAGAACCTATATGAAATTAACAGAGTTAACATGCAAAGCCTGCGGCGGAACTCTGAAAGTAGATGAGTCCAATCCCAATGTAGCGGAATGTGAATACTGCCATACCCGGTATACTCTGGAGGACAACGGGGAAACCACGGGACGGCAGCCGCAGTTCCAGTACACAGCGGTCAAACCGCCGGAGAAACCAAGGACTGATGGGAAAGCAGCTGCCGGGAAACGGATGGCCGTCCTGGCTGTGTTACTTGTGGCGGTCCTGGGGCTCCTGTGTGGACCAAAACTGTTTGGGGTTGGAGACGGGGACAGCTCTGCGGATCTGGAACAGGCGGTTGCTGCGGCAGGGGGAGAGAACCAGACCGATCAGACAGCGGACCCGGCAGATGCCGCTGCTGCCGCGATGGAGAAGCTGAAAGGGGATCCGCTGTTTGCGGCTTTCTGCCAGGCCGTATTTGACCGGCCGGTGGAGGAAGTCACTGGGGCAGAATTGTCTCAGATTCGCCAGCTGTCCATTTCTTCTACCATTGACTTAAGGAAGATTGGGTACAGCTTTGCGGACCCGGCAGAGGAACCAGAGGCAGAGCTGGTTTGGGAGACCTTTTCCCGCGATACATATCCGGAGGCGGATATGTCTTGCCTGCCCGCATTTTCAGGACTGGTTTCCCTGGATACCAGCCAGAGCCTGCGGGCGGGAGATCTGGCGGGGGTATCCATCCGGGAGATTTCCGGATATTTCGGCAGTCTGGCGGAGATTGAAGCGGTGGTGGAGAAGCCGGAAGCTTTGACAGCGATTGAGACCATCAGTTCCTCTTTTGACCTTTCCGGTATCGAGCATTTTTCGGAATTAAAGAAACTGGCCGTAAAGGGAGAGCTGACAGACCCCAAGCTGCTGATTCAGGGAGCGTCGTTGGAATCCCTGGCTTTAGGATCCACCAGCCTTTCCATGGATTTTTCTGTACTGGGGATGCTGACAGGGCTCAAAGAACTGTCCATTTCCTCGGAAAATCTGCGGGATATCGGCTTTGTTTCCAAGCTGCCGGAGCTGGCCAGCTTTCGCCTTTCCCATGGAACGATGCTGAGTCTGGACGCGCTGAAAGACTGCCCCAGCTTGAAGCAGCTGTCTGTGGAAATGTGTGATGAGATCAAGGATTTTTCCGTGATATCCGGTTTGAAAGGATTGGAGAGTCTGCGTTTGGACCTTCCCTACGGCTGCCCGGAACCGGACCTTTCCGGCCTGGTCCAGTTAAAAGCCCTTTATCTGGAAGGCTTCCAGAACATGGGATTTTTGAGAAATATGCCCGGCCTGGAAACGCTGACTCTGGACAGCTGTCAGATATCTGACCCGTCGGTATTTTCCAGTCTGGGAAGTTTAAAATCTCTGACCTGTACCAGCTTTGTTACCACGGAGCGGGATTACAGCTTTATTTCGGGAATTTCATCTCTGGAAGAGGTAAATCTGTCCGGGACGGCAACCTATGATGATATTTCCGGCATTTTCAATCTTCCGGCCCTGAAGCGGCTGGATATTTCCGGCATGAGCGCGGAGATCAATTTTGACAAGGTTCAGGAAAATACGGTTCTGGAAGAACTCCATGCAGACCATCTGAAGCTGTATGAGAATGTGAACGTTTCCGGCGGAGGCGGGATTGTCTATGTGGACTGGGATGATGTGATATTTTCTGAGCATTTGGAATTTCTGGGCCGGCTTAAGAATCTGAAACATCTTTCCATCCGGGAAAATGAACTGACGGATCTGGCCTTTGCCCAGGCCCTGGGGGCCCTGGAAACCATTGATTTTTCCGATAATTATGTTACCGATGTGTCACCCCTGTCTGCTTTGCAGAATTTAAAGCAGGTAACGGGAACGGATAACCCGGTGTCGAACTATGAGGCATTGGGGCTGTCTGTGACCTTGGTGCGTTAAACGGTGTGCAAAAAGGCAAAAAAGCAAAAAAGAGGCGTCCTCAGCGTGTGGGGCGCCTCTTTCTGACTTTATAATCTGGCCGCAGGTTTCAGGAGCGGTCCAGGAGTGGTTAAGGAGTGTTTAAGGGGAATGGTTTACAACCGGCTTAAAATCTCTTTTTTCTTTTCGTCATATTCGCCCTGCTCGATCAATCCTGCATCCAGCAGCTTTTTCAATGTGCCAAGGGCTTCTATCGGGTCTGCCGCAGGGGCGGGAGCCGGTTCTTCGGATGAAGCTGCGTCGGCGGCAGTGCCGGCAGAAGTAGAGTTGGCATCAGCCGCGGTGGCAGAAGAAAACAGCTGGCCGGCCATGGCCCCCAGGACATTTCCCGCGGCCATTCCCATACCCATGCCGGAGCCTATGGCGGTTCCTGGAGAACCGGGATTCCTGGCCAGGTCCCCGAGGATATCCACGGTTTTCTGGCGGTCCCAGCCGCTGCCCAGGATATCCATGGCGGCCTTATCTCCATGAGCCAGTTTTTCCTTGCGGATAGAATCAATCTGGGACTGGTCGATCGCGTCGTATTTTCCGGTATCGATGTCCAGGCCGGCCAGGGAGAAGTTCACGCATTTCAGGCCATATTCCGCCAGAGTTTCGTCTATGTAGGGGGTGATCTGCCCGGAAAGCTCATCCAGGAACGCATCAATGCCGATCAGCTCCTCCTGGCGGCTGTTCAGGAACTTGGAGATGGCGCTTTTGATCTTGGACTGGAATTCCCTGGAAAAATACTGCTCCAGCTGCTCCTCAAACTGGAAGGGGATATTGCTGCCGATCAGCTTTTCCAGAAAGACCGCCGGTTCTTCAATGCGGACCCGGTAGGCGCCTCTGGCCCTGGCGGAGGTATAGATCCCCCAGACCTTATCCCGCACCTGGATGGGCGTGGCGGTGCCCCAGCGGATCTCCTGGCTGTCCGCCTTCCGCACAAAATAAACGGCGCAGTGGAAGACGCTGACGCCGCCGGTGAGAACGCTGCGGAGCCGGGTGATAAAGGGATAGTTCTGCGTGGAAAGCTGGTAGGTACCGCTTTCAAATACCTGCTCGATTTTCCCCTGCGATACAAAGACCGCGCTTTCTCCAGGCATGACGACCAGGGTCGAGCCTGTATTGAAATCCTCCTCCGGCTGGCGCCAGAGCAGCAGCCCGCCGGGGCCGGAATTTTTGATCACATTCGTCCAGTGCCTGGCCCCGTCCTGGCCAGCTCCGGCGCTTTTCCTAAATAATCCCATGATGAGTTCCTCCTATGCAAGTCGATGTGCGCAGCAATGGGATACTCCCCGCTCCCCGGATGTGCTGCGTGTGGTTCTATTGTACATGGCGGAGGTAGGTTTGTAAAGGCTGAGGGGGATGGGGACACGAAAGAATCCCACGGATGCCTGCCTGATCGTGGGATCGACCCTGTTATGAAAATGCTGCTGCGATCAACACCCCGATCGCGATGCAAGCAACGATCAATAGCGATCCAAGCAGCGCCAAAACAACAAGCGTCAGCTTTTTCCACTTATTTTCTTTCAAAGACATTATCATAATAGCGATCACATCGAAAACATAGAAAAATTGCAGGACCTTTGCAACGCCGATCAGGATATGTCCATGTATATTCTCCTGTTTCGCCTTCGAGAGATAGGCGATGGAAAACGGCGCTGATCCAAGCAGGATCAGATAGCCCAGGATATTCAGCGCCATTGCCCCTGCAGGCCAAGATCCAGGCTAAGGAACAGGCCAAACAGGACGCTGAGAAAGCGGAGCTGGACAAACAGACGGCCATTGCACAAGGAGAAGCCAACAAAGCCCAGGCAGAAGCGGAGGCGGAAGTAAAAAGGATCCAGGCGGAGGCTGCCGCGGAGCAGACCCGGATCTCGGCCCAGGCCGAGGCAGACGCCAACCATATGATCAACGGTTCGATCACCGAAAATCTGATCCGAATGAAAGAAGCAGAGGCCCGATTAGAACATGGATGGGTAACGGTTCAGGGGGCAGATGCCGTGATTGCAGGCGAGTAAATGGGCAGCTGCGAGGCAATGGGACATCAGGGCCTTATGGACAGGGAACGTAAGGAAGGAAATTGCTCCCAATCGCTGGATATGGCGTTGATATCCTCGATCGCATACGCCATCAGGAGTGCGGTCTGCAGATCTGGCTGGACAATATCCATATCGCAGAGCAGTTCGCGTATATTGTCCAGCCTGTGCTGCAAAGTGCTTTTGTGGATCCCAAGGGCATCAGCCGTCATCGTGATATGCATCCCATTGCGCAGGTAACAAGCAAAGGTTGTGTATAGATTGGTTTTATGCTTTGCATCATACTGCCGGAGAACACCTAGGGCGGGAAACTCACAGCTTGCCCAGGTATCCTTTTTCCGGCAGCAGGAAAGGATCGCATAGATATAATAATCATCATATTCAAGCAGACGTTCTTTTTTGTTCAGTGCCGCGGCCGCGTCGATCGAAAAAACAGCCTGTAGATAATGCTCCCGCACGGCATTTTTCCCCGAAAAAAACCAACTTATGCCAAGATACCCGTTAAATCGTTCTGCCAGGGAGGACAATGCGTTCTTCTGCTCTTTTGTCAGGCGTTCCGTCAGGGCGACGATGCTTTCTTTGTAGATCGTTGCAGTCGTATTTTTCAAAATCTCATCCAGATAATTGATAAGAGCCAGCCAGATAGTACCTTTCTGCTGATAGGTGGGGCGGAATACCAGCAGCTGCACATTTTGAAACAATGCTTCTCTATCTGCGATGCCGGTGGATATCTCGTACTCCAACGCATGTAAAAGCGCGGCTCTGTCCGGATGGCACAGAATGGATCCAGATGAAGCCATCGCATCAAGATAGGTGATCTTGATCAGCCATGCCAGGGATTGAAAGATATCCTGCTTTTGCTTGGAAACGGTATTGTCCTCCGGGATGGCGATCGCGGAGACAGAAGCCGCAATATCATCCTGTTTTTCTGGGGGGAACTGTACCCAATACTTTAATGTAATATTATCCGGCGGATAAGAAACGCCGGTCATGATGCTTGGCGGCAGAGATTTCACATAGTCGCTGTCAAATACTTTGGACAAGATATCCTGCCCGTAACGGCCTTCCCGCAAAGCGCGCTGCCAATAGGGATCCCGCACTGGGACTGTTGTGGAATAAGCCAGCATGTCAAACCTGCTGTTTAAAAAAATGATCGCTGCGCCAAGCAGCTCTGCCGCCGCATCGATCACGGTCTGCAGCGGCTGTTTTTGCATGATCATGGTAACGATTTCCGTATAATTCTGCATCATATCGATGATCCTCTCTAAAGAATAGTATATCAGACCACAGAAAAACCGTCGGGTTGTGCGATAGGAAAGATATCGGTACGATCGCACAATCATACTGGGGAGATTTTGTGAAAAATGGCGTTAAGCGTTTTCTGGCTAAAATCCGGCACAGTGTTTCTGTGATCAAAAAAGAAAACGGTGGAGTGCACGAAAAATCAGGCAGATCTTAGGAGCGGCTGCTCTATGAAAAAGTCTGTATTGATATTAAAATAACAATAGAACCTTACATGTTGTTGGAGCATAACACGCGTTCCAGTGCAAAGGCATATCGCAGGACAGTTCTTCGGCAAGGGTCTGTTACATCGTATTGGGTCAGTTTCTGGATATACTTTAGCCGGTATAAAACACTGTTCCTGTGCATATGTGCGATCTCTGCGGCACGTGATATGTTTCCGCCTTGTTCTACATAGATCCGCAGTGTTTTATATAGCTGCATATTATGTGTTTTGTCCGCTTCGGCAAGTGCCAGCATAACCGGGTGCCTAAAAACGGACAGAGGCCGTTCTACCGTATGACTGTAGAAGATATCATAAGGCATGCAGGCGGCATACTCAGCAACAGGCGTAGGTATGGATAATGCAGATGCTTCCTTTGCAGCAAATACGGCCTGCTGGAGAAAGGGCGCGTAGTCCATGATCTTCTGGAAGGGGTAGCTTAAACCGATCGAGACCTCCTTGTCTGACAGCTGAGCGCAGATTTCGTTTTTTCTTTCTGCTGTCAGCGCGGTGCTCAATGCTACAACATAGTGATCCTGGTATAAGGTGACCAGTTCTGTGTGGAAAAGTGAGCGCAGCAGGTGAAAATAGGATAGCGTTTCCTCCGGCTGCTGGCATTGGATCGCCGCAAACTGCATGTCCTTTGGCAGCGGGATCTTGAATGGGGTGTCTGGAAACGGCTGCCGGTCAAACCTGCCACTGGTCAGAAATCCAAGAAATTTGCCTTCTGGCGAATTAAGATATTTCGCCGGAGTATCCACAGTCTGACTTGCGGCAAACAGCATCCAGGCCGCGTAAGGGACCAGCTGCCGCTGCTTTTTTGTAGGGGGAGATTGCTGGTACAGGCAAAAGAGCCTGCCGCGGCCGGAAGGATCCATAGCGGTGCAGACCTGAGGGAGATTCTCCAGATATGCGGTATCGCACCAACGAGTTTGGATAAAGGATCGCCAGCGGGCATCTTCAGAAGACAGCTTTTCTGAAAAAGCGACAATATACCCATAAATATCTGTCAGGAGGATCGGCGCATCCAGAATAGCAGCCGCCAGCTCTACGCCTTCCTGAAAGGAATTTTGGAGCGTGTAGGACAGCGAGATCAGATCGTAATCTAAATATAGGTTCGAGCATGTGTAGTCGGTCACAACTTATCATCCTTTCTTTGTGTTTATATTATACGCAAAAAAACGTATGGAGCAATCAATAGATAGTAACTTCCGGCAGGAAAGCCGGCAGGGATCTATATAATTTCATGGTAAAGGAGAAGAAAAACATGAGTATCATTAACATGCGTACCGTAACGCCGGTCAATACCTTTTTGGGATGTGGGAGCAGCCGGCTTGCGGGTAAGCTTGTCAGCGGCATGAATCTGTCCAAAGTGCTGCTGGTCTGTGATGAGAGTGTCAAAGCGTTTGGACTTGTGGACGGGGTCCTGGAAAGCCTGCAGGAAGCAAAGGTCAGCATCGTGATGTATGACGGCGTCCAACCAGATCCTCCGGCGGCTATGATCGACGAGGTGGCGGCACTGTGTAAAAAGGAGGGCTGCCAGTGTGTGATCAGCGTAGGCGGCGGCAGCGTGCTTGATACTGGAAAATTTGCGGCGCTGCTGCAGGCGAATCCCGGCAGCATCTGTGACTATGCAGCCAACACTGCAGCACCTCGGGTGAAGGGGATCCCTTTCATTGCGGTCCCCACTACGGCGGGAACTGGCAGCGAAGTCACCTCCGGTGCGGTTGTCACGCTGCCCAATGGCGTGAAAGTGGGGGTGAGTGGCCCAGAGCTTTTTGCCACGGCTGCCCTGCTTGATCCGGCTCTGACCCTGGGGCTGCCGAAAGGCGGCACTGCAAGCACCGCTATGGATGCATTTGCTCACGCAGTGGAAGCGATGCTCAGCGGCATTGGCAACCCTATCTGCGACATCCTGTCTTTGCAGGCGGTCCATCTGATCGCGAAAAGCTTGAAAAAAGCTGTGGACAACGGCCAGGATGAACATGCACGCCAGGATCTGATGCTGGCGGCGTATCTGGCAGGGATGTCCCTCAATGATGGCGGCTGCAATTATGGACATGCCATCGCCCATATCATCGGCGCAAAATACCATTTGCCTCATGGGGCGGTCTGCGCGGTAGCTGCGCCAATGGTCATCGAGTATTTTGCTGAGGCGTTCCCAGAAAAGATCCGGCAGATCGGGCAGGCTATGGAGCTGTCGCTTGAAAGCGGACTGGACCCGAAAGCATGTGCAAAAAAAGTAGCGGATGCTGTGCGGGAACTGAATGATTCTGTAGGCATCCGTCCGTTGAGCGCCCTTGGCGTCAGATATGAGGATCTGCCCATGCTGGCGGAAGCGATCTTACAGGAGCCCTGCGTAATGGTCCTGCGGATGACGCTTCCGGAGGCACAGATCACGGCGGAAGATTTCCTGCTGCCCCTTCAAAGAGAGTTCCAGCGCACTTCATGCTGATGCTCAATGCGGGGGAGCAGCCTGCGTCCGGCCATCCGTGGCACGGAAAGGTTTATCATTCTATATAAGTATTTATACCATACCCGGTTTCGTTTTAACTAGCGAAAGAGACGCCAGCTTTTTTGGCAATGAGTGGGTATTTTGGAGGACCTGGGCTATTTGCACAAATTAACTATGATATTTTGTACAAATACATACAGGCGATGGAAAAGGAGGTTTCTTTTATGAATACGAACACCGTGGCAGCCCACACAACAGCGTGCGGCGTTGAACCCTACGACAAGTGTTTTTGTGTTGGGCCTCAAAAGCACTATGATTACGGCGGATTCTCTCCGTATGAGAGAATTGAGACACTGCGCAAGACCTATCGGGAAGCTCCGATGAATCTTGATTCCAGACGGCTTCTTGCTTTCACAGAGGTATATAAGAAGTATCAGAGTCAGCCGATCGTGCTCAGGAAGGCACTTGCACTGAAGAAATACATGGAGGAGTGCCAGCTGTCCTATATCGAGGGCGAGCTGCTGCTGACGGATGACGGAACCCCGGTCTTTAATTATCCGCTGTATCCGGAAAATACCACATGGATCTATGAGGAACTGAGGAGCCGGCCGCTTTACGAGCGTGAATGGGATCCGATCCATTATGATGAGAAGATGAAGGAGGAGATCCTGGCTACGGAGGACTTTTGGAAGAATACGAATATTGCCAATACGTTCAGAGCCAGGATGCTGCCAGAAGCGGCAAAGGGCTGCGCGGCCTGCGGCGGGATGCTGGTGATCAATCCCAACGTAAACGTCGAGTTTGGCATCGGCCATGTGACTCCGGATTATGAACGCATGGTAAAAATGGGCCTGGGCGGCTTGAAGGCATATATCCGCGGGCACAAGGACAAAATTGGCGTGCCCACTACCGCTGAGGAGATCGAGGCGCTCCAGCTCTATGATGCGCAGCTGATCGTGCTGGATGGATGGTCTGGTTACTTCAGGAGATACGCTGCGTTCGCTAAGGAGAAGATCAGCGAGTATTCCAGCCAGCAGACTAAGGAGGAACTGCAGAGACTGAGTGAGATCTGCGAGTACCTGGCCGAAGGGGCGCCCAGAACCTTCTGGGAGGCAGCTCAGCTCTGCTTCGCGCTGAACAATGTGCTGTTTATGGAGAGCAATGGTCACGCCGTCTCGATGGGGCGTTTGGACCAGATCCTGTATCCCTTCTATAAGGCCGATCTGGAAAGCGGCGCGGCCACCAAGGATTTTATGCAGCAGGTGATCGAGTGTTATTATCTGAAGCTGGAGACCCACGGCAACATTGCACCGGAAGCCGGCGATAATATGTGGCGCGGAGGATCCAGAGGCTGGGGCGGCAGCGCACTGGTGCTGGGCGGTGTTGATGAAGACGGCAATGACGCTACCAACGACCTGACCTTTATGTTCCTGGATGCCATGCTCCACGTGCGGCTGGCCAACCCCTATATCACCGTCCGTTATCATGAGGGAACGCCTTATGAACTGAAGGTCAAGGTGGCCGAGGTTGTGCGTATGGGCATCGGACATCCCAAGATCTTCAACGATAAAGTTGCCATGAAAGCGCTGGAGCGCTATGGAGTGCCGGAAAAGGAGGCCCGCAACTATGTCAACATCGGCTGCGTGGAACTGGAGGTTCCCGGCGCATCCGGCGGATGGCTTGACTGCTGCTATGTGTCTCTCCCCAAAGTTCTGGAGTTGGCATTAAATAACGGAAAATGCCTGGACTGCGCAGGAGAACACTGCCCGAATTATAAGACCCATTGCCGCGGCGCAGGGAAATCCCTTGGCCTGGAGACGGGCTATCTGAAAGACTTTAAGACTTTTGATGAAGTCATCGCCGCCTACGAGGCTCAGCTGAAATATTGGGCCGACCGGGCGATCCTCACAGTGAACGTGCTGCAGAAGGCCCATGCGGACTGCGATGACGCTCCGATCATGTCTTCCGTGATACAAGGCTGCGTCGAGTCTGGGAAGAGCTGGATGAATGGCGGTGCAAAGTACAATTCGGTTGGCCTCCAGTGTCTGGGACCGGCTACTACCGCCGACTCCCTGACGGCCCTGAAAAAGCTGGTGTATGAGGATCAGAAGGTAACTCCCGAGGAGTATTACGAAGCACTGGCCAAGAACTGGGAGGGGCACGAGAGGCTGTACCGTCTGGTCAACAGCAATAAAGTCCCGCATTACGGCAACGATGAAGATTATGCCGACAGCATGATGCAGTATGTATTTGACACTTACTGCGATATGCTGCAGGCTTATCCTCCGGTACGCGGCATGTACAAGGTCAAGACAGGTGCTTTCTCGCAGGTGATCAACCTGATCTTCGGCATGGCTGTTGGCGCAACTCCCGACGGCCGGAAGCATCATGAGGCGATCTCCGCCAATATCGATCCTGCCCGCACGGCCGTATCGAACCGTGACGAGTCCGGCCCCACCGCACTGGCCAGATCCATTGGCAAGCTCAGCCATGAGAAAGCGGCAAGCGGTACACTGATCAACTACAAGTTCGGTGTTGATACCATCTCCGGCGACAAGGGGCGGGAAAACTTTATCGATTTCCTGGATGGGTATCTGGACGGCGGCGCGATGCATATCCAGTTCATGGTCACCAACCGGGATACGCTGATCGAGGCGCAGCAGAAGCCTGAGGAGTATCGTGATCTGCTGGTACGGGTGTCCGGCTTCAGCGCGTACTTCAACTCCCTGTGCAAAAATTTCCAGGACGAGCTGATCAACCGGACCGAGCAGTCCTTTGATTAAAACACGGATATGCAGTGATAGGATCTCTGCTATGCGCCCCGGCGATCGGTGGATTGCCGGGGCGCATAGGTTCACGTATTTAAAATTTGAGGGAAAAAGGAACGATAACATGATGAAAAACAGTGCGGATCCGATGGAGGGATCCAACGAAACGACTGCTATTGTAGTAAATGTCCAGCGTTTTACGATCCATGACGGTCCGGGGATCCGGACCGAGCTGTTCTTGAAGGGCTGTCCTTTGCGATGTGAATGGTGCAGTAATCCGGAAACCTATGAGCGTTTTCCTCAGATCGGCGTTTTTTCAGAAAAGTGCATCGGATGTGGATATTGTCTGAACGTTTGCGCGGAGCATGGCCGAAACGCGATCCGGACCGACGGATCCAGAGTTGTCGGCATCGACCGGAACGCATGTGATAACTGTCTGCAATGCGAAGAGGAATGCATGTCAGGAGCCTTGACCGTCTGGGGAAAAAAGATGACAGTAGAAGCGGCCATGGACGTGATCCGAAGAGACCGGGATTTTTACGACCGGTCCGGCGGCGGAGTGACGCTGTCCGGCGGAGAGGCGCTCCTGCAGTGGGAGTTTTGCCGGGATCTGCTGAAGTGTTGCCGGGAGGAGGGGATACATACCTGTGTGGAATCCGCACTGCACGTGGATCCGAAAGCTATTGATGAAGTAGCTCCTTATACAGATCTGTTTATCACAGATATCAAACAAATGGACAGCGCCATCCATAAAAGATATACGGGCGTCGGCAATGAGCGGATCTTAAGCAACATTAAGAAACTGGTGGATAAGAACATGCCCTTGATCATCCGGTTGCCCATCATCCCCGGATTTAATGATGATCTTGGATATATTGATCAAACCGCTGATTTTATCCTGAACGAGCTGGGAAACAAGCCGGAACAGATCCAGATGCTCAAATACAGGCCGCTGGGAGAGGAAAAAGCAGGCACACTGGGCCTTCCGCTCCAGATGAAGGGGATGGTCGTGGAAGACAGGGAAGGGTTTGAGAACCGGATCAGAGGCTATGTGAAACGCATGAACAGCAGAGGGATCCCGGCGATCGCAGGTTCTAGAGGAAAGAAAGAACAATAGGATCATAGTAGAAAAGAGAGGATGAAATTGAACGGCAAGATCATAAGAGAACAGATCGCTGCCGCGGAGTGGGAGATGTTCCAGGCCACTCATCAGAAAGGCGGACGGGCTTCCTGTCAGGATGACTGGGACACCTTTTATCGTATGCGTCTCGCACAGTTTAACGCCTGGAGCGATGAGGCCGCGGAAAGCTATTTGGAAGATCTCAGAGCCGCAGGGGCTCAGGGCAGGAATCTGATCGCAGAGAAATACCTTCACATGATGGAACACACATACCCTGCAGAGTATGAGGCTCAAAAGCATTTTCTGCCTTCTTTGAGTGAAGAAAAACGCATGCTGGCAAATGAGATCTGTGATGAGATGATCGCACAGACGATCCCTCTGCGCCAGGCCTTCCCACATGTGAGTGAGACCGGCCGGCCGCTTTTTCGCAGCGAGGACCGGCCGGGCGTCACCTCCATACAGACCTACCAGTTAGGGGAGCTTCTGACCTACTCTGAAAAAACGCTGCAGCTCCTTAAAAAGCATCTTTTTGTCCTTCAGGCGGAGGGCCGGAGCCTGGCAGAAGAAGTGATGTCGCGCAGCGTCTGCTCATACGGCTTTTCTTCTTTAGGGGATGCTGAGCGGTATTTGGCAAAAAGGACAGGAGCGGAATATGGAAATGGATAGAGCGTTCAGCATAGGGAAGCTCCTTGCTGAGATCGACGGGCTGTTAAAGACAGGAGAGGATGCAAGAGCCGAGGCACGGCTGGTGGAGGCTGTCAGCGGATATGCCGAGGCGAACCCGGACGACATCGTCGGCCAAAGCGTGCTTTTCAACGAGCTGGGCGGTTTTTACAGAAACAAGGGGAGGTTTGACAAAGGCGAAGCCGCTTATTGGAAGGCCAAGGAGCTTCTGGAACAATCCGCAGATACCAATGAAAACTGGATCTGGAATTACGCGACAACGCTTAATAACTTAGCGGGATTATACAGAATGGATGGACAGCTTCAAAAGGCTGCGGAGCTGTTCGATAGGGCCATAGAAGCGTATGAGCATTGCCAACAGGAGCTTGCTCCCGACTATCTGGCCAGCGCCTATAACAACAAAGGCCTGGTCTGCCTTGATCTGCGGGAAGCTGATAAGGCGAAGGCTTTGTTCCTAAAGGCGAAAGCAGTTCTTGAAAGAACGGAAAAGAATCCATATGCTATGGGCACGACGCTTTCAAATCTAGGGTTTGCCGCTGTGATCGAAAAGGAGTTTTCCAAGGCGATTGCGCTCTTTCGGGAGGCGGAAGCGCTCTTTAGGGAAACGGGGGATTGGGAAATGGCCCGGCGCTGCAAAGAATTTGCATCGAGATTGGAGGCGCGGCGATGAAGGGTTTAGAGCTTTCCCGCCGTTATTACAGCGAGGTCTTTCTGCCTGAATGCCGGAAGCGTGTTCCTTATGCGGAAGGCCATTTTGCTGTGGGGCTTGTGGGAGAGGGCTCCGAATGCTTCGGTTATGACGACAGCCTGTCGCAGGATCATAGTTTTGGGCCCAGGCTGTGCATTTGGCTGACAGCAGAGGATCACGCCCGCTGCGGGGCGGACCTGCATGCACTCTGGGACAGCCTTCCGGATCTGTTTGAAGGTTATAGAAGGCCCATCACCGATATCCGTGAGGGAAAGAGAAACGGCGTTTTTACCGTAGATGAGTTTTACCGGCATATTTTGGGGATCCCGGATGCCCCGGATCACTTCCATCAGTGGCTTGCCATCGCGGAGCCATGCTTTGCCGCTGCTACGAACGGGGAGGTCTATTCTGATGAGCCGGGGAGATTCACTGCTGTCCGGAAAAAGCTCCTCGCCCACTTCCCCAAGGACATTACAAGATATTATATGGCAAAGCATGCCGCGATCGCCGGTCAGACGGGGCAGTACAATCTCCTAAGAGCTTATCTCCATGGAGAAGAACTGGCTGTGAGCAATATAAAAGCCCGCTTCACCCAGAGCGTCATAGCCATGGTATTCCTGCTTAACAGGACCTATCGGCCGTTTTACAAATGGGCTCCCAGAGCCATGCGTTCCCTTCCGATCCTGGGAAACAAGATCCACGGCAAGCTGCTGCAGCTTGCCGCGGCCAGGGAGATAAAAGAGCAGTGTGCTCTGGTTGAAATGATCTGTGACTTCCTTCTTGCAGAAATGCGCATACAAGGCTTCACTTCCGGACAAAGCGATTTTTTGATGGATCATGTTCCCGAGATCATGGAGAGGATCGAGTCGCCGGAAGTAAGAGGGCGAGGGGTCAGTATGTTCTTTTAAGACAAAGCTTTTTTAAAACCGCAAAAACAGCCCCAGCTCCCGCGCAGACATCCCATGGATAAAAGCGGGGATATCCAGCGTTTTCCTTAGATTTAGATATGCGTCCGATCGTTTCTGGCCAGGAAATCTATTGAATACCAGCGAAAAATACGGTACTATGATAGGACATACTGCAGGATACATGTCGCAGGAAACATGTCGCAGGATACATACCGCAGAGGCGATCTGCGGGCAGAAGGAGGCGCGCAATATCATGGCAGCAGAAAACGGACAGTGGATCATGTATGGGATGGCCTGGGACGATCCCTACCGGATCCGGAGCCATCAGGAGCTGATCCGGTGGGTCCAGGAAATCGGGTTCCTCCCCTTATTCAAGAACGAGGCAGACGGCTTTTCCGCGGAGGAGCACACCTCCAACCAGTTCTGGTGGACCGGGGATCCGGAGCAGGACCCCTGGGCCTGGCGGGAGCTGATCGCCCGGAGCGGGGAGGTGGCCTACGGCAAATTTTTCGGGGGCAAGGCCGGATTTATCTCTAGAGAGTGGTTCCCTTGTTTTGCCAATTACCGGCGGGACGGGTATGATTTTGACGCCAGATGGGACGATGAGCTGGCGAATATCCGCTGTAAGAAGATCATGGACTGCTTCGACCGGGAGCCGGAGATCCCGTCCCACGAGCTGAAGCTTAAGGCTGGTTTTGGAAAAGGCGGGGAAAAGAATTTCAGCGGGATCCTGACCCAGCTCCAGATGCAGTCCTACCTGACGATCCGGGATTTCCGGCGCAGGGTCAGCAAAAAGGGGCAGACGTATGGCATGGCCGTGGCCGTTTACGCCCAGCCGGAACAGCTGTGGGGCTATGACCATGTGACGTCCGCCTATCGGGAGGACCCGCAGGAGTCCTGGGAGCGGATCTGGGACCATGTCCGCGCCCGTTTTTCGGCTGCGTCTGAGGAGCAGCTGCGGAAGGTGCTGCGGTAAGAAAGTGCTGCGGGAAAGGTCGGGGTTTCCGCAGCCAGATGGCCTCTCAGCGGCCAAAGCCTCCCGGAAACAGCCCTTCCGGCCTGGCAATGGGCATGGCAATGCTGCACAAAAACAGCCCGGTGCGCTCTTGCAGAAACTGACAAAACGTGTGTTCCCCGCCAAGATCCGCTTACGAAATGATTTTGAAATTGGTATAATAAATAATGGAAGTATGCAGATATAGCGGAATGGAACAGGGAAACGGCGTCTCAGAGCGCAAAGGGAGAGGTGAGGGCATGTATCAGATCGGGGAATATGTGGTAAAGTCCAATACAGGGATCTGCAGGGTGGGAGATATCCTCTCCATGGCCGGATTCAGCCGGGGGAAGGAGAGGCTGTACTATCTGCTGATCCCCTGTGCAGACGAAAAGGCGAAGATCTACGTGCCCACCGATCAGCAGCCAGCGACCCTGCGAAAGGTCCTGGACCGTGATCAGGCATGGGCTGCCATCCATCGCATTCCCCAGATTGCTCCGGTCCGCATCGAGAATGAAAAGCAGCGGGAGGAGCGGTATAAGGAAGCCCTCAGGAGCAGCGACCCGGAGCAGTGGGTCAGCATCATCAAGACCATGTATCTGCGGAAGCAGAAGCGGAGCGCCCAGGGGAAAAAGAGCACCGCCATGGACGACCATTATTTTAAACTGGCGGAAGAGTATCTGTACTCAGAGCTAGCGCTGGCGATCGGAAGGGATAAAAGCGAGATGCGGGACCTGATCGCCGATACGGTCCGAAAGCAAGAGGCGGACGGGGAATGGATGTCGGAGCGTAATGTTTCACAGTAAAAAGGATAGAAAACGGTACGAGCTGCCGCGCGGTGGATGAGCGATCATCTGAGGCGCGGCAGTTTTTTCGTCTCAAAACAGTGTCTGCATAAATAATAGCAAACTATTGACAACACGATGATAGCGTGCTATTATTTTCTTTGTAAAGGAGGAAATTCATATGAAGCAGGAACAGGCATGCGCCGTTTTGATCAAGCAGATCCACAGCGAGTTGGAAAAAAACGCGAACAATATGCTCCGGCAGGACGATCTGACCATGTCCCAGGTCAACGTTCTGATGATCCTGAACCAGGCGGAGGGAAAGCAGCTGGAGTTAAAGCAGCTGGAGCGGCAGCTCCACGTAGCCCAGCCTACAGCCGCCGGCATTGTCAAGCGGCTGGAGCAGAAGGGCTTTGTAGAAGGCCTAGGCAGTCCGGAGGATAAGCGGATCAAGCTGATCCGCATCACGCCGCTGGGGATGGAATGCTGTAAGAAAGCGGAGGCGAACATGCTGCAGGCAGAGCAAGCCCTAACCTCCGCGCTGACGGAAGCGGAATATCTCGTTTTAACGGGCCTGCTGCAAAAAATACGGGACTCCTTTTAAATCATTGTTAGAAAGCAGGAGGGATAAAATTGAATACTTTTTTAGAACTGTTTCTATCGGTCTGGCTCTACCTGATCCTGGGGATTGGAATTCTCAACGGGGTGTTCCTGTACAGGAACCGGAAAACGTGGAGCCTGCAGCGGAAGCTGACGTCTCTGGCGGTGATCATTCTGGTGCTGCATGTGTGGGAGGAATGGCGGATCCCCGGCGGATTCTTCTATCTGTATAATCAGGGCTCCTATTGCTATCCCATGAACCAGCTGACGGATATGCTGACGAACCTGATCGGGATCGTGCTGGGCAGCATCGTGGCTCTGGCCTGGGGCGGCAATACGGTCTCCTCGATTGCGGTGATGTTTATCAGCCTGTTTGAGATCGTCGTCCACTGCGGGATCCTGATGCTCCGTACCCAGGGCCTGTTTGAAGGGACCGGGGTCTCCGTGTATTATGATCCGGGGATGGTCACCGCGCTGCTGGGATTCCTTCCCGTGACGATCGGCTTTCTCTACTCCTTTGTCAAGCAAAGGCCCAGGTGGAAGGAGTGGGTATTTGGCATCATCGCCCTGCTGATCGTGATCCAGACGAACGTGATCCTTCCGGAAGAAATATTCAAGGACGAAGAAACGCCCTACGCCTTTACGGACAAAGGCTATTATGCGCAGTTTGACGTGACCTTTCCAAATGATCCTTCCGAAGGAACGGAGACTGAGGAAGGTTTGTGAACTAGTTAAAAACGGTTCCCAACCAGGCGCCCCGCCATCAGGCGGGTATTCTAATCCTTATATTGATAGCGTGGTATTAAAATAATAAAGGAGAAACAATGAGGAAACTGATCAAGTATCTCAGCAAACAACAATGGCTCTACATCGCGGTCTGCATTGTCTTTATCGTAGGGCAGGTCTGGCTGGACTTAAAGCTGCCGGACTACATGTCGGCGGTTACCACTCTGGTGCAGACAGAGGGCAGCTCCCTGAGCGAGATCCTCACCCAGGGCGGGTACATGCTGCTCTGCGCCCTGGGCAGCGGCCTGTTCTCGGTTGTCGTCGGATTTTTCGCCGCCAAGACCGCGGCCGGTCTTTCCAAAACCTTGCGGGGGAAGGTGTATGATAAGACTCTGGATTTTTCTTTGGAAGAAATCGTCCGATTCTCCACAGCCAGCCTGATCAACCGGACCACCAATGATATCACTCAGGTCCAGAACCTGATCGCCATGGGGCTGCAGGCCATCGTCAAAGCTCCGATCATGGCAGTGTGGGCGGTCTGTAAGATCGCAGGCAAGAACTGGCAGTGGACAGCAGCCACCGCCGTGTCGGTGTTCATCCTGATCCTGGTGCTGGCGGTCACCCTGATCTTTGCCCTGCCCCGCTTTAAGCGGATTCAGGGGCTGACGGATAATCTGAACCGGGTCACGAGAGAGCAGCTGACCGGTATCCGGGTGGTGCGGGCCTACAACGCGGAGCGCTACCAGGAGGAAAAATTTGCCGCTGCCAATGACGAGGTGACAAAGACCAATATGACCGCCAACCGGGTCATGGCTCTGATGTCGCCCACCATGACGCTGTTAAGCTCCGGCCTGACCCTGGCAGTGTATTGGATCGGGACCTATCTGATCGACGCCGCCGCGCAGGGAGAAAAGCTGGCGTTATTCTCAGATATGGTGGTATTTTCCAATTACGCGATCCAGGTGATCCAGGCGTTTATGCTGCTGAATATGATCTTTATCCTGCTGCCCCGTGCCCAGGTATCTGCCGGCCGGATCTGCCAGGTGTTAGATACGAAGCTGAGTATCCGGGACGGGGAGCGGCGCCCGGCCGCCGGAGAGTCTGGTACGATCGAATTCCGGAACGTATCGTTTTCCTATCCGGGAGCGGCGGCGGACGCCCTGCATCACATCAGCTTTACGGCGAAGCAGGGGGAGACGGTTGCCCTGATCGGAGCCACCGGCTGCGGGAAGACCACCCTGATCAATCTGATCCCCCGGCTGTACGATGCGACGGAGGGGCAGGTGCTGGTAGACGGCATGGACGTCCGGGACTATCCCCTGGAGGAGTTGCATGACCGGATCGGCTATGTGTCCCAGAAGGCCGTGCTTTTTTCCGGAACGGTCATGAGCAACGTGGCCTTTGGGGAGCGGCGAAATGGAAAGCCTTCGGAAGCAGAGGTGCGGGAGGCAGTATCCATCGCCCAGGCCGCAGAGTTTGTAGAAAAAATGGACGGCACGTATAACGCTCTTATCGCCCAGAGCGGTACCAATGTGTCCGGCGGTCAGAAGCAGCGCCTTTCCATTGCCCGGGCGATCGCCCGCAGGCCGGAGATCCTGATCTTCGACGATTCCTTTTCCGCTCTGGATTATAAGACGGATCGGACCCTTCGGAATGGGCTGCGCAGCCGGACGGCGGATACTACAAAGCTGATCGTGGCCCAGCGGATCAGCACCATACAGGATGCAGATCAGATCCTGGTGCTGGATCATGGGAGAATCGTAGGACGGGGCAGACATCAGGAACTGCTGGCGTCCTGTTCGGAATACCGTGAGATCGCGGAGTCTCAGATGTCAAAGGAGGAATTGGAACATGGCTAAGGCGGACCTGAAACAAGCATTTGGAGATTTCTTTTCCTATATTGGGACCTATAAAGCAGCGTTGGCTATTTCCGTGGTGCTGTCGGTTGCAGGCGCCGTGCTGACTCTGATCGGTCCTCAAAAGCTGGGAGAAGTGACGGACCTGATCCGGGAAGGGCTGAGCGGGAGTATGGAGATTCCCGCCATCGTCCGCATTGCGTCGCTGCTGGCGGTCCTTTACGGGGCGGGCTTCCTCATTAACTACATCCAGGGCTTTCTGATGGCGACGGTCACCCAGCGCATCACCCAGAACATGCGCCGGGACATTTCCCGGAAGATCAACCGGATGCCGTTAAAATACTTTGATTCCCATACCACCGGCGACACCTTAAGCAGGGTGACCAATGATGTGGACACGGTGGGACAGACGATGAACCAGTGCTTTTCTACTCTGATCTTTTCCGTGTCCCTGCTGGCAGGCGCGGCGCTGATGATGCTGCTGACCAACGGGCTTATGGCTCTGTGCGGGATCCTGGCGGCTCTGGTTGGGTTTGCCCTGGTGCTGCTGATCATTTCCAAATCCCAGCACTATTTTACGGCGCAGCAGGAGGAGCTGGGCGGCCTGAACGGCCATGTGGAAGAAAGCTACGCGGGAATTCCGGTGATCAAGGTCTATAACGGAGAGCGGAATGCCAGGGAGGAATTCTACCGGCGGAACGAGCGGCTGTACGACTGCGCCTGGAAAAGCCAGTTCCTGTCCGGGCTGATGCAGCCGCTGATGAATTTTATCGGCAATTTTGCCTATGTGGTGGTCTGTGTGGTGGGCGCGGTGCTGGCGGCCCGGGGGGAGATTACCTTTGGCGTGATCGTTGCGTTTATGCTTTATATTCGGAATTTCACCTATCCCCTCCAGAATATCTCCCAGGCGCTGCAGAGTGTACAGAGCATGGCTGCGGCCAGTGACCGGGTATTTGCGTTCCTGAACGAGGAAGAGATGGAAAACGAGCGGAGAAAGAACGCCTGTCTGCCGGAGGTCAAAGGCGACGTCTCCTTCCGCCATGTGGCCTTCGGTTATACACCGGATAACCTGCTGATGAAGGACGTTTCCTTCGAGGCGAAGGCGGGACAGAAGATCGCCATCGTCGGACCTACCGGGGCCGGAAAAACCACGGTAGTCAATCTGCTCATGCGCTTTTATGAAGTCAGTGGAGGCAGCATCTCCATTGACGGCGTGCCGATTACCAGCCTGAAACGGGAAAATCTCCGGGAACTGTTCGGCATGGTCCTGCAGGATACCTGGATGTTTGAGGGCACGGTCCGGGAAAATCTGGTCTACAACAAGGAGGGCGTCTCCGAGGAACGGCTGGATCAGGTCTGCCGGGCGGTGGGACTGACCGATCTGATCGACCAGCTGCCGGACCGGTATGATACGATGCTGAATGACAACGCCAGCATTTCCGCAGGGCAGAAGCAGCTCTTTACCATTGCCCGGGCCATGATCGAGGACGCGCCTCTGCTGATCTTAGACGAGGCCACCAGCTCCGTAGATACCCGGACCGAGCTGCAGGTGCAGCGGGCCATGGATCTTCTGACTCAGGGACGCACCAGCTTTGTCATCGCTCATCGGCTGTCTACGATTAAAAATGCGGACTGGATTCTGGTGATGCAAAGCGGGGACATCGTGGAAAGCGGAAACCATGAGAGTCTGTTGAAAAAGGGCGGAGTATACGCTGAGCTCTACAACAGTCAGTTTGAACAGACGGCATAGCCGTGTTTTGGGAAAAGAATGGAAAGCTTTCGGATGACCCTATTTTACAAGCCTTTTTAAGTCCAGGAAGCTATAATGAAAAGAATCCAAGGAAAAAGGAAATCATCAGGAAAGAGGAAACGAAAATGGACTTACAAAAGGAAAAATGTGTGATGATACTGGACGAGCGTCTGCCGGTAGGGCTGATCGCCAACACGGCGGCGATCCTGGGGATCACCCTGGGGAAAATGCGGCCGGAAGCAGTAGGGGCCGACGTGACTGACAAGACGGGAAACATCCATCCCGGGATCATAGAATTCCCGGTACCGATCCTAAAAGGGGATGGAGACTGTATCAGAAACCTCCGGGAAACCCTTTACCAGCCGGAGTTTTCCGATCTGACGGCCATCGACTTCTCGGATCTGGCTCAGGGCTGCAGGACCTATCCGGAATTTATCCAGAAGATGAGCGGGGCGGAGGAAACCGATCTTGCGTATCTGGGGATCGCCATCTGCGGCTCCAAAAAGAAGGTCAGCAAGCTGACGGGAACGCTGCCCCTTCTGCGGTAGGCGGCAGCTGCCGGGAATCCATGAACAGCAGCATGCGTTTTGAGCATTTTATAAAATGTCATAAGGGTATTGGACATTCAAAACTGAGAGAACTAAAATATAGGTATCCCAATAAGGGGTGCCTATATTTTTTGCAGATCCATAACAGAAGGATCAGAAAAACGAACGGAGGGAATCTTATGGAATACGCAAAGCTTGAAAATACAGATAGCGAGGTATCCAAACTGTGTGTCGGATGTATGAGCTTCGGAAAAGCAGGAACGATGCACGACTGGACCTTGAACGAAGGACAAAGTGAAGCCGTGATCAGGGACGCACTGGATCTGGGCGCGATCTTCTGGATCCGGCTGCGGTCCGGGAAGTGGAAACAGTTTTCGGTGATCTAGGCTCCTGTCCCTCTTGCCCGGAACGGATTTCTATGCTAAAATATCCAAAAGCATACATCAGTTCTAAGGATTCCGGTGCAAACCATCATTTCTATTTCAGAAGCTTATCGGAGAATGTCTATGCTTTTATGATTTCCAAGCAAACAATAAAAGCAGGAGACAAAAGATCCGGTTTCTCCTGCGAAAACAGGAGGAGTGATATGAAGAAAGACGGATACGCAAAGGTGTTTTTCTCCCAGAACCGTCGTTTTGCAGACGTGATCAACGGAGGGTTCTGCGGCGGCAGGCAACTGGTAAGACCGGAGGATCTGCAGGAACTGGATTCAGAGGATCACAAGGGCCTGCGCCGGGATCTGATCCGTAAAACGGCATTCGGAACGAATTTTGTCCTCATAGGCCTGGAAAATCAGGACACCGTCAATTACCGCCTTCCGCTGCAGATCATGAGGTATGAGGTTGGCGAGTATGAGAAACAGGCAAAACAGATCGAGAGGATGGTGCGGGATACCAGAGACGCCTCACAAAAGCTGACAGGCGGAGAGTATCTGTACGGATTTCGCAAGAACAGCCGCCTGCGTCCGGTGGTGACCCTGGTGCTGTATTATGGGAAAGATCCGTGGGACGCTTCCGGGGATCTGCACGGGATCCTGGATTTTAGCGGCCTTCCGGAAGAAATCCGGGATTCTGTCCAGAATTTTCAGACAACCGTTTTGGAAGTGCAGAGCCTCCGGGATACTAGTGTATTTCAAACGGATGTAAAGCAGGTGTTCGATTTCATCCGCTGCTCCAATGACAAAGCCCGTCTTTTGGATCTGGTGCGGAGCGATCCGGCATACACGAGGATGGAGTCAGATGCCTATGATCTGGCAGCCGCTTACACCAATACGTATGGGATCCTGCAGCGAAAGTCTTATTATATGGAGGAGGGACAGGTAGATATGTGCAAAGCAATCGACGATATGATCGAGGATGGAAGGAACGAAGGAAGAGCGGAAGGGAGAAAAGAAGGGAGAGAGGAAATGCTCTCGGAATTTGCCGTTTCCCTGAAGAATCTCATGGAGCATTTTTCGATTTCGCCCAAGGAAGCGATGGCTGTGATGGGGATGTCGGACACGATGCGTTCTGGTTTGGAAAAACGGCTGTGATTGCATAATTCGGAGGAACGTGCTATAGTACCATACAGTTTCAAATCTGTATGGAAAAGAGTGGATCCTATGAACACACAAAAGATCGTCCAATTTGTGAAAAATGAAGCGGTATTGTGCGCGGCCTTATTTCTGGCCCTGATCTCCATGATCGTGGTAAAGCCGGACCGGGAATACCTGGAGTACATCGACTACCGGACCCTGGCCCTTTTGTTCTGCCTGATGTCTCTGATGGCAGGCTTTCAGAAGCTGGGGGTATTCAGCCGCATCGGCTGTACGCTGCTGGGGATGGCGAAAAGCGGGCGGCAGCTGGCTGCGATCCTGGTGGGGCTGTGCTTTTTCTCCAGCATGCTGGTGACCAACGACGTGGCCCTGATCACCTTTGTCCCCTTTGCCATCACGGTGCTGCAGATCGCGGCTTTGGAGGAGCTGCTGCTGCCTGTGGTGGTGCTCCAGACCATTGCCGCCAACTTAGGGAGCATGCTCACCCCCATCGGGAATCCCCAGAACCTGTATCTATACTCTCAGGCGGGGATGGGAGCGGGTGCCTTTGTGCTGCTGATGCTCCCATACTCGGTATTGTCTTTGGTCCTGCTGGCCCTCTGCCTGCTGAAGATCAGGCCGACGAGGATCCGCAGCTTTACCATGACCCAGGAGAACGGCCCCTTAGATAAGAAACGGGTGCTCCTATATACCGCCCTGTTCCTGCTGAGCGTTCTGGCGGTGGCCAGGGTCCTGCCCTGGCAGGCGCTTCTGGTCATCGTGACCGTCTGCCTGGCGCTGGCGGACAAGGGGATATTCCGGCAGGTGGATTACTCCCTGCTCCTGACCTTCTGCGGGTTCTTTGTGTTCATCGGCAACGTAGGAAGGCTCCCGGCTTTCGGAGCGATGCTGGGCGGGATGCTTACCGGCAGGGAGGTGCTGGTCTCCATCGGCGCCAGCCAGGTGATCAGCAATGTGCCGGCGGCTCTTTTGCTGTCCGGTTTTACTAAGCAGTACCGGGAGCTGATCATCGGCACCAATCTAGGCGGCCTGGGCACGCTGATCGCCTCCATGGCCAGCCTGATCTCCTACAAGTACATTGTCCGATGCGCCCCACAGCAGAAGGGCCGGTACTTTGGGATTTTCACTCTGGGAAATATCGCCTTTCTCATCTGCCTCGGAGCGCTGTACTGGGTGCTGCCATAGAGAACGAGAAAAGCAGGCAAGGAAGGAAAAGCGGGAAAGACAGGAAACAGGAGAAAAAGGTAGGAAAAAGACAGGAGAGAAAAAGATAGGAGAAGCAGGAGAAACGAAGAAGTATGAGCGGAACAAAAACAAGAGATCCAGGGAAGACCCTGGCTGTCACCCTGCCTGTTTCCGGGGAGCAGATCCTAGTGGAGGTCCGGCGGAAGAAGATGAAGCTCTGCCGGCTCAAGGTCTATCCCGACCGCCGGGTGACCCTGTCCCTTCCGTACCGGGTCTCCTTTTCCTGGGCGGAAGCCTTTCTGGAGGAAAAGCGGGGCTGGATCGAGGAAAAGCTGGCTGCATTTCCAGTACCGGAGCTGCAGCAGCCCGAACAGGAATGGAAGGATGGTAGCACTGTGCAGTTTTTGGGAACGGGTCGGATCCTCACTGTCCGCAAAGCCAGCCGTCCGGCCGCTGCAGAAGAAGGCGGGGGCCGGATCATGATCGACACGCCTTCGCCGGAGAGCCCGGAAGCGGTGGAGAGACTGTATGAAACATGGCTGCGCCGGGAAGCTCTTCGGATCTTCGAGGAGCGGACGGCCTGCTGGCAACGGATCTTGGCGTCTTACGGAGTTCCGCTGCCCCAGATCCGGGTGCGAAAGATGAAGACCCTGTGGGGGAGCTGCAGCGTAGGCCGGCGGACCGTTACCTTCAATCTCTATCTGATCAAAGCGCCCATGGACTGCGTGGATTACGTCGTGCTCCATGAACTGGTGCATTTCCTCCATCCGGATCACAGCAAGGCATTTTACGGATGCTTAAGCCGTTTTATGCCGGATCACAGGGAGCGGAAGGCGCGGCTGGACCGGGAAAACCGCCTGCCAAGATGAATGCGGCGGCCGTGCTGCGGACGGGGCCGCCGCGTGCGGAAACTATGCGTGGAAATAGTCGCGGAAACAGCCGGCGGAGGTGCGATAAAACGGTTGACACAGTCAGAAATGTTATGCTATATTAATTACTAATTGAAAGGCAAAGATTCTGTCAGAGTTCTTTCAAGCAAACCTTCAGGACCACCCGCTTGCGGGGAATGGCCATACGGACAGCCGGGTCCACTGCCGATCGGCAGCCGATGCGCTGCCTTATTGATGGAGTTAAGAGCTCAAATTTTATAAGTTGGTTACTTCATAACCGAAATGCGCACTGGAAGCGCAGACTTGTGAAACGGTCAATAAAGAGTGGTAAAAGTGGATTGCTATATAGACTCTGACTTTGGAGAAACGTCTCTGTCCCTATGGGACCGGCGAAGATGCTTACAGACGCCTCACATCGAAAAAAGACTTATCACACACAGGTCTGCGCACCCCGCGCGCCTGTGTTTTTGTTTTATAAGAAATCTGATACAGCTAAGAGGAGTCGGTGATGAACAAGAAGATGGCATTAAACCAGGAGCGCGCCCCGATCTATGAGGCGCTGGAACGTTTCCGCCAGATGCGGGTCGTGCCCTTTGATGTGCCGGGGCATAAGCATGGAAGGGGGAATCCGGAGCTGACGGCATTTTTGGGGCAGCAGTGCGTTGGCGTGGACGTCAACAGCATGAAGCCGCTGGATAATCTGTGCCACCCGGTCTCCGTGATCCGGGAGGCCGAGGAGCTGGCGGCGGACGCCTTCGGGGCAGCCCATGCCTTCCTGATGGTAGGCGGGACCACCAGCTCCGTCCAGAGCATGGTCTTAAGCGCCTGCAAGCGGGGAGACGAGATCATCCTTCCCCGGAACGTGCACCGCAGCGTGATCAACGCCCTGGTGCTCTGCGGCGCGGTGCCGGTGTATGTGAACCCGGAGGTGGACCAGAAGCTGGGGATCTCCCTGGGCATGCGCCGGGAGCAGGTGCAGAAGGCGATCAACGAGCATCCCAACGCCGTGGCGGTCCTGGTCAACAATCCCACCTATTACGGGATCTGCTCCGACCTGCGGGCGATCGTGAAGATGGCCCACAAGGCGGGGATGATGTGCCTGGTAGACGAGGCCCACGGCACCCACTTTTATTTCAGCGGGAGCCTTCCCGTTTCCGCCATGGAAGCAGGGGCGGATATGGCCGCGGTGTCCATGCACAAGAGCGGCGGCAGCCTGACCCAGTCCAGCCTGCTCCTGATCGGACCGGATGTCCACGCCGGATATGTGCGGCAGATCATCAACCTGACCCAGACGACCTCGGGAAGCTATCTTCTGATGTCCAGCCTGGATATCAGCCGCCGGAACCTGGCCCTGCGAGGGCGGCAGGTGTTCAGCCGGGTGGAGGACATGGCCGAGTATGCCAGAGAGGAGGTCAATGCCATCGGCGGCTATTACGCCTTTGGCAAGGAGCTGCGGGACGGCAACGCGGTCTTTGACTTTGATACCACCAAGCTGAGCATCCATACCCTGGATATCGGCCTGGCCGGCATCGAGGTCTATGACATCCTGCGGGACCGCTACGATATCCAGATCGAGTTCGGAGATATCGGCAACATCCTGGCGTATCTTTCCATCGGCGACCGCATCCAGGAGGTGGAGCGGCTGGTCAGCGCCCTGGCGGAGATCCGCCGCCGGTGCCAGAAGGACAGCACCGGACTGCTGACCCAGGAATATATCGAGCCGGATGTAGTCACCAGTCCCCAGGAGGCATTCTACGCGGATAAAGTCAGCCTGCCTCTGGAGGAGTCGGAGGGCTATATCTGCAGTGAGTTTGTGATGTGTTATCCCCCCGGCATCCCGATCCTGGCCCCAGGAGAGCGGATCACCCGAGAGGTACTGGATTATATTACCTATGCGAAGAGCAAGGGCTGCAGCATGACCGGTCCGGAGGACCCGGAGATCCTGCGCCTGAACGTGTTAAAATAAGGAGGCGGAGCCATGGAATTTTGGTTCAGTGAGCTGCATACGCCGGATGTAAAGCACAGCATCCGGGTGAACAAGCATCTGTACTCCGTACAGAGCGATTATCAGCGGATCGACATTTTTGAGACCCCGGAATTCGGCCGGGTCCTGGCATTGGACGGCAATGTCATGCTGACGGAACGGGACGAGTTTATTTACGATGAGATGATCACCCACGTGCCCATGGCCGTGCATCCCGGCATCAAGGACGTGCTGGTGATCGGCGCGGGCGACGGGGGCGTAGTGCGGGAGCTGACCCGCTACGAGACCATCGAGCGGATCGACCTGGTAGAGATGGATCCCATGGTGGTGGAAGCCTGCCGGGCCTATCTGCCCAGCAACGCCTGCCGTCTGGATGACCGGAGGGTGCATATCACCCTGGGAAATGCGTTAAAATATATCCGCCGCAGTGAGAATAAATACGACCTGATCATCGTGGATTCTACGGATCCCTTCGGCCCCTCGGAGGGGTTGTTCACCCTGGAATTCTACGGCAACTGCTACAACGCCCTGCGCGCCGACGGCATCATGGTGAACCAGCAGGGAAGCCCGTTCTACAAGGAAGACGCCCGGGCCATGCAGCGGAGCCATAAGCGGATCGCCAGCACCTTCCCCATCAGCCGGGTATACCAGGCCCACATCCCAACCTATGCGGCGGGCTACTGGCTGTTCGGGTTTGCCAGCAAAAAGTATCATCCTGTGGATGATCTGGATACCCAGGCATGGCTGGCCCTGAACCTGCGGACCCGGTATTATACTACCAGGCTGCATCTGGGGGCCTTCTGCCTGCCGGCATTCCTGGAAGAGATGCTAAGGGAGGTGGAGTGATGCTAGCGCCCAATGTGGAGACCTTCATCGGCTGTGACGCGCCCTATGAGGAAGCTGGGATCGTCCTTTTCGGAGCGCCCTTTGACTCTACCACCAGCTTCCGGCCCGGAGCCCGGTTCGGCTCTGCGGCCATGCGCCATGAGAGCTTCGGCCTGGAGACCTACAGCCCGTATCAGGACCGGGATCTGGAAGACTGCGCCGTATTTGACAGCGGGGACCTGGAGCTTTGCTTTGGTTCCTCAGAGCAGGCCCTGGCGGATATCGAGGAGCGGGCGGAGCAGATCCTGTCTGACGGAAAGCTGCCCCTGCTGATCGGCGGCGAGCATCTGGTGACCCTGGGGGCGTTTCGGGCCGTGCAGAAGCGGTTCCCGGATGTGGAGATCATCCATTTTGACGCCCATGCGGATCTGCGCCAGGATTATCTGGGAGCGGAGTTAAGCCACGCCTGCGTGATCCGCCGCTGTCACGAACTGATCGGGGATGGGAAGATCCATCAGTTCTGCATCCGCAGCGGATGCAGGGAGGAGTTCCAGTTTGCTAAGGAACACACCAACCTTCATCCCTTCCGGTTCGACGGCCTGGAGGAGACCGCGGCAGAGCTGGCCAGGCGGGGGACCCCGGTGTATTTCACCATCGATCTGGACTGCCTGGATCCGTCCGTATTTCCCGGGACCGGGACCCCGGAAGCCGGCGGCGTGACCTTCCCGGAACTTCTGCGGGCCATGGAACAGGTGGCGGCCTGCAATGTGGTGGGGGCAGATGTGAACGAGCTGGCGCCTATGCTGGACGCCTCCGGCGTATCCACAGCCACGGCCTGCAAGGTACTGCGGGAGCTTTTGTTAGCCCTTTCCGCGAAACGATAAAAGAACGAACGTGAGCCGCAGCCCCTGCGGCAGAACATCCCAAGAGATAAAGGAGAACGAACATGAGCAGAGTATTAGTGATCGGATGCGGCGGCGTAGCCTCCGTCGCGGTGCACAAGTGCTGTCAGGTCAGCGAGGTATTTACGGAGCTGTGCATTGCCAGCCGCACCAAATCCAAATGTGACAAGCTGGCCGCCGAGCTGGCGGGCAAGACCTCCACGAAGATCACCACGGCCCAGGTGGATGCGGACGATGTGGAGCAGGTTGTGGCGCTGATCAACGATTACAAGCCGGACCTGGTGATGAACATTGCCCTTCCTTATCAGGATCTGACTATCATGGAAGCCTGCTTACAGTGCGGCGTGAACTACATGGACACCGCCAACTATGAGCCGGAGAACACGGACGACCCGGAGTGGAGGGCCATCTATGACAAACGGTGCAAGGAAGCCGGTTTTTCCGCCTACTTTGACTATTCCTGGCAGTGGGCGTACCGGAAGCGCTTTGAGGAAGCGGGGCTGACGGCCCTCTTAGGCTGCGGATTTGACCCGGGGGTGACCCAGGCGTACTGCGCCTATGCGGCCAAGCACGAGTTTGACACCATCGACACCATCGATATCTTAGACTGCAACGGCGGCGATCACGGCTACCCCTTCGCCACCAACTTTAACCCGGAGGTGAACCTGCGGGAGGTTTCCGCGCCGGGAAGCTACTGGGAGGACGGTCACTGGATCGAGATCCCGGCCATGTCCATCAAGCGGGAGTACAATTTTGACCAGGTAGGACAGAAGGATATGTACCTGCTGCACCATGAGGAGATCGAGTCCCTGGCGGAGAATATCCCAGGGGTGCGCCGGATCCGGTTCTTCATGACCTTTGGACAGAGCTATCTGGACCACATGCGGTGCCTGGAAAACGTAGGCATGCTGTCCACCTCTCCGATCCAGTTTGAAGGCCATGAGATCGTGCCGATCCAGTTCTTAAAGGCCCTGCTCCCGGACCCGGCGAGCTTAGGCCCCAGAACGGTGGGCAAGACCAATATCGGCTGTATTTTCACCGGAAAGAAGGACGGAAAAGACAAGACCTACTATATCTATAACATCTGCGACCATCAGGAGTGCTACCGGGAGGTGGGCTCCCAGGCAGTCAGCTACACCACCGGCGTTCCGGCGATGTGCGGCGCCCTGATGCTGCTGACGGGAAAATGGACGGACAAGGGCGTTCACACGGTAGAGGAGTTTGATCCGGATCCGTTCCTGGAGGCATTGGACAAGTACGGCCTGCCGCGCAGCGAATCCCATGATCCGGTGCTGGTAGAGTGATGGGGGGCGGAGAGAACCGCCCGCCCTTTCAGCCGCTGAAGGGACGGGACTGGCAGGAATGGTTCCAGGAGCTGCCCACGCCCAGCTACATCCTGGACGAGGGAAAGCTGCGGGCCAATGGGCAGGTTTTAAAGGCTCTCCAGGAGCGGACAGGCTGCAAGGTGCTCCTGGCGCAGAAAGCATTTTCCAACTTTGATCTGTATGGAACGCTGGCTCCGTATCTGGCCGGTACGGAGGCCAGTGGCCTTTACGAGGCGCGCCTAGGCCGGGAGGAGATGCCGGACCGGGAGGTGCATGTGTTCTGCGGCGCTTACCGGCAGCAGGATTTTGGAGAGCTTCTGAAATATGCGGACCACATTGTGTTCAACTCTCCCCGTCAGCTGGCCCAGTTCGGTCCTGCGGCCAAGGCGGCGGGAAAGAGCGTGGGCCTGCGGATCAATCCGGAGCGTTCCACCCAGGAAGGCCACGCGATCTACGATCCCTGCGCCCCTGGCAGCAGGCTTGGGACTACCAGGGCCCAGTGGGACGCGGCGATGACGCCGGAGCTTACCGGGCTTCTGGATGGACTGCATTTCCACACCTTATGCGAGCAGGATTCCGACGCTCTGGAGGTGACCTTGGGGGCAGTGGCAGACCGGTTCGGAGATGTGCTCCCTGGGATGAAATGGCTGAACTTTGGAGGGGGGCACCACATCACTCGCCCGGATTATGACCTGGAACGGCTGGAGCGCTGCATCCGCCGGGCGCAGGAGGCATGGGATGTGGAGGTGTATCTGGAGCCGGGAGAGGCGGTGGCCTTAAACGCAGGCTATTTTTTGACCACAGTGCTGGACGCTTTCCAGAATGGGGAGACTTCCCTGGCGATCTTAGACGCGTCCGCCGCCTGTCATATGCCGGATGTGCTGGAGATGCCGTACCGTCCGCCGCTTTATGGAGCGGGAGACCCGGGAGAGCGCCCCTTCACAGTCCGGTTAGGCGGTCCGACCTGCCTGGCTGGAGACGTGGTGGGGGATTACAGCTTTGACCGGCCCCTGGCTGAGGGCGACCGGCTGCTGTTCGGCGACATGGCCATTTACACCACCTGTAAGAACAATACGTTCAACGGCATGCCGCTGCCGGATATCTGGGTCCTGCGGGAAGATGGGTCCCTGGAAAAGCTGGCCGGCTTTGGATACAAGGATTTCAAATACCGGCTGGGGCAGGGATAGGGCGTGCATGAAAGCGTGAATAGAAGCGAGAGGATCCTCTGAATTGCTGAGTGTTAGACGGTGCATCAGGCGGTGCAGGCGGAGACAGGCGGGCAGAGCAGAAAGGAACGGCGTATGGATCCACTTTTTATCAAACAGGTATTGATCAACTGGAACCGGATTCCGAGAAGCAGTTATCTGCATGAAGTCCAGGCGCTGAAAGGACTTCGTGAGATCACGTTCCGGGATCCGGTAACGTTTTTTGCCGGGGAGAATGGCACCGGAAAGTCTACCCTGCTGGAAGGGATCGCTGTGGCTTACGGCTTTAACCCGGAAGGCGGCAGCCGGAATTATTCCTTTTCCACTTACGATTCCCATTCGGAGCTCTGGGACGCCATGACCCTGGTGCGGGGGGCACGGAGCGGGAAATGGGGCTATTTTCTCCGGGCAGAAAGCTTCTATAATGTGGCGACCAAGGAACAGGACTACGCCGATGCCGGACATCCCTCCATGAGGCTCCACGAGTGTTCCCATGGGGAAAGCTTCCTGGCCATGATGCAGAGCCGGATGTCCGGGGCAGGGCTATACATTCTGGACGAGCCGGAGGCCGCCCTTTCCCCCCAGCGCCAGCTGACCCTTCTTTTGGAGATGAGGCGGGCGGTGCAGGCCGGAGCCCAGTTCCTGGTGGCCAGCCATTCGCCGATCCTTCTGGGTTATCCTGGAGCCCAGATCCTATCCTTTGACGGCGGCCGCCTCCATCCCGTAGGATATGAGCAGACCGAAAGCTACCAGGTGACGGAGATGTTCCTCAACAACCGGGAGTACCTTCTGAAGCGGCTCTGGGAGGCGGAAGAATAGCAGATGAAAAAAATGCTGAAGTGAAAAGTTTATTTCCACTTTGAAAATGCCGAAAATAAAAGTGGCAATTACTCTTACAAAATTGGGGTAATTGCTGCTTTTTTGTTTCTTTTAGTGGAATTTAGTGTTACAATACAT
>DVLJ01000079.1 GCA_018715565.1 Candidatus Ventrimonas merdavium
GGATTGTAATCCGCATTGTGGAATCGCATGCAGTACACCGGGCCGCGGCTGCTCCAAAGGCTATTTTCCCTCTGCGCGAAGTGCGCATCCTCGCGGAGCGTTTTTGTTTCATAGGACGCAATTTCCTATGAAATAAAAAAGCCGAAAACCCTGTAAGATCAAGGCTTCCGGCGATGTGCTCTGGCGTTCCCGGCGGGAATCGAACCCACAACGGGCGCTTAGGAGGCGCCTGTTATATCCATTTAACTACGAGAACCAATAAAAAAATCTCTATACCGCTCTTAATTATAAAGAAAAACGCCCCTGCCGTCAAGGGCGTTTTCTGATTTCTATCCAATCTCTATCCGATCTATCCAATCTCTGATCTCCATCCGGAGTTCCTCACTCCTCCGCAGGCGCCTTACTCCTCCACAAACTTCGCCCGTCCCTGCATCCAGATCTGTCCCTTAAATCTCCGGCCGACCTTCGGTTCGCCCATCAGATCCCGGGCCGCCACGCCGATGTGGAACACCATATCGTTGCAGTCCAGCGTCATGTCGTACACCAGCTCATCCGTAACCTGGTTAAGCTTCTCCTCGATGTGGGTGATCTCCCCGATCACCGAATACTGGTCGCACTCGATGCCGCAGGGCATGAAGCAGGAATCCACGATCGAGTACACGTCCTCCTTCATCACCCGGCGGGAGATTTGGGAATACATATCGATATCCTCGATGGTCAGGGTCTCCATAGCGTCCTCGTCCCCGTTCTTCGCCGCCTCTAACAGCGTGTTCCGGTCCTTGGTGGCCACCCGCGCCATCTCGATCTGCTTCCGCGTCTTGTGCAGCGGCAGGAGGATCTTGCCTTCCATCGCCAGTCCCGTCAGGTTCACCGACTCCACCCGGCGGGGCAGACGGTCCAGCTTCCGCTCCCGGTACTCAAATCCGTTCTCCAGATAAAAGATCAGGGAAATCCCCACCCGGTACTCGTCCAGCAGTCCCGCGTAGGTCTCCTTCTCCGTGTGCCGCTGGATGGAGCACTCCGCCTTAGAGGAAATATCCCGGCTCGTCAGGTACGGATAGTAATACTCCCGCCGGAACACACCCTCAGCGTCCGTCTCGCCCACGATCACCACGCCCATCCCCGGCGCGACCTCAGCCCGGATCTCGCACAGATTCTCATCCGCATCCACCTGGATCCGCCGCCTGCTCCCGATCCTCTCCAGCTGGGAAAGCAAAGCCTCGATCTCCCGTTTCTTCTCATATTGTCCAAATCCGATACTCCGCAAAAATCTGTGCATTCCGTCACCTTCTCTCCAGCGCCGCCTCCGGCGCATCAAAATCCAAAAGGAGCAAACCTGATCCTTCCGCTCATGTATCCACATTATAACTGATACCCGCAGAATTTTCAATTCCATAATCAGGAACCGGGCGGCAAAAGACGTTCTCTCCGCCTTTCGCCGCCCGGCTCTATCCCTGCACAGAGGATTCTCTATACGAAAGCCTCTGTGCAGGATCCTCTATGCAGGATATCTATGCAAGATCCTTTTACACCACGCCCTGAGCCATCATCGCGTCTACGACCTTCTCAAAGCCTGCGATATTGGCGCCGGCCACGTAGTTGCCCTCCACGCCGTAGCGTTTTGCCGCATCTGCTGCCTTTGCGAAAATGTCAGCCATGATGCCTTTCAGCTTCTCATCTACCTCGTCGAAGGTCCAGGACATTCTCAGGCTGTTCTGGCTCTGCTCCAGACCGGAGGTAGCCACGCCGCCTGCGTTCGCCGCCTTACCAGGCATGAACAGGATCTTCTTCTCAACGAACAGATCGGTCGCCTCTCTGGTGGACGGCATGTTCGCGCCCTCAGCCACAGCGAAGCAGCCGTTGGCGATCAGGGTCTTCGCGTCCTCCAGATCCAGCTCGTTCTGGGTTGCGCAGGGAAGGGCGATATCGCACGGGATGGACCAGATGCCCTTGCCCTCGGTGTAAACTGCGCCCGGAACCTCGTCCGCGTACTCTTTGATCCGTCCGCGGCGGACTTCCTTGATCTCCTTCACAACATCCAGCTTGATGCCGTCTTTATCATATACATAACCGTTGGAGTCGCTCATCGCCACAACCTTGGCGCCCAGCTGCTGTGCCTTCTCTACTGCGTAGATCGCCACGTTGCCGGAACCGGAAACCAGGACGGTCTTGCCAGCCAGCTCTTTGCCGTTGTGCTTTAACATCTCGTCCAGGATGTAGATCAGACCGTAGCCGGTCGCCTGGGTCCTTACCAGAGAACCGCCGTAGGTTAAGCCCTTGCCGGTCAGAACGCCCTCATACAGGCCGGTCAGTCTCTTATACTGGCCGAACATGAAGCCAACCTCTCTTGCGCCTACGCCGATATCGCCGGCCGGAACGTCAGTATCCTTGCCGATGTGACGGTACAGCTCGGTCATCAGGCTCTGGCAGAACGCCATCACCTCACGGTCAGATTTGCCCTTCGGATCGAAATTGGTGCCGCCCTTGCCGCCGCCCATGGGCAGTCCGGTCAGAGAGTTCTTCAGAGTCTGCTCAAAGCCCAGGAACTTCAAAATGCTCTGGTTTACAGACGGATGGAAGCGCATACCGCCTTTGTACGGTCCGATCGCACTGTTGAACTGTACGCGGTAGCCCTTGTTCACCTGTACCTTGCCGCTGTCGTCTACCCACGGGATCTTAAAGGAAATGATCCGCTCCGGCTCTACGAAACGCTCCAGGATACCGGCCTTGCGGTATTTCTCCTCGTTGGCGTCAATGACCAGCTTTAAGGAATCCAGAACCTCTTTCACTGCCTGGTGGAACTCCGGCTCACCCGGATTCTGTGCTACGACTCTCTCATAAATCTCGTCTACATAGGACATGTTGGTTTCCTCCTTATCCATACTTTTCCTTCAGGTTATGCTCTCGATTTTTCCTGAAAAAGGGCAAAAGGACTCTGCCGCGACCGGCAGAGCCCCTTTGCTCCATTCGTATCGAGTTGATTATAGCAAGTTACTGTATTAAAGTCAACCGTTTTATAAACAAAATTTTCCAGGGTGGTCTGCATAATTTTATTAAGTAGACCTGATAAAATAAAAATTTTCTTCTGTTTTCTGCTTATTTCTGAGCCGCGATCCGTTCCGCCAGCTCGTTTAAATACACCCAGCGGTCCATCTTCTCCTCCAGCGCCTGCTCTGTCTCCTCCTTTTCTGCCATCAGCGTCCGCAGGCGGCCGTAGTCTGTGGCCGCAGCCGCGATCTGGCTCTCCAGCTCCTCCAGGCGGCTCTCCAGGGCTGCGATCTCATCCTCGATCGTATCCCACTCCCGCTGCTCCTTATAGGAGAATTTCAGCTTCGGCTGGCGGTTCTTCCAGGATGCCGCAGATGACGGACTGGCTGCGCCCTCCGTCCCGTCTTCCGGGCTTCCCGCGCCGCCGCCTTTCCCCGCGGCGCCATCTTTCCCGGCTGCTCCGCCTCCGCGGCCTCCCCGCTGTCCCGCCGGCTCTCCCGTCTCCGCCCCTTTCCGGATACAAGCCGCCTGATAATCCGTGAATCCCCCTTCATACTGCACGACCTGCCCTTCGCCCTCGAACGCGAAGATCCGCCGCACCGTCCGGTCCAGGAAATACCGGTCGTGGGAAACGGCGATCACGATGCCGGGGAAGCTGTCCAGATAGTCCTCCAGGATCGTCAGGGTACGGATATCCAGATCGTTGGTCGGCTCATCTAAGATCAGCACATTGGGGGCGTCCATCAGGATCCGCAGCAGATACAGCCGCCGCCGCTCCCCGCCGGACAGCCGGCGGATCGCCGTGTGCTGGACGCTTCCCGGAAACAGGAACCGTTCCAGCATCTGGGAGGCGCTGACGCTGCCGTCCGCCGTCTGCACGTATTCCGCCACATTCCGGATGTAATCGATCACCGTCAGGCTCTCGTCCATATCTTCATTTTCCTGGGAGAAATACCCCAGCTTCACGGTCTGCCCCAGCTCGATGCGGCCCGCGTCCGGCTCCGCCCATCCGGCGATCATCTTCATCAGGGTGGATTTTCCGCTACCGTTTGGGCCGATGATGCCCACCCGGTCCCGTTTCAGGAACACATAGGAGAAATCCCGGATCAGCACCTTTTCATCGTAAGCCTTGCACAGTCCCTCGATCTCCACCGTGGTCCGGCCCAGACGGCTGGCCACGGACTGAAGCTCCACCTCCTGCTCTGTTTTCGGTCCTTCCATGTCCCTCAGGGCCTCGTACCGCTGGATATGGGCCTTCTGCTTGGTGGAACGGGCGCGGGCTCCCCGCTGCATCCAGGCCAGCTCCGTCTTGAGGATCGCCTGCCGCTTCCGCTCCGACGCCGCGGCCATGTCCAGCCGCTCCGCCTTCAGCTTCAGATACCCCTCATAATTGGCCTGATAGCTGTACAGCTTGCCCTGATCCAGCTCCACGATCCGCTCCGTCACGCTGTCCAGGAAATACCGGTCATGGGTGATCATCAAAAGAGCCCCCCGGAACCGTTTCAGATAATCCTCCAGCCAGTCCGCCATCCCGCTGTCCAAATGGTTGGTGGGCTCGTCCAGGATCAGCATATCTGCCGTAGAAAGGAGCACGCTGGCCAGTGCAACACGCTTCCTCTGACCGCCGGACAGGGTATCCACCTGGGCGTCCGGATCTAAGATCCCCAGCTGGTTTAAAATGTTTTTCGCGCTGGCCTTCAGCTCGTCCAGGGACGCAAACTGCGGTTCCTTTTCATTGTCCCGCACAATGGCCTCCAGCACCGTGTCCCCGGCTGTAAATGCCGGGATCTGGGGCAGATAGCGGATATACAGGTTCCGCCGCCGCACGATGCTCCCTTCGTCCGGCTCCTCCAGCCCTGCCGCCAGCTTGAGCAGGGTGGACTTTCCCGTGCCGTTGATGCCGATCAGGCCCACCTTCTCCCCTTCCTGGATGCTGAAGGAGGTATCGTCAAACAGCCTGCGCTCCGTATAGGATTTTGTCAGATGCTCCATTGTTATCAAACTCATTTGCTCTTCTCCATAAACTATCAAACAATTTTACGATCATATCTTAATTTTAATTTAATTTTTAGACTTACCTTCTTGTTTTGCAGATTATTTTATGTTAAAATAAACGCAAAGATCTTTTTCCCCGATGACCACGGGCGCAGCCCAGGAAATCTCCGATCACAAAGGAGGCGATGTTATGATTTCCAGGCAGATCGATACCCGCCGGACCTTCCGGCCACTTCCCATTTCCATCCTCATCAACACGGCCAACACCTTCCACTGCGACATCCGGATCGAGTGCGCCGGGGGCGACGTGGACGCGAAGAATTACGATGAGGTCTTACGCAACTTAAAACCCTGCAGTCCGTTCCTCCTGTTCTATTTTAACGGCAACGACGAACAGGCTGCCCAGAAAACCTTTGAAAGGATCTTCCAAAATTAAAACCATGAATAACAAGAAAACCCACCCAAACGAACAGGGGCCAGCGGTTTCGTTCCCAACGATGTGAGAACGACCTGCACGGCCCCTGTTTTGTATGCTCTTTAGTCGTCCTCCTCCTGCTTCTCGGACAGGGAGAATACGGAACGTTTTCTTGCCATCTCGTCGCTTTCCAGATACTCGTCGTAGGTGGTGATCTTATCCACCAGCTTGCCGTTGATGATCTCCATGATCCGGTTTGCCGTGGTCTGTACGATCTGATGGTCGCGGGACGAGAAGATCAGCACGCCCGGGAACTTGATCAGGCCGTTGTTCAGCGCCGTGATGGATTCCATATCCAGATGGTCCGTCGGCTCGTCTAACATCAGCACGTTGGCGCCGGAGATCATCAGCTTGGACAGCATGCAGCGCACCTTCTCACCGCCGGACAGCACCTTCACCTTCTTCACGCCGTCCTCCCCGGCAAACAGCATCCGGCCCAGGAACCCGCGGACATAGGTCACGTCTTTCTCCGGAGAATACTGGGTCAGCCAGTCTACGATGGTATCGTCGCTGGCAAATTCCGCGCTGTTGTCCTTGGGGAAATAGGACTGGGTGGTGGTCAGGCCCCACTTGTAGGAGCCCTCGTCCGGCTCCATCTCTCCTGCCAGGATCTGGAACAGCACCGTCTTTGCCCGCTCATTGGGGCCTACCAGCGCCACCTTGTCTTCCCGGTTCAGGGTAAAGGTCAGGCCGTCTAAGATCTTCTCTCCGTCGATGGTCTTGGTCAGGTTCTCTACAGACAGCACCTCGTTGCCGATCTCCCGGAAGGGACGGAAATCAATGTACGGATATTTCCGGCTGGAGGGCTTGATGTCGTCTAACTGGATCTTCTCCAGAGCCCGCTTTCTGGAGGTCGCCTGCTTGGACTTGGAGGCGTTGGCGGAGAACCGCTGGATGAATTCCTGCAGCTCCTTGATCTTCTCCTCTTTCTTCCGGTTCGCCTCCTTCATCTGGCGCACCATCAGCTGGCTGGACTCATACCAGAAATCATAGTTGCCGGCGTACAGCTGGATCTTGCCGTAGTCGATGTCCGCGATGCTGGTGCAGACTTTATTCAGGAAATACCGGTCGTGGGATACCACGATGACCGTATTCTCAAAGTTGATCAAAAACTCCTCCAGCCAGGCGATGGCGTCCAGATCCAGATGGTTGGTCGGCTCGTCTAAGAGCAGGATGTCCGGGTTGCCAAACAATGCCTGGGCCAGCAGCACCTTTACCTTCAGGGCGCCGATCAGGTCCTTCATCAGGCTGTAGTGGAACTCGGTGTCCACGCCCAGACCGTTCAGCAGGTTCGCCGCGTCCGACTCCGCCTCCCAGCCGTTCATCTCCGCGAACTCGCCCTCCAGCTCCGCCGCCTTGATGCCGTCCTCGTCGGAGAAATCCGGCTTCATGTAGATGGCGTCCTTTTCCTTCATCACCTCATACAGCCGGGGATTGCCCATGATCACCGTATCCAGCACGGTGTACTCGTCGTATTTAAAATGGTCCTGCTGCAGGAAGGACAGCCGCTGGCCCGGCGTGATCACCACGTCGCCGTTGGTCGGCTCCAGCTGGCCGGACAGGATCCGCAGGAACGTGGATTTCCCCGCGCCGTTGGCTCCGATCAGACCGTAGCAGTTCCCTTCGGTAAATTTAATATTCACGTCCTCAAATAATGCTTTCTTCCCTACCCGGAGGGTTACACCATTTGCACTAATCATGTTCTGATACCTTTCTTTTCTTCAAACATCCTCAAAGGGTTACACCAGAAAAAATGGGGGCATCTCCTGTCCCCATCTGTCCGTCAACTCCATTGTACTAGAAAATCTTGATTTTGCAAGGGTTTTTCCCGATTTTCTCCCGATTTTCTCCGGAGGGACCGGGATTTCTTCTCTTTTCAGTCCCGGGCGGATGTGATAGAATAAAACTATTGAACGGATCCGCCTAAGACGCGGAAAACTGCAGCAGGAAGCGCGGAAAGAAACTCGTACCGCGAAGCGCAGAAGAAGAAAGGAGCTTGTTCCATCATGAAAGAAATACAGACCACCGCCATCGTCGGCATGGGAGCCCTGGGCATGCTCTATGCCAGCCAGATCACCGAAGCCCTGGGGCCGGAAGCCGCCGTGTTCGTAGCGGACCCGGACCGGGTCGCCCGCTACCATGACATGACCTTTACGGTAAATGGCGCGGCAAAGCCATTTTCCATCATAGACAGCCGCCAGGCCGCTCCGGCAGACCTGGTGATCGTGTCCGTCAAATACAACGGCCTGGAGGCGGCCTTGGACACCATGGCCGGGTGCGTCGGCCCGGATACCACCATCATCTCCGTGATCAACGGCATCACCAGCGAGGAGATCATCGGGGCCCGCTTCGGAGCGGACCGGGTGCTGGGCTGCATCGCCCAGGGGATGGACGCGGTCCGGTTCGGGAAGGATCTGACCTATACCCAGACCGGCGAGCTGCGCATCGGCTGCTTTACCCCGGACCAGCAGCCCCGGCTGGAGGCCCTGACCCGCTACTTAGACCGGGCGAAGGTGCCCTACACCGTGGAGGCGGATATCCGCTACCGGCTCTGGGGCAAGTTCATGTTAAATACCGGCGTGAACCAGACCTGCCTGGCCTTTGAGACCAACTACGGCGGCGCCCTGACTCCCGGCGAGACCTACGACACCATGACCGGCGCCATGCGGGAGGTGATGGAGCTGGCCCACTTAGAGGGCATCCCCCTGACCGAGGAGGATTTCACCTCCTACATCGACCTGCTCCGCACCCTGTCCCCGGAGGGCATGCCCTCCATGCGCCAGGACGGACTGGCCAAACGGCCCTCAGAGGTAGAGATGTTCTCCGGCACCGTGATCCGCATGGCAGGACGGCACGGACTAGCCGTGCCGGTGAATACCTGGCTGTATGACCGGATCAAAACATTAGAGGCCGCTTACTAAGCGGCCTTTTGTATGACAGAGCAGCGGATCCCGGTCTCCCGTCCCCAGTCAGGCGGGGCGGGAACCGGGTCCGGCGCTCTTTATCTCAGCATATCTCCATAGATCCCTAAAAAGCTCTGGGTCCGCTCATTGGCAGAGGCGAACACCTCCTCCGGCGTCCCCTCCTCCACGATCACGCCCCCCGCCATGAAGATCACCCGGTCAGAGATATCCCTGGCAAAGGCCATCTCATGGGTGACGATCACCATGGCGATATGCAGGTCCGCCAGGGACTTGATCACCTTTAAGACCTCCCCGGTCAGCTCCGGATCCAGGGCAGAGGTCGGCTCGTCAAAGAACAGGATCTTCGGGTTCATCGCCAGGGCCCGGGCGATCGCCACCCGCTGGCACTGGCCGCCGGAAAGCTGGCATGGATAAGCGTTCGCCTTGTCCTCCAGCCCCATTTTCTTCAGCAGCGTTTTCGCCGTCTCATACACCTCCGCCTTCTCCCGTTTCTGCACGCACAGAGGGGCATCGGTAATATTCTTCAGCACCGTATAGTGGGGGAACAGGTTAAAATTCTGGAACACCAGCCCATAATTTTCCCCGATCCTCCTCAGCTTCTTTCTGCCTGCGTATACCGTCTTCCCCTGACTGTCATTCCAGGCCGCCGCTTCTCCCAGATAGCTTAACTCCCCGCTGTCCATCGTCTCCAGCAGGGTGGCGCACCGCAGCAGCGTAGACTTTCCGGAACCGGACGGCCCGATGATGGACACGATCTCGCCCTCGCCCACCTGCAGGGAGATATCCTGCAGCACCTGGGCGCCGTCAAATGCTTTTTTCACATGCTTCATTTCCAGCAGATTCATGAATTTCCTCCGGTTCGATGGATCATAATGATCCGATCGATCATAATAATCCGATCAGTGATAAAGGCCTTGCTCATCGCCGCGCACCTATTGATAGTAGGAGAGCTTCTTCTCCGTCCGGTCCATGACCACGGCCACCAACAGGTTGAACACATAGTAGAACAGCCCCGCCGCCACAAAGGGGATCACGCTCGTCTGGGACGACGCCAGGGCCTTGGCGGTGGTGAACATCTCCCCCACGCCGATGGTAAATGCCAGGGACGTATCCTTGACCAGGGTGATCACCTCATTGGTGACCGACGGCAGGATCCGCTTGAACACCTGCGGGAAAATGATCTTGAAAAAGGTCTGCACCCGGTTATATCCCAGCAGCGCCGCAGCCTCGTATTGCCCTGCCGGCATGGACTGGATGCCGCCCCGGTAGATCTCCGCAAAATACGCCGCATAGTTGATGACAAACCCGATCATCGTCGCCCAGATCCGATACCCGCTCCCCACCTGGATCCCCAGCAGATAGTAGGGGCCAAAGTAGACCACCATCAGCTGCAGCATCAGCGGAGTCCCCCGCATGATGGAGATATAGGTCTGGACCGCCAGCCGGAGGACCGGATGCTTCGACATCCGACCAAAGGCTACCGCCAGCCCCAGGGGCAGGGAAAATACCAGCGTCATGACAAAGATCTGGATACTGACTCCCATACCTGCGATTAATTTTCCTAACATGATACTGGCATCCATGGATCTCCTGCTCCTTTTCCTGTCCTAACTCCTGTTTCTATCCTAACTTCTGTTCCTATCCTAACATCCCGCTACTTTCCGATCGTAGTCACATCGCGGCCAAACCATTTCTCAGAGATCTCTGCCAAGGTGCCGTCTGCGGCCATCTCCTCCAGCGTCGCCTGTACTTGATCCCGGAGCGCCTCGTTGCCTTTCTTAAAGCCGATGCCGTACTCCTCGGAAGCCAGGGTCTCGTCTAAGATCACAAAATCGTCGCCATTGTCTCTCTGCTCCATCTGATAACCGGCCACGATCACATCCATGGCGATCGCGTCCACCGCGCCCATCTCCAGATCCATAAACGCGGTATTGTAATCCGGCGTGATCTGCAGATTGCTGAAGGTATTGGTCAGGTCCGGATCCTCCTTTAACGCTGCCTCTGCGGAGGAATCGGTCTGCACCTCTACGATCTTGCCCGCCAGATCCGCCAGGGTCTGGATGCCGGAATCCTTCTTCACCACGAATACCTGGCTGTTGTCCATATAGGGTTCACTCCAGGTATATCCATCCTCCCGGCCGGTCATGGTAAATCCATTCCAGATGCAATCGATCGTACCGGACTCCAGCTCCATATCCTTCGCATCCCAGGCGATCGGCTGAGGAACAAACTCCATTCCCAGGCGGTCCGCCACCACCTGCGCCAGCTCCAGGTCAAAACCCGTATATTCTCCATCGTCCCCCACAAATCCCATAGGCGGGAAATCCTGATCAAATCCAACTGTAAAGGTACCGCCTGCCGCCGCATCAGCATCTTCCTTTGCTGCCTCTGCCGCGTCTGCCTCCGCGCTGTCGCCGGCATCCTCTTCCGCAGCTGCTGCGCCTTCGTCCGCTGCATCCGCTCCCGCTGCGTCCAATCCCTCGGCTGCCGCCTCAGCCGCTGCCGCCGTGGTCTGGGCTGCCGTCGTCTCCCCGGCGCCGCCTCCGCAACCCGCTAAGGAAAATGCCATCATACCTGCCATCATCAAGCTGAACCATCTTTTCTTCATAATCTTCTCCTCCTTCTACCGCGATGCGTCCTGTATCCTCGACCAACACGCCCGCATCGATGCTCTACCATAGTAGCATACTAAAGTGTTTCTGTCAATCAAAGAATCGCCCAGCAGATGGGAAATGTCTGCAAGGCGATTCCTTATCGATCTGGTTTCCTCTCGTTCCGTCTCGTTTGATTTTTCTCGGGCAGGCGGTTATTCCTTCTGCAGGTCCTCGCTCCAGCCTCTTACAGTTTCCACGGAAGTCATGGCACAGCGGGCTACCGTCTCTATCGGTATCCCGTCACGCAGCATATTAAGGGACATCCTGCGCTTTGCCCTGGCCTCGCCACGGGCTTCACCTCGAGCCTCGCCTCGAGCTTCTCCACGAGCCTCACCACGAGCTTCTCCACGGGCTTCCCCGCGGGCTTCTCCTTCTGCCATCGCCTCTCGCACCAACGCTTCAGCAAATCCTCCCATCTCTGTCACCCCTTTCTCCATCTTATCATCTACATACGCTTCACCAGATATCATACTATAAATCCTAACCGATGTACTTAATTCCTTAGGAGGTACTCTGGTGAAACCCTATGGTATACAGCGAATCCATTCGGTTTTTCAGAGAAAGAATCGCTCCGCAGGGAATCAGCCCTCTGCGGAGCGGTCCTATTCCAATGTTCATTAATTCTTTTGTAATTCCTGGCTCCAGCTTCTTACAATTTCTACTGAAGTATCCGCGTAGTGGGCTACTGTTTCCACTGAAATCCCATCGCGCAGCATATTCAGGGACATCTTGTGCTTTGCCTTAGCCTCGCCGCGGGCTTCGCCTCGAACCTCGCCACGAGCTTCCCCTCGAGCTTCTCCTTCCGCCATCGCCTCTCGCACCAACGCTTCAGCAAATCCTCCCATCTCTGTCACCCCCTTCTCGATCTTATCATCTACACGCACTCCATACTGTTTCAAACGCTCCAGCTTCGCTTCCCTAGTGATCTTCCCGCTGCAGAGTACCTGGAGCATCCCAAGGACCTCGTCTTGGATCTCCGCATTGTCGTTGAACCGCAGGATCACTACGTTCAACAGATCGTATCCATTCGGGTCCCGTTTGATATGTCCCAGTATATCACGTTTCCGGAAATGATACAAGGACGCGGTGTGCGCCTGATAAGCCGGCACGTTCATGCAGATCCAGATCGAATAGACCTTCTGCAGACAGCCGTAGTTGGTGTTCCGGTTAATGGTCTTTAACTGGGCGCTCAGACGGCGGGCGGCGTAGTAGACTGCCCGCATCTCCAGGGGATAGCCGGGGTATGGATCATTCTGCGCTTCCACGTTGATATACATCCCAATACGCACGCCATCCTCCCCAGGATATGCCGCCCGGAAAACAATGTCATACCATACGGTTCCCTCCCCCATCGAGGTATCTTCATTCGAGATCCCTTCCACACGCATCTGATTGCGGGCTACTCCTACTTTGGAGACCAGCACGCTCCCAGGCTCAATATACTGCTCCTCGATCTCCTCCAGCGGATACTCCGCAAATTCCCACACAAACCGCTTTAGGATCCGGGCAAGGAACTGCCGGTTGGCAAGAAGCTCCTTCAATGTCGCATCATATTTCTCTTTTCCCTCTTCCGTACTCATAACTGCCAATCTGATCTCACACAAAATATCCTCCTCCATTCCTGATCGCGGCGGCTTTCTCCCGTTCCAGCCTCATGGAGATACAAATGCATACCGGTCCTGCACTTGCCCAGTCAAGAGCTCCATCGACAGCTCAATAAAAACTCAATGGGCCCCCGATCCAGAGGTCCCCAAAAAAACCGCTGCTTCCCTTCCAGCATTTTTCTGCAGTCAACAGCATCTCCTTATGCTTATGCTTTTTCTTATCGTACCTGTGTTGATGAATCCTGCGCGGATCCGCGCCTTCCAATCTATCAGATGCATCAGAACC
>DVLJ01000080.1 GCA_018715565.1 Candidatus Ventrimonas merdavium
ATTCATGGCCGCTCTTATCCCAATGGGAATCGCTTCTTGCTTCTACAGGCAGGTACGCGCTCTTTAACAAAACAAATTTGATTATTGCTATGTTCCCAACTGTAAAATATACTCCGATTATTCCTTTGACCGATGCATTTATAAAAGGTCACCCCAATGTGGTCCCTGAATACCAAGTCATGTCAGAAGAAAATGTTTTGGCGTCTTTAAAAAGAGGAAGCTGCAGTATTGGTTTTATAGAAGATGCATATACAACGCCTCAAGGTGCTATGTCTAGAAAGACAAAAGACAATCTGATCTTGACACCGATCTCAGACGACTCAATTGGAGTCGTCCTTAATGCTAAGGATGAAATGGCCTCTTACGCTGTTATAAGAAAAAATCAGTTAAAGAACTACCAGATTATCTGTAAAAAGGAGGGAAGTAAGTTTACCTACGAGCGAATTAGAAAAATTTTTATGGAGGTTGGAGTAGAGATACAACGTCCTTATGCGCTAACAGATGATTTAGATATTGTCAGTTCTATTCTTCGGCAATCTGAAGGGATTTTTTTTACTACCTACTGCTCCATAGGCTTAGCAATGATGCGAAATGATGCACATTTGAAATGTATTCCTTTGGATAGCTCTAAACGGGTAGTATCCTACATGGCCATGCGAAAAGAAGATGCCGATATTCCTATTGTAAAAAAATATTTTAACTATATTGAGAAACAAATCAACTACATCCAACGGTAAAGCGCATATGCCAAAAATCCAGAAATTCAAGTTGGAATCTGGATTTTTGGCTAAATGATCAGATGTACCATTTAATTGCTATTTATGCACGATCTTTCGATACTCCAAGTTCTTCCCAAACCAGGTTGAAATACCGGGGGAATTCCGGCGCGTTGCGCCGCTTTAAGGGACTGTCATATTCTGGAGAGAACGTGATCGGGAAAATGGCCCGGACGCTCCCGGGACGCTTGGAAAGGACGATCACCCGGTCGGCGGTGCTGATGGCCTCGGAAAGATCATGGGTGATGAGGACCGCCGTTTTGCCGGTCTTTCGGATGATGCTGCTGATGTCGTCGCAGACGGCCAGCCGGGTCTGGTAGTCCAGGGCGGAGAACGGCTCGTCAAGGAGCAGAAGATCCGGCTTGAGGGCCAGGGTGCGGATCAGGGCGGCCCGTTGGCGCATGCCCCCGGAAAGCTCGGAGGGGCGGGAGCGCTCAAAGCCGCCCAGCCCGTAGGCGGACAGCATCTCCTGCAGGTCCCTGCGGGACGTATCGTCCAGCTTTTTCTGGATCTCCAGTCCCAGGGCCACATTACCGTAGATGGTCCGCCACTCAAATAAGTGGTCCCGCTGGAGCATATAGCCGATGCTGGCCCCCGATTCCCGGATGGGGATGCCGTCGATGCGGACCGTTCCCTCCTCGGGGGTGAGGAGGCCGCTGAGCAGGGAGAGCAGCGTGGATTTGCCGCAGCCCGAGGGGCCGACCACGGAGACAAATTCGCCGGTGGATACGGAAAATGAGATATTGGAAAGGGCGGGCGTCTCTCCGTCCAGGGAGTGGTAGGAGTAGCTGACCCCGCAGGCTTCCAGTTTTGGCTTCATAGGATACCTCCTGGTTCTGCCGGAAGAAACCGGCCATAGTATAGCCTATGACAGGGGAAAAGGATTTGACAAGTGGAGCGGAAGTTTTTACAATAGAGGAAGGGGAACAGCGGAGGAGGAAGCGCGATGGAGGAAGTGTATCAGGGGATCTTTAAACAGACGATCAAGTATCCGGGACAGGATATGTTCGCCCGGAACCTGCTGGTAGTCCGGCAGCCGGGAAGGAGCCTGATGGTAGATACGGCGATGGATCTGCCCCAGGACCGGCGGTTTGCCGAGGAGATGCTGGCGGAGCTGGGGATCGATTACCGGGATCTGGATATCTTTATCACCCACGACCACCCGGACCACACAGGGCTGGCGCCTCTGTTCGCGTCCCGGGGAGCCCGGATCCTGATGAACCCGGACGAGACCAGGAGGCGGGCAGATCTGTGGCACTGCTATCTGTCAGACGCCAGGACCCGGCAGGAAAGCTTCCGGATCGTGGGCGTGACGCCGGAGCTGACCCCGGACGTCTATGATACGATGATGGAATACACGGAGCGGGCCCACAGCCAGGTGGGACCTGCCATTGAATTTAATTTCGTGCCGGTCCGCCCGGGGAGGGTGCTCCGGTATGGGGATTTCCGGTTCCAGGTCATTTCTCTGAAGGGCCATACCAACGGCCAGTGCGGCTTGTATGAGCCGGATAAGAAGCTGCTGTTCTGCGGGGACCAGATCATGACCACGATCGTGCCCATTGTCAGCACCCAGTATAAGGACTGGGGGATGTTAAAAAGCTATCTGGAGTCCCTGACGGAGCTGCGGGACCGCTACGGAGACTGCCGGTTTTTGACCGCCCACTACGGAGAGATCGAGGACGTGGGGAAGGAAGTGGAGAGGATCGTCCTGGGCTATATGGACAAGTGCACCATCATGCGGAAGGTCCTGGCTGAGGGCGGAAGGCCGATGACCACCCGGGATGTGGGCGTGCGGGCCTACGGACGGAGCGTGGGGCCGCCGGATTACAAGCATTTCATGTCCTGCACCCATATCTGGGCCAAGACCTTCTCCTGCCTGGAGTACATGTACGGGGAAGGACTGATCAAACGGACGGAAAAAGACGGCGTCCTGTACTGGAGCGTGTAGGAAACCCATGCAGAAACCGCAGAAAATGCTTGCATTTCACATATTCCGGTGCTATAATACATACGATAACATGATAGGATGACAGTATAAGAGTGGGCGTGAGTCCACTCTTTCCTTTATGTATGCGCCGGGAGATGGGACCTTCTGGGAACCTGTTTTGCGGCGCAGGGAAGGCGGCGTACAAAGCGAGGTGAGATGGTGATGACAAAACGGGAGACCTATGAAGCGAGGACAGAGGCATTCCTCCTTCCTCTGCTGGAGCAGCACCAGTTTGAGCTGGTGGATGTGGAGTATGTGAAGGAAGCAGGCAGCTGGTATCTGCGGGCCTACATCGACAAGGAAGGCGGCATTACGGTGGACGACTGCGAGACGATCAGCAGGATCTTAAGCGACTGGCTGGACAAAGAGGATTTTATCGAGGACAGCTATATCCTGGAGGTCAGCTCTCCGGGGCTGGGAAGGCCCCTGAAGAAGGATAAGGACTTTGAACGGAGCCTGGGAGCGGAGGTAGAACTCCGGCTCTACAAGGCGCGGGAGAAGCAGAAGGAGTTTGCCGGCATCTTAAAGGCCTATGACAAGGACACGGTGACGGTGGAACTGGAAGACGGGAGCGAGATGCTGTTTGCCCGGGCAGAGCTTGCCCTGATCCGTCTGGCATTTGATTTCTGAGTGATGAACCAAAGGAATGTTTAGGAGGATAAAACCATGAACAAGGAATTAATCGAGGCGCTGGAGCTGTTGGAAAAGGAGAAGAATATCAGCAAGGCGACCCTGCTTGAGGCGATCGAGAACTCACTGCTCACCGCCTGCAAGAACCATTTCGGCAAGGCGGATAATGTAAAGGTGGTCATCAATCCGGATACCGGCGATTTCTCCGTGTACGCGGAGAAGGAGGTGGTGGAGGAAGTGGAGGACCCGGTGATGCAGATCAGCCTGGCTGAGGCCAAGATGAAGAGCCCCAAGTACGAGCTGGGAGATATCGTGCAGTTCCCCATCGAGTCCAAGTCCTTCGGCCGCATCGCCACTCAGAATGCCAAGAACGTCATCCTGCAGAAGATCCGCGAGGAAGAGCGCAGCATGCAGTTCAACGAGTGGTACCGCAAGGAGAAGGATGTGGTCACCGGTATCGTACAGCGCTACCTGGGCCGCAACGTCAGCATCAACTTAGGCCGGGTGGACGCCATCTTGAACGAGGCGGAGCAGGTCAAGGGCGAGGTGTTCAAGCCTACCGAGCGGATCAAGGTGTTCGTGCTGGAGGTCAAGGATACCCCCAAGGGACCGCGTATTTCCGTATCCCGGACCCATCCCGACTTAGTAAAGCGCCTGTTTGAGGAGGAAGTGACCGAGGTCAAGGACGGTACGGTAGAGATCAAGGCCATTGCCAGAGAGGCAGGCTCCCGTACCAAGATCGCCGTATACTCCAACGATCCCAACGTAGATCCGGTAGGCGCCTGCGTCGGCATGAACGGTGCCCGGGTAAACTCGATCGTCAACGAGCTGCGGGGCGAGAAGATCGATATCATCATCTGGGATGAGAACCCGGCGTTCCTGATCGAGAACGCGTTAAGCCCGGCCAAGGTGATCTGCGTAGTGGCAGACGAGGAGGCCAGAGAAGCCCAGGTCATCGTTCCGGATTACCAGCTGTCCTTAGCGATCGGTAAAGAAGGCCAGAACGCCAGACTGGCGGCCCGGCTGACCGGATATAAGATCGATATCAAGAGCGAGACCCAGGCAATCGAAGCAGGCGATCTTCCGGAAAACTATATGGAGCAGATGGGACT
>DVLJ01000081.1 GCA_018715565.1 Candidatus Ventrimonas merdavium
CTCTTGTCCTTCCGGCTGATGTTGACCTTGGTCCCCATCACCGTCTTCAGCCGGTTCTCCAGCTCCTGGAAGATCAGGTTCAGGGCCTCGTCCTCCGGCTTCTGCCGCTTCTCCCGCTTTCCTTTTCCCAGGGATTTTACGGCTTTTTCCACCTCCCGGACGCTCATGTGCGTCTGCTCGATCTTCTGGGCCAGCTCCACCTGCACTGCCGGCTCCTCTACCGCCAGAAGGGCTCTGGCGTGGCCGTTGGTGATCCGGTTCTCGATCAGCATCTGCTGTACCTCCGGAGCCAGGTTCAGCAGGCGCATGGTGTTGGTGATCGTAGTACGGTTCTTGGAAACCCGCTCCGCGATCTCCTCCTGCTTCAGATGGAACTCCTGGATCAGCCGCTGGTAGGCCATGGCTTCTTCGATCGGGTTTAGATCCTCTCGCTGTACGTTCTCGATCAAGGCGATCTCCACCGCCTGCTGAGGACTGTATTCCCGGATCGCCACCGGCACTTCCTTCAGCCCGGCGATCCGTGCCGCCCGCCATCTCCGCTCCCCGGCGACGATCTCATACATGCTGCCCTTTTTCTGCACCAGCAGCGGCTGGAGCACGCCGTGGAGTTTGATGGATTCTGCCAGCTGGTTCAAGGACTCTTCCTCGAATTCCTTTCGCGGCTGATCCTGGTTTGGCTCGATCTTGGACAGCTTTAAGGTGATCTCCTTCGGCTCCTCCTCCGGGGCAGGAGCCGCGGCCCTTGCCTTCGGCCTTGCCGGAGCTGTCTCCGTCTGCCGCTGTTCCTTCGTCACTTCTTCCACTACTTCATCGCCAAAAAAAGCGCCTAACCCTTTTCCCAATCCTCGCTTCGCCATTATACTTCTCCTCTGCTGATTACTTCCGCTGCAAGCATCCGGTAGCTCTCCGCTCCGGTAGATCGTGTGTCATACAAATTGATCGGCATACCGTGACTTGGGGCCTCCGCCAGCCGCACGTTTCTGGGGATGATGGTCTTGTAGATCGTCCGGTTCAAATGCCGCTTCACATTCTCTACCACCTCCAGGGACAGATTCGTCCTGGCGTCATACATGGTAAATACTACGCCCTCCAGCTCCAGCTTCGGATTCAGCTTCTTCTTTACCAGATCCACCGTCTGAAGGATCTGGCTCAACCCTTCCAGAGCATAATACTCACACTGGATCGGCACCAGCACCGTATCCGACGCCGTCAGCGCGTTGATCGTCAGCAGGTTCAGCGATGGCGGACAATCGATAATGATAAAATCGTAGTCCTTCTCTACCTGATCCAATTCCTTTTTTAATAGAGATTCCTTGTTCTCCTCTTCCAGAAGTTCGATCTCTGCTCCGGCCAGATTAACGTCCGACGGGATCACATCCAGATTCTCCTGTACCTCTTTGATGATACAATCCTTCAGCTGGCATTCTCCCATCAGCAATTCATAGGCGGTTTTATCCATGTACCCCTTTTCAAACCCCAGTCCGCTGGTCGCGTTCCCCTGGGGATCGAAATCCACAGTCAGGACCTTCTGCCCTGCTTCCGCCAGACATGCCGATAGATTGATCGCTGTCGTCGTCTTTCCCACGCCGCCTTTTTGATTTGCTATTGCTATAATTCTTCCCATGGTCTGTCCCTACTTTTCTTATCATCCTGCTTCACCGGCGCGACACTGGTTTGTAGGTATTACAAATTTGTTACATTAAATCTTAGTATATCATATTTCTTCTCTTTTTCCTACGCTTTCCCAAAAATTAATATGGCGAAATTTTAAAATGTTTCACGTGAAACATACTGCATTTTTCATAAACCTTCGATCCTATTTTTTCATTGTATAAGCCCTGGATTTGTTATATACTATGATTAAGCATCACAACGCTCCCAAGGAGGTTTTCTATGCAGACAAAAAATAAACTATTTACCTTACTCGTCCTGTCGGCAGGCGCCGCGGCCTCCCTGGCCGCGATCAACAAAGGGGTCAAGATCGCTGCCACATCCAGGAACCGTCTGGACGAATCCGATGGACTTTGCTATAAATGGCGCTTAGGGGACGTATTTTATACCAGATCCGGAAGCGGAAAGCCTCTGCTCCTGATTCACAACTTGCAGGCAGGTTCCGGCAGTCATGAGTGGTCTGCGCTCCTCCCCCTTCTGAAGGAAACCCACACGGTCTACACCATCGATCTGTTGGGATGTGGCCGTTCTGAAAAGTACAACATGACTTATACCAACTACCTCTATGTCCAGCTGATCTCTGATTTTATCAAATCCGTCATCGGACACCGGGCGGACGTGATCGCAGTTGGAGAATCGGCATCCATCCCCATCATGGCCTGTGCCAGCAATCCGGAACTGTTCGATCAGATCATGCTGATCAATCCCTTAAGCCTGATCGATTTTTCTCGGATCCCAGGACAGACGGCAAGGCTGTATAAAGGGCTGATCGAGCTTCCCATCGCAGGAACCTTGATCTATCACATTGCTGTGGGCAGACAGATGATCGCAGACGAATTAAAGCGGAACGGCTTCTACAATCCTTATTCCGTAAAGGCAAGCCTGATCGACGTGTGCTACGAGGCAGCCCACCTGGGGAACTACCCCAAGGCCGTATATGCCAGCGTTAAATGCAACTATACCAAGTGCAACATTGTCAACGCCTTAAAGAAGATCAATCACAGCCTGTATCTGGTGGGAGGCAAAGCGATCGACGGCATAGAGGAACGTCTGGAAGAATATAAGGAATACAATCCCTCCATCGAGACACTGTTTATCCCAGAGACAAAGGAGCTGCCCCATTTGGAGAAGCCATCCGCTTTGTGCGACCTAGTGAACACATATTTTAATTAGAAGGAATCCATCCTGGAAGCATAGATTCTTCTGGCGATTGTCCATCAGGAAATCCCGAAGATTTTCTTCATTACATGTTTCACGTGAAACATGCAATGAAGGAACCGTATTCCACTCATAAAACAGATTTTATACCACTCACATAGAAAATAAAAAAAGAAATAGAAAAGGAGACTTACCATCTATGACAACTTTTAATCATTTCAATTTCAACGTGTTAGATCTGGAGAAATCCATCAAATTCTACAAAGACACTCTGAACCTGTCACCGGTACGGGAAAAGGAAGCTTCCGATGGTTCCTTCAAGCTGGTATACTTAGGCGACTGCGTAACCGGCTTTACCTTGGAGCTGACCTGGCTGCGTGATCGGACCGAACCCTATAATCTGGGAGAATGTGAATTTCATCTGGCATTCCAGACCGACGAGTATGACAAGCTCCACCAGCTGCACAAGGAACAGGGCGTGATCTGTTTTGAAAATGAAGCCATGGGGATCTATTTTATCTCCGATCCGGACGGGTATTGGATCGAGATCGTTCCGGTGCGGGATGCAAAGGAATAAAGGAAAGAAAACAAAAAAAAGAAATCCTCCTGCGCATGGGGAAGAACGAGAGTCCTTCTTCGATGCAGGAGGATTTTTGATCGGATAGACAAATCCGTTTCTATCTACTGACAAGGATAGCTGCCGCTTCTATCCTCTGATCGGCTCCTTCGACGGCACCCCCGCCTTCCGGGGATACTTCTTCGGCGTCTTAGCCGTTTTCCGGATCTTGACCAGACTCCTGTCTGCGTCTGCGCCGGTCAGCTGAAACCTCACCACTTCTTCGATGGAACCGCCCAGGCTTTCGATGGCCTTGGTCCCATCCGCCAGCTCCTCGTCAATCTTCCCGGATTTATAAGGAAGGAAGAAGCCGCCTGTCTTGACGAACGGCAGGCAGTATTCCGACAAGGTCGCCGTGTTGGCTACGGCCCGGGATACACATAGATCGTACTGCTCCCGGTACTTGGGATTCCGGCCGAAATCCTCCGCCCGCCCGTGGATCATCTCCACCTGGGAAAGGCCCAGCGCGCCGCACACTTCCTTTAAGAACTGGATCCGTTTGTTCAGGGAATCCAAAAGAGTCACCTGCAATCCCGGAAATGCGATCTTCAGCGGGATTCCAGGGAATCCGGCTCCGGTCCCCACATCGATCGCCCTGCATCCGTTCAGCGGGATCCCGGCCTTTACCAGAGCCAGGCTGTCCAGAAAATGCTTGCTCACCACATCCTCCAGCTCGGTGATGGCCGTTAAGTTCATCACCTGATTCCACTCCGCCAGCATCTCATAATACTGGTAGAACTGCTCCAGCTGCCGCTCCGAGAGCGTGATCCCCAGCTCCTGGCATCCCGCCGTCATCTTATCCACAAAAATCTGTTCCATATCCTACACCGTCCCCTTTCCGTGCCGCAGCTGCTCCAAATGGACCAAGAGCACCGAGATATCTGCGGGAGACACCCCGGAGATCCGGGACGCCTGTCCGATAGACGCAGGCTTATACAGGTTCAGCTTCTGCACCGCCTCCCGCCGCAGGCTTTTTACCGTACTGTAATCAAAATCCTCCGCCAGCCGTTTGCTTTCCAGCTTTTTAAACTGGGCCACCTGCTGCTGCTGGCGCTTGAGATATCCCTCGTATTTGATATTGATGTCCACCTGCTCCGCCGTATCTGCGGGAAGCTCCGGCCTCCTCTCGTCGATCTCAGCCAGGGCAAAATAATCCAGCTCCGGCCTGCGGATCAGCTCTGCCATAGTGGCTCCGGTCTTTAACGGCGTGCTTCCATGTTTTTCCAGAAATGCCCGGATCCTTGGATTGGCTCCTACGGTGGTATTCTCCAGCCGCTCCACCTCTGCCTGGATGTCCCGCTCTTTTTTCAGGGTCTTTTCGTAAGTCTCATCATCCACCAGACCGATCTCATGGCCGATGGCCCGCAGCCTCAGATCCGCATTATCCTGGCGCAGCAGGAGCCGGTATTCCGCCCGGGACGTCATCATCCGGTAGGGCTCATGGTTCTCCTTCGTCACCAGGTCGTCGATCAGCACGCCGATATAAGCCTGAGACCGGTCCAGGACAAACGGCTCCCGCCCCAGCACCTGCATGGATGCGTTCACCCCGGCCATGAACCCCTGCACGGCCGCCTCCTCATAACCAGAGCTGCCGTTGAACTGTCCGCCGCTGTACAGTCCGCGGATCGCCTTGAATTCCAGCGTCGGCTTTAACTGCCGGGCATTGATGCAGTCATATTCGATGGCATAAGCATTCCGGACGATCCGCACATGCTCCAGGCCCGGCACCGTCCGGTACATGGCATACTGCACATCCTCCGGCAGGGAGCTGGACATGCCGCCCAGATACATCTCATTGGTATACAATCCTTCCGGCTCCACAAAGACCTGATGCCGGTTCTTATCAGGAAACTTTACTACTTTGTCCTCGATAGACGGACAATATCGAGGTCCTGTCCCCTCAATGGCGCCAGAAAACAGAGGAGACCGGTCCAGATTTGCCCGGATGATCTCATGGGTCTCCTCGTTGGTATAGGTCAGCCAGCAGGATACCTGCTCCTTCTGCACCGTCTCCGGATCCGTAGAAAAGGAGAACGGAACCACCCGCTCATCCCCGAACTGCTCCTCCATCTTGGAAAAATCAATGCTCCGCTTGTCCACCCGGGCCGGTGTCCCGGTCTTGAACCGAAACAGTTCGATCCCGTGGGCTTTCAGAGAATCCGTCAGATGGTTCGCCGCCTGCAGTCCGTTGGGACCGGTGGGCGTGCTCACGTCTCCGTAGATGCAGCGGGCCTTCAGATAGGTCCCGGTCGCCAGAACAACTGCTTTCGCATGATAGGTGGCCCCGGAACAGGTCTTTACGCCGGTGATGGCGCCGTCCTCCACCAGGATCTCTCCTACCTCACCCTGACGGATCGTCAGATGGTCCGTATTTTCCAGGGTCATCCGCATCTGTCTCGTATATTCCTGCTTATCCGCCTGGGCCCGCAGAGAATGAACTGCCGGACCCTTCGACTGGTTCAGCATCTTCGACTGGATAAAGGTCTTGTCGATATTTTTACCCATCTCTCCGCCCAGGGCGTCCAGCTCCCGCACCAGATGGCCCTTGGAGCTTCCCCCGATGTTGGGATTGCAGGGCATCAGAGCGATGCTGTCCACGCTGACCGTGAACATAATGGTCGAAAGCCCCAGACGGGCGGCGGCCAGAGCCGCCTCGCATCCCGCATGGCCTGCGCCTACGACCACGATATCATAAGTTTCTTCTACATATGGCATGGTGTCATCCCTTCTATTTTCCCATACAGAACTTACTGAAGATCTCATTGACCAGATCGTCCTCCACCGACTCTCCGGTGATGATGCCCAGCTGTCCATAAGCGTCCATCAGATCGATCGTCAGGAAATCCTCCGGCATCTGATCCAGGATCCCCTGCTTCACCATGTGCAGGCTGGCCAGGGCATTGGCCAGGGCCGTCTTGTGCCGCACATTGGTGATCAGGACTTCCTCATTAAAATCCAGCTCTCCGTGGTAGAACATCTCCTGGATCTGCTTTTCCAGCAGGTCGATACCCGTCTCCTCCTTTGCGGAGACCGCGATCACCGGGCGGCCGGTCTTTTCCTCCAGCTCCGCCTCCTTCACCTGCATATCCAGATCCGTCTTATTCAGCAGCACTACCGCCTTCCGGTCCCGGAGAAGCTCCATGATGGCTTCGTCGTTCTCATCCAGCGGACAGGAGCCGTCTACCACATAGAGCAGCAGGTCCGCCTCGTCCGCCGCCTGCCTGGCCCGGCTGACGCCGATCTGCTCCACCACATCTTCCGTCTCCCGGATCCCGGCGGTATCGATGATATTCAGGCTGATGCCGTGGAGCCGCACCTGCTCCTCCAGGGTATCCCGGGTAGTCCCGGCGATGTCGGTCACAATGGCCCTCTCCTCTCCCACCAGCACATTCATCAGAGACGATTTCCCCGCGTTGGGTTTGCCAAGGATCACGGTGCGGATGCCCTCCGACACCAGCTTTCCGTTGTCCGCGGACCGCAGCATGGCGTCCAGCTCCTCCATCATCGGCCCCAGCTTCCCCAACAGCTCCTCCTCGTAGCCGTCCAGAGAGATGTGCTCCGGATCGTCCAGGGCCGATTCAATGAACGCCACCTGATAGAGGATGGCTTCCCGCAGCCCCTTCACCTTCCGGGACAGGGAGCCCTTTAACTGGCTCACCGAGCTTTTCATCGCGTATTCGTTGCGGGAATGGATCAGATCCATCACCGCCTCCGCCTGGGACAGATCCAGACGTCCGTTTAAAAAGGCCCGTTTGGTAAACTCTCCCGGCTCTGCGGGGCGGGCTCCATATTTGATCACTGTTTCCAGTATTTTTTTCATGACCAGGACACCGCCGTGGCAGTTGATCTCCACCGTGTCTTCCGCCGTATAGCTGTGCGGTCCGAACATCACTAAGACCAGCACCTCGTCCAATAGCTCCTCCCCGTCCCGGATCATCCCATAATGGGCGGTGTGGGAAGGAACGGTTCTCAGATCAAGATCCTTCTTCTTGCTGAAAAATATCTGATTGACAATGGAACAGGCGTCGCTGCCGCTGACCCGCACAATGCCGATCCCGGAATTGGTCAGGCCGGTAGCGATCGCCGCGATCGTATCGGAATGGTTCTCTTTTTTCATGTCCAATGCCTCATAGGAAAAGGCGCCCGGCGGTGGTCAGACCACTGCCAGACGCCCCGTGTTTCCTTGTCTGTGTTATTGTCTTCTATTCCAAAAAGCGTTGATAACGATATTATGCTTCCTGCTCAGGACCGCGCTCCGGTACCGGAGCAGAGGTCTCTGGAACATTCTCTGCCTTGGCCTCCCGGTTCTCAAAGCGGTCGTGATGATTCCGGTTCCGTCTGGAGCCGTACCGCTCTCTCCGGCCGCCGCCGTAGCTTTCCTTCTTTAACGAGATCACCACATGACGGTAGGGATCCTCTCCCTCGCTGCGGGTCACCACATACCGGTCGTTCTGAAGGGCAGAGTGGATGATCCGCCGCTCATAGGGGTTCATCGGCTCTAAGGAAACCGGATGCTTGGTCCGTTTTACCTTGTAAGAAATATTCTTAGCCAGGGTCTCTAAAGTCTCTTTTCTTCTCTCCCGGTAATTCTCCGTATCCAGCTTTACCCGGATATAGCCTTCGGTCTCTTTGTTCACCACCAGGCTTACCAGATACTGGAGGGAATCCAGGGTCTGGCCCCGTTTTCCGATCAGGATGCCCATATCGTCGCCGGCCATCATCACCTGCAGCTCCCGCTCTGCCCCGTCGTATACGGTCTCCACGGAAACCTCCATCCCCATGGCTCCGAACACCTGCTTCAAGAACTCTGCAGCCGCTTTCTTGATGGCTTCCTCAGTCTCTTTGGATAAGGGCTTCTCTTTAGAAACCTTCTCAGCCGTATCCGCTTTTTCTGCCTCAGCTGCCTTCGGCCCATGATCTGCCTTCTCCGGCTTCGGACCGTGGTCTCTGCGGCCGTCCTTCCTCTGATCGCCCCGCTTCCGCTCCGGTCTTTCCGCCTTAGCGCCCTTTTCCGGTCTCTCGCCGCATTTTTCCTCCGGTTTCTTGCCCGGAGCCTTCTCTCCGGATGCCTTCGGAGCGGCTGCTTTTTCCTTCGCCGCCTTTTCTGCGGCTGCCTTCTCAGCGGCTGCTCTCTCGGCCGCAGCCTTGGCCTCCGCCGCCGCTTTGGCTTCCGCGGCTTTCTTCTTCTCTTCCGCTTTCTTTGCCGCCGCGATCGCCCGCTCTTCTTCCTCGCTCATCACGCGGGCACGGATAATACAGGGTTTCACACCAAAAATACCAAGCAGGCCGGAGCTTTCTTTCTGGACCACTTCATACTGTAAGTGGTCGCTGGTTGTCTGCAGTTCAATCAGCGCTTTGGTGATCGCTTCATCCAACGTTTTTGCAGAGACGGTAATCTTCTCATCCATGCTTTCCTACCCCCTTATTTTTTGTTGTGCTTCTCGTTATATTTCGCTACCATGTTCGCCTTGGCCGCCATACTGCCCGGCTTCGGATCGCTGTTATAGTAGCTGGTAGATTCTTCGATCTGTTTTTTCGTTCTCTCGATCTTTTCCGCGCGGCTTGCTTCTGCCCGCTCTGCCTTTACCTGCATGTTCTTCAGGGTCGCAGTAGCGTTCTGGTTCACCTTCTGAGGCGGAAGCCCCTTCTTCGCCCGCTTCTTGTTGGCCTTCTCCACATTCCTGCGGATCAGCTCGTCCAGATCCATCTTGTTCAAGTAGGCGTTGACGATCACCTGCTGGATGATCATGAACACGCTGCTGGCTACCCAGTAAACGCCGATGGCTGCTGGGAAGGTAAAGCAGAACCATACGGACATCAGCGGCATGATGATGTTCATCTGCTTCATCATCTGAGTGCCCATGTTGTTCTCGTCACCCTGCGGAGTGGATTGGTTCGCCATCATCAGCTTCGAGCTGTACCACTGGGTCAGACCTGCCAGGACCGGGATGATCCAGGCGATGTTCGGCACAAAGGATCCATTGAACGGATTGGATGCCAGGTTGATGCCGAAGAAGGAATTCATGTGCATGATGGCTTCCGCATTGGTCGTAATGGTGGAAGCCGCATCCGGGAACGCTCCTGCCAGGGCCGTCCACTGCTCCGGGTTCAGCTTATACAGGAGGTCCACCATCTTATCCGCAAGAGCCTGTCCGGTCACCCCGGTCAGATCGCCGATGGCGTTCATACCGGTCAGGACTACATTATTATCCGTGGCAAACTGCATCAGGCTGGAAGCCGCGCCTTCTCCCAGGGAGGCAGCGCTGGACGCGCCGGTGATGGCGTAGACCACGTTCATAAAATGCTCTTTTACCGGAGTTACATATGCCGGGATGCTGTAGATCACCCGGTACAAGGCCAGCATGATGGGCAGCTGGATGACCAGCTGTAAGCATCCGCCCGTCATGGATGTGCCGTATTTTTCGTAAACAGCTTTCGTCTCCATGTTCATCTTCATCATGGAGTCGTTATCGGTTCTTCCTTTATACTTGTTCTGGATTGCCTGGATCTCCGGCTGCATCACAGCCATCAGCTTCGAGGATTTCTGCTGCTTGATGGTCATCGGGAACATCAGCAGCTTTACTACCAGCGTAAACAGGATGATGGACAGTCCGATGTTCATGATGCCGAACGCGTCGGTAAACTTGAACAGCATGTCCATGATCCACCCCAATACCAGGGAAATGGGCCCCATGATCGCCCCACTAACCTTTGTCAGTACAAAATATTCCAATCTGTTACCTCCTCATGCTTTACGGAACCGGATCATAGCCGCCTTCTGCCCATGGGTGGCACCGGAGTATCCGCCGCACGGACAACCATAGTCCTTTCACCACGCCGTACTTCTGCAGTGCTTCAATGGCGTATTGAGAGCACGTCGGCGTGTAAATGCAGTGAGTCCTGATCTTAAGGGGAGACAAAAAGATCTGATATCCCCGGATCAGCAGTATCAAACATTTCTTAATCATAACCTCACTTCGATTCTTTTAAAATATGATGCAGTCCGCAAAGGTGCAAAAATGCACGCTCTATAGTGTTGTAATCTGATTCTTTTGCGGCGGCCCTCGCCACCACCACGATGTCTGTCCCAGTCTGTAATGCGTCCAGATGCAGTCGGAAGCTCTCCCGGATCAGCCGTGTCAAACGGTGACGGACTACGCTGTTGCCGACCTTTTTGCTTACAGAGATCCCGATCCGGATACCAGGCCGGTCCGTGCGGCGGACATACATCACCAGCTGACGGTTGGCGCAGGAGCGTCCGGTCCGGTAGATCTGCTGAAATTCTTGATTTTGTTTGATGCTTGGGAATCGCTTCATAATAAATCCAATTCTCCAGATTGTTATTCATCCCACCCGCAGTGCAAGCTCCATTCCGCTTCGCTCCATGTCGCTTACGGGCTTCGCCCTATAAAAATGCACGGGTAAAATCTGTCTTATGTGCAAGCACAACGCCAGATTTTGCCCGCACATTTTTGCACTGCTCATCTAGTAAAAAAGAAGGCCACAATCATGCGTTTGTGACCTTGTTCTTCCTAAACATTAAGCGGATAATTTTGCTCTGCCTTTTGCTCTTCTTGCAGCTAATACTTTTCTTCCACCCGGAGTACTCATTCTAGCTCTGAAACCATGAACTTTAGACCGCTGTCTGTTCTTGGGCTGGAAAGTCATCTTCATGGCGCACACACCTCCTCTTATAATCGCTTATCTGATGAACACATTACGACTATTTTAATCAAACATCTTCTCAATTATATAGAAAACATAAGGGTTCGTCAAGGGTTTTTGTTAATTTTAAAGGCAGAAAAAGGGCCAGATCGGCCCTTTTCTACAGGATGTATCTGATATCATTTCTGATAACTATATTTAGTGTTCTGCAGGTTTCGATGTGATCCTTGTATTCCGTCTACACCACAGAACGGAATACGGCGCCCTCTACCTGCACCTGACAATCGCTGGATTCCAGGGTTCCTTACTTCTTATGTCTGATACTTCAGACCATTACGTTTTTTGTTCTGTGGGATATATTATTCCTTTACAAAGTAATGAAACTTAGTATATATTCAATTTATAAGAAGGTCAGTAAAATGTTATTGACAGTTTTAAAAAAGGAGGCTCATACCATGATGTATCC
>DVLJ01000082.1 GCA_018715565.1 Candidatus Ventrimonas merdavium
TTTTCTACGGACGCTAGGTCCAAGGAGGAATCCGATATACCGATTGCTCCATCATTATACAGCTTAAGCAACAAGATGGATAATTCCTTACTGGCTGTAAGGGAGATTAACCATAAATATATTGTAGTAGAAGGACAAGAGAATGAAAAAGAAGAACATGGCAATGTGCCTGGTGGCCGGCGCGCTGGTCCTGGGTGGGCAGCAGATCTGGGCGGCTACAGAGCATTATAATGATTCTGCGGTGACCGGCGGTTCGGAGGAATGGCAGGCATGGGTACAGCAGTGGGAGGAGCTGGCAAATGATTATACCCAGGTTTCTCTGACTCCTGGCGCGGCGGAGACACAGCTGAACTTTGCCTGGTACAGCGAAGGGGACACGGCCACTCCGGTGGTACATTTCGGCACCGACGCCAACGCCCTGACGGCCTACAGCGGCGCTTACAATGGCGTGGATTCCAGCCTGACCGGCGGGAAGGCTTACTGCTATAACTATGTGACCGTGACCGGGCTGGAGGAAAATACCACCTACTATTACAGTGTGGAGAAAAACGGTGTGAAGTCTCTGGTGGAGCAGTACCGGAGCGGGGATTTTGATTCGGTCAAGATCCTGTATGTAGGCGATCCCCAGGTGGGCGCTTCCAAGGGGCAGCCTCAGGCAGGGGAGAAGCTGTCCAGCGATTCCGGCGCGGCCAATACGGCGGCCCGCAACGACGGCTTTGCCTGGGACCGGACCCTGGATATCGCGATCGAGCAGAACCCGGATCTGAACTTTGCCATCTCTGCCGGGGATCAGGTGAATAAGACCGGGAAGGCCAAAGAGGAGGAATACGCGGCTTATCTGTCCGCCAGCGCCTTAAAGACCCTGCCGGTAGCAACCACCATCGGCAATCACGATTCCCTGAACCCGGATTATTCCTACCATTTTAATAACCCCAACCCTACAGGCAAGGGGATGACCGAGGCGGGCGGCGACTATTACTACAGCTACGGCCCAGGCCTGTTCATCGTGCTGAATACCAACAACTATAATGTGGCGGAGCATGAGCAGTCGATCAAGCAGGCTGTAGAGAATTTCCCCGACGCCAAATGGAGAGTGGTGACCATCCATCAGGATATCTACGGCTCCGGCCTGGACCATTCCGACACCGACGGCATGATCCTGCGGACCCAGCTGACTCCGGTATTTGACCGGTACGATATCGATGTAGTGCTCCAGGGCCACGACCATACCTACAGCCGGTCCAAGCTGCTGTACGGAGACGGCCAGACCCACGGAAGCTACGAGTTTAAGCTGGACGAGACCGGAAATGATTACGATTGGGATCACGCCTACAACACCGCCACCGGCCAGAGCATCGCTTTGTATCCGGAGGATGGGGACAGCGCGGCGGCCGAGGCGCTGCAGGGCTTCCAGGAGGATAACCACTGCTATGTGATCGAAACTGCCGGCGGAAATTCCGTGACCGATCCGAAGGGGACCCTGTATCTGACGGCAAACTCCGCCTCCGGCTCCAAATACTATGAGCTGACGGTCAACCAGCAGGATTATATCGCCGAGCGCAGCCAGAACTGGCTTCCCAGCTATTCCGTGATCCAGATGACAGACCATGATTTCCAGGTGACTACTTATCAGATCACGGAGCAGGGAACGGTGGAGACCATTGACGATACCTTTACGATCCATAAAACCAACTAACAGGAACTTCCTATGCAGAATCAGAAACAACGAAGAATCCTGATCCTGGCGGCCCTCGTTCTGGCGGCGGTATGCGCCATTGCCGTTTACCGGCTGAACGGGGTCGCCAAGATCCAGCTTGTCAACCGCACCGGTCAGACCTTTGAGACCGGTGTGGTTACGGAAATCTTACAGGATAATATCCAGGAAAATGGCCAGCGGGTCGGCCAGCAGACGGTGCTGGTGCGGATGACCAGCGGAGAGAAAAAGGGCCAGGAACTGGAGACCACCAGCAGCGCCGGGTATCTGTTCGGCGCTGCCTGCACGGTGGGCATGAGGGTGGTGGTCATCCAGAGCGTGGCCGGGGATACGGTGATCACTACTGTGTATTCCCAGGACCGGACCGGGGTGGTCATCGGCTTCGCGGTACTGTATCTGGCGGTGCTGTGGCTGGTGGGCGGCTTCCAGGGCCTAAAAGGCGCTCTGGGGCTGGTCTTTGCCTTTGTGTCCATTCTCTACATTTACCTGCCGGTGGTGTATCTGGGGTATTCCCCCTTCTGGGCGGCGGTGCTGCTCTGCGCGGTGGTGACGGTGGTGACCATGGCCCTGATCGGCGGCCTGACCCGGAAAAGCCTCTGCGCCACGGTGGGGACCCTGGCGGGGGTACTGATCGCCGGGGTGGCGGCGGAAGCGTTTTCCTTGGCCTCCGGCATCACCGGGTGGAATGTGTCGGACATCGAAAGCCTGCAGACTTTGTACTCGGTCAACGATATCCAGGTAGGGGAGCTTCTGTTCTCCGGCCTTTTGATCAGTTCCCTGGGGGCGGTGATGGACGTGGCCATGTCCATTTCCAGCTCCATGCAGGAGATCTGCAGCCAGAATCCATCCATCAGCCGTCTGGAACTGATGCAGGCCGGGATGCGGGTGGGCCGGGATATGATGGGCACAGACTCCAACACCCTGATCCTGGCTTTTGCCGGCTCCAGCATCTCCATGCTGATCATGGATTATGCCTATCATCTGCCGTTCCTGCAGATCATGAACTCTAATAATATCGGGATCGCGGTCATGCAGGGCCTGGCAGGCAGCTTCGGCGTGGTGCTGTGCGTTCCCGCTACGGTGGTGCTGGCGGCTTGGATCTATAAGGCGGAGTGGGCAGAAAAGGCAGAAAAGACAGAAAAGGCAGAAAAGACAGAAAAAACAGGAGCCGCAGCGCCGCGATGAAGGCGGGCGGGCTCCTGCCGGAAGGTGGGGATCACAGAAGGGTCCGCACCTTTTTCAGCACCAGGGCGATGATCTCATTCATGGACAGGTCCTCGCAGCCCACCACGTAGTGGTTGCACCGGCTGACGGGCATGAGGATCTGGAAGGCCCGGCTGCGCCCCACGGCCGCGGCCATGGCCGGGGTGACCTCCCCGAACAGGGAATCTGCCATGACGATGCCGATGGGCCCGATGATGATGTCCGAGTCCCGGGCCGCCACGATCACCGGATTCTCCCCGGTGGCCCCGTGGTCGGCCCCGGCCTTTAACATGGCTGCGGTGGCAATGCTGTTGGTGCCGATGGCGAGAAGCTCCTGGTCCGGAAATTCTTTTTTCAGCTGTTCAATGATGGTTTTTCCCATACGGCCTCCCTGGCCGTCGATCACTGTGATTTTTTTCATCGCTGTATATCCTTTTTGATCCTTTTCGTGGTAAACTGATAGTAAGAGCGCTGGGGCGGGAAACCCCTCCCCGGGATCTTCTGATAGATAGGATAGCACAAAATGGGGCGCAGGAGAACCATTTTGTGGAAAAATCAGCCGGAATGCGGAAATGCAGAAAGTGAGGAAGAAATTATGGCAAAGGTGTATGCGATGATCGCGGACGGAACAGAGGAGGTAGAGTGCCTGGCAGTGGTGGACCTACTGCGGAGAGCGGGGATCGAGACGGTCCTGGTATCGGCAGGGGAGACAAAGGCGGTGGTAAGCTCCCACGGGATCCGGATCGAAGCGGACCAGACTGCGGGAGAGACGGATTTTTCTGACGGGGATGTGATCTTTGTGCCCGGCGGCATGCCGGGATCGGAGCATCTGTCTGCCTGTGAGCCGTTGGTGCAGGCGCTGAAGGCGCAGGACGAGGCGGGGAAACGGATCGCCGCCATCTGTGCGGCCCCGGCGGTGGTGCTGGGACGGCACGGCCTGTTAAAGGGAAAGAAGGCCACCTGCTTCCCAGGCTTTGAAGGAGAGCTGCTGGACGCGGTCCACACAGACGCCGGGGTGGTGACCGATGGGAATATCACCACAGCCCGCGGCCTGGGAGCGGCCCTGGATCTGGGGCTGGAGCTGGTGCGGCTGCTGGTGAGCGGAGAAGCGGCGGCGGATCTGAAGGAGCGGATCCAGTACCGGTAGGGGACCGCGCGGTCTTTGAGAAACAGGATTTTAGGAAGGACGATAATCGGCTGTTCCATGGGAAAGACAAGAAAATATGTTGAATATTCGTATATGCGAACAAATGACGTATGTACGAAAATGACAGAAAATGGAAGCACTTTCAAATTATTTTACTAAATTTTGTATAAAAATTTCAGGTGTTTTTGAAGAAAAGAACTTTACTCGATGGCAAAATATGTTATACTAGTAACGGACTGTCCGAGGG
>DVLJ01000083.1 GCA_018715565.1 Candidatus Ventrimonas merdavium
CCCCCGGCAGGATCCTCAGATCCTCCTTCCGGTGGAGGTAATTCACTTCTTCATTTAACGTGCCGTCCCGGTCCAGAAATATCACTTTTTCCATCGCTCGCTCCTGCTTCCGCCAGACTGCCATGACCGCTCCATTCCAGCTGGACTACAACTGGGCCACAGCTGGATCACAGCCAGATCACAGCTTAAATTCATAACTTCCATTGGGCAGCTGCACGTTCACCCGGTCGTAGTTCCACCGGTTCTCGTCCGCCACCCACGCCTGGGCGCCCCGCAGCTCAAAGTTCCAGTCAGTCAGCTGACCGCCCACCTGCTCCATCCGGGCCGCCACCTTATGCCGCACATTGTAGGGGCAGTAGATCAGAAGATACCCGCCTCCGCCGGCTCCTAAGAGCTTTCCTCCCAGGGCCCCGGCCTTTAAGGCCTCCTCGTACAGCTCGTCGATCTGAGGATTGGTGATCTTGCTGCTCATCCGCTTCTTGCTCTGCCAGCCGTAGTTCAAAAGCTTCCCGAAGCTGTTGAGATTGCCCCTTAACAGTTCGTCCTTCATGGCGTAGGCCAGGGCCTTCACCTCACACATAGCGTCAAAGGCGTCCTTTTTCTCGTAGTTCTGCACCTGGTCCTTGATGATGTTGGCAGATACGTGGATATTGCCTGTATAGCAGAGCAGCAGATTGTACTGCAGCTCGTGGATGATATCCTTCTTGATCCGCAGGGGGTTCACCACCACGTTGTTGCGGCCGTGGAACTCGATAAAGTTAAAGCCGCCGAAGGTAGCCGCGTACTGGTCCTGGTAGCCGCCGTCGATCTTTAGATCCTCCCGCTCTACCTGGTAGGCCAGATCCGCCAGATGGTAGCCGTCCATCTCCACGCCCTTCCACCGGGCCATGGCGATCAAAAGCGCCACCATCACCGTAGAAGACGTCCCCAGACCGGAGCCGGGCGGCGCGTCACACTGGAGGTACACCTCGCAGCCCTGGTCGATCTCCATGGCCTTCAGCGCCGCCTTCACCAGGTCCAGCTTGCCGTCGTATACGTAGTTTTCCTTGGTGTTGTATTTCACCGTCATATCAAAATCCAGGGAATGGACGATGATCTGATCGTCCTCTCTGGGCACGATGGAACAGTAGGCATATTTATTGATGGTACTGCCGATGATCGCCCCACCCTGCTCCACGCAGAACGGCGCCACGTCCGTACCGCCGCCGCCGAAGCTTACCCGCAGGGGCGCCCGTCCTCTGATTACCATACCACAACTCCTTTCCGTACATCCTCCTGGAACTGATAGTAAGCCTCCGGGATGCCGATGTCGATAAAATATCCGTCGTTCACCATCCCCCCCAGCTTCCGGCCTTCCGAAAGCCACCGGGGGATCATCTCATTTTCCAGGGAGACCTTTCCCTCCGGGATCTGGGCGAGGAGCTCCCGCTTCATCAGGTACACGCCGCCGTTGATGGTCCCCGGCTCCGCCTCCGTGCTTTTCTCATTAAAGCCCGTCAGCCGTCCGCTCTCATCCAGGACCGCCGCGCCGTACCGGGAGATATCCGGCACCTGCCGGAGCACCAGGGCCATGTCTAAATCCCGCTCCTTCTGCATCTGGGTCAGGCGGCTGTAATCGATCTGATAAAAAGTATCCGCGTTCAGCACAAAGAACACGTCCTCCGTCACAAACCGTCCCGCGTTCTTGATGGCTCCCGCCGTGCCCAGAAGCTCCTCCTCATAGGCGTACTCCACCTTCACCGGCGTGCCGTCCGGGGCTGCAAAGCCGGTCCCGTCCCCAAAATACTCCTCCACCATGGAGCCCTTGTACCCCACGGCGAAAATGATGTCGGTCACGCCATGCTTCGTCAGCTCATGGACCACATATTCCAGAAACGGCCGGTCCTGGATCAGAGCCATGGGCTTGGGCCGGTCGCTCACCACGCTGCGGAGCCGGGTGCCCAGCCCGCCCGCCAGTAATACTGCCTGCATGCTTTCTCCTGTGTCCTCCTGTATCCTTCTGTGCAGCGCAGGGGGCCAGCCGTCTCCGGCCGTCCCCCGCACATCTTATCGTTTCACTTCCACCCGGAAGTCTTCCTCTATGCCCTTCCAGGCCGCGTCCATGCTGAAATGCTGGCGGATATACCGCTGGGTCTTCTGGCACAGGGCCCGGCAGGCCTCGTTATCCTGGTACAGCGCCGCCACTTCCGCCGCGAACTCCTCCGGCTCGTCGGCCACCCGCAGCACAGTCTCCACCTGAGGGATGCCCTCGGCGCCGATGGAGGTGGTGACAATGGGCGCGCCGTTATAGATCGCCTCTACCACCTTGCCCTTTACCCCCGCGCCATAGCGCAGCGGAACCACCACGATCTTGCATTCTGCGTACAGCCTGGCCAGCTCCTCCTCGGAGACAAAGCCCTTGATCACGATGCCGTTGCCCGGCTGGGCCAGGGTCTGGATCTCGTCGGTCACCTTGGAGCCCACTACGATGAACTCCGGCGGCGTCTGCCCTGCCGCTTCCATCCGGCTGCGGATGGACGGGTAGATCTCCCGGGCAAACCACAGCACCGCGTCTGCATTCGGCGGATGGGCGAAGCCGCCTACAAACAGCAGGCCCTCCCGTTTGGCAAAGTCCTCCTGGATGTCTGTCTTGAACTCATCAAACACATACGCCGTGATATCCTTCACATGGATGGACGGGTCGATCTCCTTGATCGCATCCCGCTCGATATAAGACGGATAATAGGAAACCGCCGCCTTCTCCATGAGGGACAGCTCAATGGTCTTCCAATACTCCGCGTCTTCCTTTACATTAAAGTCCCCGGTCAGCTCAAACTCCCGCATCTCCCGCAGGAAATGAAGATCGTGGCCGTAGTAGATCACCTTGATATCGGTATTTTCCAAAATGTAATCCACGTATTTGGACGCGATATGGGGCCGGTTCAGATACGCGATGGCGATATCGTCCCCGTGATCCCGCAGCCAGTCCCAGATCTTCGCCTGGTACTCGGGACCATACAGCACCTCGATGCCCATCTGCTGCAGCTCCGTGGTATACGGCTCCTCCCGCATAAAGTTATCCCCAAGGAACTTCACCACAAAGCCCTTTTTCAGGAACATCTTCAGATACTGATAGGTGGTCTTGGAACCGGCGTCCTTATCATAGGTGGGCACATAGTGGTCCACCACCAGGATGATCGGCTTGCCCATGCTGCGCTCTCTGGCCCGGAAGGGATCCGGGTTCCCTTTGTTCTCGCACTGCTTGGCAAACTCCGCCGCCCATTTCTCCTTCAGCTTCCGGGAATTGGCCACCTGATACCGCTTTAAGCCGGTTCCCTCTACGTCGGTGCCGTTGGAAATGCCCTCGAAATGGATCACCTTGGACAGGGGCTGGTACACCACCCGGTATCCGGCCCTGCGCACCTCAAAGGCCAGGTCGGAATCCTCGCAGTAAGCCGGGGCGAACCGGGTATCGAACCCGCCGATCTGCTTCCACAGCTCATTGGGAAGCAGGATGGCCGCTCCGGAAATATAATCTACATCCTTGACATAGTTGTACTCTGGCTTGTCCGGATCATCCAGACGGCCATAGTTCCAGCCGGAGCCGTCGCTCCAGATGATGCCGCCTGCCTCCTGCAGCCGCCCGTCAGGATACACCAGCTTGGAGCCGACCATGCCGATGGTCGGATCGGACTCGATCAGCTTCACCAGGGAGCTGAGCCATCCGGCGGTCACCTGGGTGTCGTTGTTTAAGAACATGATATACTTGCCCCGGGCATGGCGGGCCGCCTGGTTGCAGTTGCGCAGGAATCCCTGGTTGGTGGTATTCCGGCAGATCACCAGACCGGAGGCGTACTCAGACAGATGCTCCGTAGCGTCGGTGGACACGTCGTCCGCGATGATGACCTCGTAGGGCACGTCCTTGGTATGCTCCAGGATCGATACCAGGCAGGCGTAGGTATAATGGATCTGGTTATACACCGGGATCACGATGGACACCACCGGCTGCTCCACCTGGGGGAACGCCAGCTTCCCGTGCTGCCGGTAGATCTCTCCGATGTTAAAATCTCCGTCCCGCAGGTTCCGCCCCTCGGGGGTGGAGTACAGCTTAAAGGAACGGATGGGATGCAGCACGTACTGCTTCTTGTAGGACAGCTTCTTGCGCTCCACCGATCCTCTGGGATATTTTTTATTGAAGGCATCGCCCAGCTTCCGCCGGACCTTGAAGATCAGGGCCTCATGGCGGTTTAAGTAGTTAAGCGTCTTGCTGATCTCCGCGATCTCGTTCTGCTGGTTGCGGATGATGGCCTCTAAATTGGTCACATGGTTGTTGGTCAGCCGCTGGACCTCCGTCACCTTGTGCAGGGCCGCGTCCTTTTCCCGGCTGTAGCCCTTTACCTGCTCGATCCGCTCTCTGGCCCGCAAAAGGTCGCTCTCCGTCTGCTTCATGTCGATCAGGCCCCGGGGATCCACCAGGTAATTGCCCAGATACAGTTGCTGGTTCTCTCCGTGGACGTAGTTCTGGAAGCTGGATTCCATCTTCCGGTACGCCTCCGCCTGCTCCGGCATGATATCGAAGGCCGCCACGATCTGATCAAAGGGCAGGTGCTTCATCATGCTGTTATACTGCTCGTAGAAATAAAGCAGGATCCGGTATTTTACAAAATGCTCCGGCACCGGGAATAAGAATACCCACTCGTAGTCCAGGCAAAAGATCCCGTCCTTGGTCAGGAGCATATTTTCAAACAGGGCGTCGATATTGGATACCATACAGGAGGTATCCTGCTCCAGCAGAGCCAGCTCCTCCTCGGTCAGTCCCTGTCCGAACACCTCGTCAAATTCCGGGGTCCGCACAAACGCTCCCCGGTACTCCGGCGCGATATCATACACCTGATCCATGGCCTCGGAAAGGGTAGCCAGAGGCAGCTTTCCGCCGGAGATCTCCTCTCCCAGCTTCTCCGCCCAGGTCTCGCCGATCAGATAGGGGAAATACACCCCGTTCACGCCCTCCCGGTACTCTGGCTTTGCCACCTGGATCACCCGGTGCTGGGCCGACAACTTCTCATATTTCTCCTGGAAGGAGGCGATATGGGCGGAGCCGTCCAGGCTGAGGGCAGACTTCTCCACGAACCGCTCCCAGACGGGGGCCGGGCTCTGAGCGGGCGCCTGGGCTGATGCCGGCCTGGCTCCCTGCACTCTTGCTTCCGCAGACTTCACGCCCGGAGCCGGATTCCCCGTTCCCGCCGCCAGACGCTCGCAGATACAGGTCCGGATCTGGAATACCTCCCGCCTGGTCTTATTATACTTGATGAAGATCCGCTCCTCCTCCTGATCAAGCCGCGCCGGATCCGGGCTCCAGAACGCTAAGTAGGAGTTGGCGTACAGATCAAAGACGCCGGCCTCGCAGACCGTGTCAAACTTCTGTCCGATGTCGATCAGATGGAACTGGGGGTAGTCATAAGCCGGATTGGTCCGGGTCAGATCCCCCTTCTTCGGCAGATACCGGTCCGTATAGATGCTTACCGGGGTGCGGAAATCCGGCATGGGGTAGTAGAACTTCACGCCTGTTCCCTCTCCCGCCGTCTCCCCGCCTGCCAGCAGATCCGTGATCTGCTTTTTCGTCAGGGCATTGTCATCCTCCCGGGTGCCTACAAAATACTTCATTCCCAGGGCATTAGCCGCCGCCAGGATCAGCACGCCGTCCGGCTTTAACAGCCGCCTGGCCGCCTGGATCTGCTCCTCGTAAGGGGCCTCCAGCGTCCCTGCAAATACGATATAGTCAAAATGGCCGGTCTGTCCGGCTTCTTCCATCTGCGCCGCATAACCGGTCAGACCGGCGTGCTCATAGCGGATATTGGCCGCCCCCGGAAAGCGCAGCTCCACTGTAGCCAAGGCATTCGCATCCTCGTCCAGCACCGTCACCTGGCGGACGCTGGTGCGGAACAGTCCGGTCATCGCGCCGTAATCCGCTCCCACCTGGAGCAGTTCTCCCTGGGGATCAAAATCATACCACTCCAGCAGAAGCTCCCGCTGCTCCGAAAGGGCGTACAAAAGGTCCAGGCGGTGGTTGTCCGTTAAGATCTCCCGGATATTGCCGCCGTGTTCCTTCAACAGCTTCTGTATCTCATCATCAATCCTTCTCATGGTCTCCCTGTCCTTTTCTAAACACCGTCGTCACTTCCGACTCCATATCATACACGCCTACGGTATTCTTATTGGAAATGACCGTAATGCTGGCAATGTCATAGAGCCGGTGGTATACCGTGTGCTCGCCCTGCTCAAATCCCGTACAGCTCATGGACAGCAGATACTCGCCGCCCTGCAGGGTCATCTTCTGCCGGAATGTCACCTCATACTCGTCGCCCCGTCCCACCGGCTTTACCTCAGCGCCCTCGAACATGGTGTTGGTCCCGGACAGCTCCGTCCCCTTCTTGTCCTTGATCGTGTAGGTAAAGATCGGCGCCGCAATCTCATCGTAAAAACGGATCCGCTCCCGGATCTCAAAATACTCTCCCTTTAACAGCAGGTTGGTCACGTTCCCCCGCTCGTCTAACAGTCCCAGGTCGTAGATCTCCGCCTTGCCGTTGCCGTACTCGGTGCGGTTGGGATTGATGGAAAGCTTGTCCTTCATCAGGCCGGCCGCCGGTGCTTTCCCCGGACCTTCCGTTCCCTGCGAGGCCGGTCCTTCCGCGCCCGGCCTTCCGGCTCCCTGCGAAGCCGATCCTTCCGCGCCGGTCCTTCCGGCTCCCTGCGAGTCCGCTCCGTCTGCGCTGGTCCATCCGGCTCCCTGCGAGGCTCCGCCTGCCGCATCGGTCCCGCCGGCTGCGGCCTCCTCTCCGGAGAAGTCATTCATCTCCGCTAACTCCTCCTCCAGCAGATCCATCTGGTTGGCCAGGATCTTCTTATACAGATCCACCATCCGCCCCGGCTCGCCCTCGGCGATATAATGGCCCTTGTTCAGCAGGATGACCCGGTCGCAGTATTTGATCACGCTGCCCATATCGTGGGTCACCATCAGGATGGTGGTGCCGTTCTTCCGGATCTCCTCCATCCGCCGGTAGCACTTGGACTGGAAAAATACGTCCCCCACGGACAGCGCCTCGTCCACGATCAGGATCTCCGGCTCCACGTTGATCGCCAGCGCAAAAGCCAGCCGTACGAACATACCGCTGGAATAGGTCTTGACCGGCTGGTGCACGAAATCGCCGATATCCGCAAATTCCAGGATATCCGGCAGCTTCTCATCCATCTGGGCCCGGGTAAAGCCCATCATGGTGCCGTTCATATATACGTTCTCGATTCCGGTATAGTCCATATTGAACCCGGCGCCCAGCTCCAGCAGAGCCGAGATCACGCCGCTCACCCGCACCTGCCCCGTAGTCGGGGTCAGCACGCCGGTGATGATCTTTAAGATCGTAGACTTCCCGGAGCCATTGGTGCCGATGATGCCTACGGTCTCTCCCTTTTTCACCTGGAACGACAGATTGCTCAGTGCAAAGAAATCCCGGTGATAGCTTCTGTGGGTCAGGCTCAGCGACTCCTTCAGCCGGTCGATCGGCTTCTCATATAATCGATATACTTTGCTGACATCCTCTACCTGGATGGCGTATCCGTTGTTTGGGTCCATGTTCTCCCTTTCTCTCTACACCTGATTTACCACGACAGTATACCATCATTTTGCCCTGGACGCAAGGCGGGGAGCCTATTTTCTCTCCACCTTAATGAAACCGAAAGAAACTGGAAGTTCCGGGAAAATCCACTGGAAAATCTGCGCTATTTCCGGTACAATAGGCATAAATGAGGTTTTTCCCATTCTGACAGGAGGTGTATCCATTCATGAATTGGTTTAATAGGAAGAAAGACGGGAGCGCGAAAGGGGATGGCCGCATGGGAAGCGCAGCCGGTATGGCTGGCGGTACAGCTGGCGGAGGATCCTTCCAGCAGGCAGAGGATCCCAGAGGCGCGGACGCGGCTCTGTCCGGTTCCCCATCCACAGACAGCCGGGCCTGCTACCGCCAGCTGACCGCGGCGTTAAGCGGCAGTTCTCAGGGCGTGATCTTAAAGCTCCATATCGAGAATTTTAAGCGGATGAACGAGCTGTTCGGCGTCGGCTACTGCGAGGACCTGCTGGAGGCGATCCTGGGATTTCTGCAGGATCAGGCCAAGGCCCCTGTTTTCCGCTATGTAGGCGTAGAATTTATCGCCATCTTGCAGGATCATACCCAGGGGCAGGCCTCCCGGCTGGCAGAGGCCCTGATCGACCGGTTCCAGGAGAGCTGGACCATATCCGGCCGGGAGTGTACCTGCTCCTGCCAGATCGGCCTGTGCTCTTACCCCGGCTTTGCCTCCAATGCGGACGAGCTGTTAAAGTATCTGGATCTGGCCGTCGGCCAGGCGGAGGCCATTGGCAGCAATGAGTACGCGGTGTACGATTCCCAGCTGCACAGCCAGTTCCTCCGCCGCCAGTCCATCGCCCGCGGCCTTGGCGCCGCTCTGGACAAGGACGAGGTGGAGGTCCGCTTCCGCCCCACCTACCACACCCAGGAGCGGCAGTTTACCCGGGCGGAGCTGAGCATGCGGATCTTTATCCCAGATCTGGGCATGGTGGGGAGCGCGGAGTATGTTCCCGTGGCCGAGGATACCGGACAGATCCGGCGGCTGGAATATTACACCCTGAACCGGGCCGCCCTGCTGATCGCCCGGCTTTTGGAAGAACAGACCCCCTTTGAGTCCATCGCCGTGCCGGTGTCGGCGGTGGTGCTGCTGCAGGAGGATTTCACCGATACGGTAGATCAGCTACTGGAATACTACCACATCCCCTCCGGCAAGCTGGCCATCGAGGTGGACGAGGCCGCCCTTTCTACGTCCTTCGTTCCCCTGACCGTGGTGATGCAGGAGCTTTCCGCCCTGGGCGTGGAGCTGATCCTGAACAACTTCGGCTCCGGCTACTCTGGCCTGAACCGCCTCTTAGAGCTTCCCGCCGACACTTTAAAGTTTGAGCGGATGTTCATCTGGCAGCTGGAGGCCAATCCCCAGTCTGAGCCCATCGTGGAAGGCATGATCCAGATCGCCTCCCGCTTAGGCCGCCGCCTGATCGCCGAGGGCGTGGAGACCGAGCGCCAGCAGGCCGCCTTAAAGCGGTTCGGCTGTCCTTACCAGCAGGGCTTCTACTACGCCCCCGCCGTGTCCGAGGACGCCCTCTCCGCTGTCCTGGGAAAATCCCTGAAGGCAGCCCAGGCCGTACTGGATCAGGAGCGGGAGAAGGGACGCTGAGGCTTTTGTTCTCCGGCCGCAGGCCGGGTATCGCATGGATCCAGATCCATGAACAAGGGGCCGTTGCAAAATAGATGAGAAATCATCTATGGAGCAATGGCTCCGTTTTTATGTCCAAAAACAGAAAACGGACTCCGAAGAGTCCGCAATCCGTGGTATAATGAATTATGCCTACTAATTTAAAA
>DVLJ01000084.1 GCA_018715565.1 Candidatus Ventrimonas merdavium
CGATATCAATATTGCTTCTTCTTCCTCTATTAATTTTTCTGGTATATTATAAAAAAATAAAACTCTTTCTAAATTCTCAACACTTTTTTCCATTGCCAATAATTCTCTGGCATGAAATAATGCAGCCGAATATGCCCCCTCGACAAAGCATAGCGGATTCAGCATCAACTCTATCGCTAATTCCATCCAGCATACGTTTCCAGTCTGCCTGATCATATATTCTGTAAAACTATAGGTACATATATTTTCAGTATCATAAGCGACATTCAATATCAAATTCTTTACACTTGTATCATCCATGCTTTTGCATAATTCTTCTGCCGCCTTATAGTTCCCCTGTAATAAACTCGCCGCAAAATCATCTATCATGCCCCTCTCCTCCCATCTTACCCAAGCATCTGTAATTTTTATGGTTCCATCACTTATCCATCCCCGTCAATAACACCACAGGCTGCTGCGGATCTCTCCTGCTCCGCAGCAGCCTGTCTTATCTAAATCGTAATCGTCCTAATGACCGCCCCTCTAACGGCCGGCTTCCTGACGACCAGCCGCTTCTCAGCCGGCCTGGCTCAGCATCTCGATGCCTTTCCGGATCCGGGCCAGGGATTCTTCCTTGCCCAGCACCTCCATGATCTCGGTGGCGCCGGCGGGGGTCATCTGCTTGCCGGATACGGCGGTGCGGATCGGCCACATCACGAATCCGGTCTTGTAGCCGTTCTCTGCCACATATTTGGATAAAGACTCATACAGGGCGTCGTTGCTGAAATCCTCCTGGGCCTCCAGGATTGGCAGCACGTCGTTCAATACCGCCAGGGAATTCTCGCTGTTGGTCTTCATCTTCTTGTGGGTGTACATGGCCACGTCATACTCCGGCAGCTCCTGGAAGAAATCGATGTGTCCCGCAATATCCGGGAAAATCTCGATCCGGGTCTTCACCATATTGGCAATCTTCTTCAGATCCAGGTCCTTCTTGATCACCTGGCGGATATACGGCTCCGCCATCTCATAGAACTTGTCAAAGTCCATGGCTTTTAAGTACTCGCCGTTCATCCATTTTAACTTCACGATATCAAAAACCGCCGGGGATTTGCTGATGTTGTGGTAGTCAAATGCCTTTACCAACTCGTCTAAGGAGAATATCTCCTGGTTGTCCACCGGGGACCAGCCAAGCAGCGCCACATAGTTGACCACCGCCTCGGCCACAAAGCCCTGCTCGATCAGGTCCTCAAAGGAGGAATGGCCGCTTCTCTTAGACAGCTTCTTGTGGAACTCGTCGGTGATCAGCGGGCAGTGCACGTACACCGGTACTTCCCAGCCAAAGGCGTCGTACAGACGATTGTACTTGGGGGAAGAGGACAGATACTCGTTGCCCCGCACCACATGGGTAATGCCCATCAGATGGTCGTCTACTACGTTGGCAAAATTGTAGGTAGGATAACCGTCGGATTTGATCAGTACCATATCGTCTAACTCGGAATTGTCCACGGAAATGTCGCCGTAGATCTCATCCTGGAAGGTGGTGGTCCCCTCGGTGGGATTGTTCTGCCGGATCACGTAAGGCATCCCGGCAGCCAGATTGGCTTCCACTTCCTCCTTGGACAGATGCAGGCAGTGCTTGTCATAGGTCATGATCTCCTCGCCGTTCACCGTGGTCTTTAACGAATCCAGCCGCTCCTGGGTACAGAAGCAGTAGTAGGCCTCGCCCTTTTCCACCAGCTTCTTGGCGTACTCCAGGTAGATCCCGGCCTTCTGCCGCTGGCTCTGGATATAGGGACCGCAGCCGCCGTCCTTGTCCGGGCCTTCGTCGTGGATGAGCCCGGTCTGCTCCAGCGTCCGGTAGATGATCTCCGTAGCGCCCTCTACGTAGCGCTCCTGGTCCGTATCCTCGATCCGCAGCAAAAAGTCGCCGCCTTCATGCTTGGCGATCAGGTAAGCATACAGAGCCGTTCTTAAATTTCCAACGTGCATCCGCCCGGTGGGGCTGGGTGCGTAACGTGTTCTGATCTTTGTCATGTCTGAAATCTCCTTGTTCTTTCTAAATACCACTCCATCCTGACACAGCTTCCTCCTGACGCGGTCCCGTCCTGATACCGCTTCTCCGGCAGGATGTTCCTATCTTCTGTGCAGGTTTCGTCCTCGATTATACCACCGGCTCCCGGTTTCGTCCAGCGGGGAATTTGCCGCCAGCCGCCAGGAGTCTGACGCCTGTCACCGGGGATCTGCACCTACGCTCAGGCATCTGCGCCTGTCACCAGGAATCTGACTCTTACTCCAGACGGTAATCCCCGTCCCCCAGTCCGCGGACGCTGGTGGAGAACAGCACTCTGGCCGCCTCCGCCAGATAAGCGGTATCCTTCACGCCGGCGGTCTCGCAGCAGGAATGCATGGCCAGCTGGGGCAGGCCCACGTCCACCGTGTTCAAGGGCACCTGGCTGGTGGAAATATTGCCCAGGGTGGAGCCGCCCAGGATGTCGGAACGGTTGTGGAAGGTCTGGTAGGGCACGCCCGCCCTCTCGCACAGCATTTTGAACAGGGCGCCGGAAACCGCGTCCGTGGTGTACTTCTGGTTGGCGCTGTACTTGATCACGATCCCCTCGTTCAGATAGGGACGGTTGGTGGGGTCGCCCTTATCCGGCTGGTTGGGATGGATGCCGTGGGCGTTGTCCGCAGACACCATAAAGCTGGAGGCGATGGCCGTCAGATAGTCCTCCTCCGTGCGCCCCAGCCCGTCATTGATCCGGCGCAGAACGTCCTTTAAGAAGGTGGACGCCGCTCCCTGCTTGCTGCCGCTGCCCACTTCTTCATTATCCAGCACACAGTGCACGGCTACGCTGTCCTTCGGCTCTGCCGCCAGGAAGCCTTTCAGGGAAGCAAAGGCGCACTGGAGATCGTCCAGGCGGGGGCTAGCCACGAACTCGCCGTTTAAGCCCAGCACCGTGCCCTGCATCCGGTTGTACAGGTACAGATCCGTATCCAGGATGTCCTCTGCCTCCACACCGGCCTCCCTGGCGATGAGCTTTAAGAAGCTCCCCTTTGCGTCCTCTCCGCCGCCGCAGAATAAGGGGAGCATGTCCTTCTGGGCATTAAAGGCCATGCCGTCGTTGACGTTCCGGTTCATGTGGATCGCCAGGTTGGGGATGATGAGCAGGTCCCGGTCTACCCAGACCAATCTGGTCGTTATCCCTGCTTCCGTGCGCACCACGATCCGTCCCGCCACGGAAAGCGGCCGGTCCAGCCAGGGAGCACAGAGCATGCCGCCGTATTTCTCCACATTCAGCTTTACGTAATGCTGTTCTACCTCGATCTCTGCGTTGGCCTTTACCTTGAACACAGGGGAATCTCCATGGCTGGCCATCACCTGGAAGCCTGCAAAATCCTTCTTAGGGATGAAAAATGCGATCAGCGCGGAATCATTTCTCGTCACGTAATAGCCCCTTCCCGGCTCCAGCTTCCAGGCCTGGCCCTCCAGCAGGCGGACGTATCCGGCTGCCTCAAGCATCTCCTTCATCGTGGCCGCGGCGTGGAATACGCTGGGGCTCTGTCTCAGGAAATCCAGCAGCTCCTGGGTGATCTTCTCAAATGCAAATGTAGTCTTTTCCATGATCATACTCCTTTTCCTATCCGGTATGTTCGTTCCTTGCTCCGCTTCATGAGCTTGCTATTGCCCATTCTACCATGATTCTTCCAAAAAAGGAACTGCTGTCTCCGGCCGTTTTTCCTGGTTCTGTTTTCCTGGTTCGATTTTTCTGGTTCGGTTTTCCTGGTTCGGTTTTTCTATCTCGTTTTTCCGGATCCGTTGACTTTTGAACAGGTGTAGATTATACTGCATTTGTTGATCACTTGTTTTTTAGGATTTCTGAAAGGAGGCATCCATGGAGATCGCGAACATGGACCGCCGGGTCAGACGGACCCGCAGACTTTTGAAGGATAGTTTGATCGCGCTGATGCAGGAAAAGGAATTCATGGATATTTCCGTCAAGGAGATCACCGACCGGGCGGACTTAAACCGGGGGACCTTCTATCTCCATTACCCGGATATCTATCATCTCCTGCGGGACATCGAGGACGAGGCCCTGACGGATTTTCATGAGATGCTGATGCGCTACCGGGAATCCCCCGACAAGGACTCCCTGCGCCCGATGCTGGACCCGATGATCGATTACGTGGGCGGCCACGCGGATATCTGCCGCATCCTGTTCCAGAACAGCGCCACCATAGAATTTTTAAACCGGTTCCACCAGCAGATCCATGAGACCGGGCGGGAGATCATCGAAGCCCTCTTTCCCGATATGGAGGACACTTTGTTCGATTATTTCTTAGAATACATCACCAGCGGCTTGACCGGCCTGATGGCCCAGTGGCTCCGCTCCGGCCAGGCGCTGCCGAAGGAGCAGCTGGCCGAGATCGCAGACCAGGCTATGCTGGGCACGGCCAGAGGGATGCTGCGGACCACTGAAAAATCCGGGGACTGATTCCCCGGACTTTTTTATATCCGATATCCATTTAACAGATCCCACATCCCCGGCACCGCTCTCCGCAGGCAGGCCCCCAAAAGGGTGCTGAGGGCCAGTGCCAGAAACGGCATCACAAGGAACAGCACGAACGGCACCCACAGACCGGCTGGGAGCACCAAAGCCGCAGCCTTGTTGATAAAGCGGACAAAGGCAAAATGGGTGGCGTACAGAAAGAAGTTGTGGCACATGAACGCCTTCGGCTCCGGCAGCCGCTCTCCCGGCACCAGAAGCCACAGGCCAAACACCGCCAGCAGTCGGCAGGCCACGAACCCGGCCGCCTGGGCAGAGGACAGTCCCAGATAATAGAACAGCGCCGCCAGTCCGATCATCCCCGCGCCGGATAAGCCGCCCCGCAGGCTCCAGCCCGCCTCCGGCAGATACCAGGGCAGCCCATTCCCGGATCCGCCGCAGTCTGCACCGCTGCGCTCCTCACCGCCATGATCTCTTCCGCTGCAGACCCGGCACTCTCTCCAGGCCTGGGTCTCCAGGCCCAGCGCTGCCGCGATCCCATAATAGGCTAACGCGTCCGCATTGAGAAAGGGCAGGCGGACGTCCCGCACCACCAGCCAGGCCACCAGGGCCAGGAATATCCATTGGCCCCAGGACCGCTTCAGGACCTGGTAGAGCACCGGCGCCAGGGCAGTCAGCAGGATCAGCTGGTACAGATACCAGAACACGTAATTATAGCGGTAGGATATCACCGCATCCACCATATGGGACAGGGTGAACGGGACCTCTCCCTTTCCCACCACATCCGTCACCCAGGGCAGGCGGCTGCCCGCCACATAGCCCAGATAATACAGGAAATTCCACAAGATATACGGCGTCAGCAGGCTGCGGATCCGCCGGTCCCACTTCTCCTGCAACTTCTCCCAGGTGAAGTTCCGGTAGAACAGGTAGCCGGAGATCATGAAAAATCCCGGCACCGCAATCTGGCTGACGTAATCCCCCAGCCAATGCTCCGCCCGGTAGACCAGAGCCATCTCCTCCGTGCGTCCCAAAAACAGCTCCGCATTGTAGGAATGGACCCAGATGACCAGCAGGCTGAAGACGAACGAGAACCAGGTAACTTTATTGCGGAACTGTTTTTCCGTCATACGCGGTCCCCCTCTCTCTGCCTGGCAGGCTTATGAAAATATTGTAGCATGCCGGAGAGGGAATGTAAACGGCCAAGGCGCCAGGGGAATCCGGTTCTTGCTCAGCGATTTTTCTTAGCGGTTCTTTCTCAGTGATCCTTTTCAGCCGGACGCCTCTGGAGCAGAGCCTGCAAATACATCCATGCTCCCGGAACGGAACCCCTCCAGATCCAGGGTGATATAAGGAAATCCCAGGGCTTTCAGGGTCTCTGTGATTTCTTTGCCCGCCTGGATCATCCGGGGAAATGCATCCGGGTCCACCTCGATCCGGGCCACGTCCCCGTGAAGGCGGAGACGCACATTTCCGGCAGTCAGGGTGCGCAGATACGCCTCGCCCTGGCCGATCCGCGCCAGCACCTCATAGTCCAGCTCCGCGCCGTAGGGAAGCCGGGTCGCCATACAGGGAGTGGAAGGGCGGGAGGCCACGGAGATCCCGTATCCTGCCGCCAGCTCCTTGACCTGGGCCTTGGCGATATGCAGCTCTGCCAGGGGACTTAGGATCCCCAGCTCCCGGATTGCCCGCAGGCCGGGGCGGTACACGTGCAGATCGTCCTCATTGGTGCCGTCCAGGATCCGGGTCACGCCCCGCTGTGCAGCAAAGCTCTGGAGCACCGTAAACAGGTGCCGTTTACACAGATAACACCGGTCTGTGGGATTTTTGCGGATGGCTTCCTGCTCCAGCTCGTCGATCGTGAGCACCTGGTGCGTTCCGCCCAGCTCCTCTGCCACCCGGGCGGCGATCTCCAGATCACAGGCCGGGTGCAGGCGGCTGTCAAAGGTTACGGCATACACTGTCCTCCCCCACCGGGCCGCGCCGTCCGCCGCCAGCTTTAACAGCAGGCTGGAATCTACGCCGCCGGAAAACGCCAGACAGATATCTTCTTTCGTCAATTCCATCATGCGCCACTCCAGGCGATCCCGGATCTGGGCGATGGTACCACTGGCTGGTCCGGTCAGGCTGGTTGGCCCGCTCAGGCTGGCTGCCCTGCTTAAGCCGGCTTGGCCGGCTGCAGACTCCGGCATCCGCTGGTTTTTCTCCATCATGTTGTTCCTCCTTGCTGGCATCTTGCGCTTTGCTGGTTTCCTGCATTGTGCTGGTTTCTCGCATTGTGCCGGTTTCTCGCATTATGCTGGTTTCTCGCATTATGCTGGTTTCCCGTACTGGATTGGCCTCCCGCACGGTACTGGCTTTCCTGGGTTCCTCCCCTGGAGATCCATTTATCCATGCTTCCGTACATAGTCCATGGCCGCCTGCTCCGCAGCCTGATAAACCGACGCAAAATCCGCCCCCGCCGCCCGGCAGGTCTCCTTCACGCTTTCATATTCCGGATAGCAGTAGGTGTGCTGTTTCCGGGTGCACACCTTTACCTGGATGCCGCCGTACTGAGTCTCTACAGAAATAATTTTCCGCTCCAAAGCCGTGCGCTCTGCTCGATAACGGCGGATGCCGATGGTCGTGGTCTGGGCGAAGATCACGTCCTCCAGGATCTCCCGCTGCGCCTCCCGGCAAAGGACGGATAACGTGCAGGCGGGACGTCCCTTCTTCATGATGATCGGCGTGTACCAAACGTCCAGTGCTCCCGCGGAAAACAGCTCCTCCATGGCAAAGCCCAGCATTTCTCCGGTGCAGTCGTCTATGTTGGCTTCCATCACCCAGAGGGCGCCTGAATCCACCGGTGTCTGAGCCGCTGATTCCTGGGCTGCCGTTTCCTGGGCTGCCGTTTCCTGGGCCGATTCCCCTGTTTCTAACAGCATCGCCCGCAGGACATTGGCCTGACGGAATTCTTTATTGCCCGCGCCCATGCCGATCTTTAAGATCCGGCAGCCGCCCGGCAGGGTCTTTCGCGTGGCCAGGACCGCCGCGATGGCCGCGCCGGTGGGGGTCACCATCTCTCCGTCATTGTCCGTAAAGCGGAATTCCAGTCCATGAGCCGCCGCGATATTGGCTGTGGCCGGCACCGGCACCGGGATCACGCCGTGCTGGCAGCGCACATAGCCGTGCCCCTCTGCCAGAGGCGATACCACGATCTCATCCACCCCCAGAGCTTCAATGCAGAACGCCGTGCTGACGATATCAATGATCGAATCAATGGCTCCTACCTCGTGGAAATGGACCTGCTCGACGGGCAGCCCGTGGGCCTTGGATTCCGCCTCAGCCACGATCTCAAACATCCGCCGCGCCCGCTCCTTCACCCGGGCACTGGCGTCCATGCGGTCGATGATCGCGCAGACATCCGCCAGGTTGCGGTGAACGTGGGGATGGGTGTGGGGATGAGTGTGTACATGGTCGTGATCGTGACCATGCTCGTGGGTGTGTGCATGCACATGCTCGTGACCATGCTCATACTCGTGACCATGCTCCTTGTCATGACTATGTCCGTGCTCGTGACTATGCTCATGTCCGTGAGTATGCTCATGCCCGTGACCATGCTCATACTCATGAGTATGCTCATGGCCATGCTCGTGCCCGTCTCCCTCCAAGTGCACATCAAAATCATACGCATCCAGCCCGCAGGTCACCTTCCGTCCAAAGTGCAGGTGATAGCCGTCCACCTGCATACTGTCTAGCGCCCTCACCAGGGCTTCCCGGTCGGCGCCCAGATCCAGCAGAGCCCCTACCGTCATATCTCCGCTGATTCCCGAATTACATTCCAGATAAAGGATCTTTCCCATATTATTTCACCGCCATTCTGTTGATCTGCGTCGCGATATAGCCCGCGCCGTATCCATTGTCAATATTTACCACCGAGATCCCGTTGGCACAGGAGTTGATCATCGTAAGGAGGGCCGACAGCCCGTGGAAGCTGGCTCCGTATCCCACCGACGTGGGCACCGCGATCACCGGGCACTGGGCTAAACCCGCCACGGCGGTCCCCAGGGCCCCTTCCATCCCGGCCACCGCCACGATGCAGTTCGCCTGCTCCAGACGGCGGCGCTGGGCCAGCAGCCGGTGGATCCCAGCCACGCCCACATCATAGATCCGGTCCACCTGACAGCCAAAATATTCCGCCGTCTGGGCCGCCTCCTCCGCCACCGGGATATCCGCCGTTCCCCCTGTGCAGACGGCTACCAGCCCTGTCCGGGGCTTTTGCTTTTCCGGCTTCTCCGCCTTTAAGATCCGGGAGACCGGATCATACGTCACATCCGGCACGATCCGGCGCACCAGCTCGTACTGCTCCCTGCTGGCCCGGGTCCCCAGCACGGCGCCGTCCCGCTCCCACAGGTGACGGTAGATCTCCGCCAGATACTCGTCCGGTTTCCCCTGGCAGAACACCGTCTCCCCGAACCCGGAGCGCAGTTCCCGGTGATGGTCTAATTTGGCATAGCCTAAGTCCTCATAGGGCAGATCCCTGAGCTGCCGTTCTGCCTCCTTAAGATCCATTTCCCCATTTTTCACCTGCAAAAGCAGCGTCCTTACGTCCATGCGCCTGTTCCTCCCATAAATTGATCGTTTGTGTACAAAGCCGCTTTAAAAGTGGTTCTGAGTGACTGACCACCAAAAGGCCGATCTGCCGCTCCTTCACTTCCTCCAGCAAAAACTGCCACAGCTGGCTCTGGGTAACCAGGTCCAGCATGGTGCTGATCTCATCCGCCAGCAAAAACCGGGTCCGCTCCCCCAGGGCCCTGGCGATGCAGAACCGCTGCAGCTCTCCCCCGGACAGCTCCCCGGGGTAACGTCCCAGCCAGTCCGGTTCAATGCCCAGCCCCCGGATCACCCGCTCCGGGATCCGGTCCCCCTCCGCCAGCACCGCCTTCATTTTCCGGCGGGGATTGACGGAGAGCTCCGGGTGCTGCCAGATCATCTGTACCGGGCAATAGCCCCGGTATCCTTCCAGAGGCCTGCCATCCAGCAGGACCTGCCCGCTGTCCGGCCGTTCGTATCCCGCCAGGATCTTGCAGAAGGTCGTCTTCCCAAATCCGCTGGGCGCCAGAAGCCCCAGCCGGTCCTTACTGGTAAGGGCCAGGCTGACCTCATTTAGGATCCTGCGGTTGCCGTTGTCATATTGAAAAGAAATGTCTCTCGCTTCCAGCTTCATGGCCGCTCCTTTCCCCGCGCCTCCACGCCTTACTCAGCCCGGATGCACCGCACCATCCCGCCCCGCAGGCTCCGGCAGGGCACCGGCCTGCGGCACCGCTCCTCAAACAGTGGGCACCGGGGGCCGTATACGCATCCCTCCGGCATCTGCCCTGCATAAGGCTGGCTGCCGGGCTCCGACTGAAATCCATGCCCCGGCATCGCCCGGAACAGCGCCTTAGAATAGGGGTGCCGCAGCGTCTCCTCCCGCCGGAAATCCGCTGCCTGCGCTTCCTCCAGAGTTTCCCCGGCGTACAGCACCACGATGCGGTCCGCCGTCTCCACCGCCAGTTCCAGGTCATGGGTGATCAAAAGCACGCCCGCCCCTTCGTCGGCGATCTCCCGAAAATGTCCCATCACCCGCTTGGCCGCCTCCAGATGCAGTCCCGGCGTAGGCTCGTCGGCGATCACCAGACGGGGATGCTCCTGCACCGCCGCAGCGATCAAGACTCTCCGGGTCATGCCCCCGGACAGTTCAAAGGGGTACAGAGCTTCCGTCTCCTCCCCCAGTCCGTACCGGGCGAGGGCGCTGCGGCACCGGCTGTAACTTTCCCCATCCCGCCGGCCTTTCCGCACCTGCTCCCCCACCTTCATCAGGGGATCCAGGTAAGAGACACTTTGGGGCACCAGCACGATATCCCGGCCCCGCAGCTTGTTTAACCGCCGCTCTGTCAGAGGCTGCCCCTCATAGGAAATGCTCCCCTCCCAGGACGCATTGTAGGGCAGCAGCCCCATCACCGCATGTGCCAGCAGGCTTTTCCCCGAACCGCTGGAGCCCACCACCGCCACCATTTCCCCGGCCCGCAGCTCCAGGCTCAGATTCCGGATGGGCGTCAGCCGTCTCTGCCTCCACCCCCGCTCGTATTGGGTGAAGGAAATGGTCAGATGGGATACGCGAAGAAGGGGCGAGGCCACTTCCTGGGCCACTTCCCGGGACGTATCCTGAGATGTTTCGTGAAGCTTTTTCTGGGGCCTCCCCTGAAATTCCTCTTGCTCTTGAAAAAATGGTCCAGGGCGCTTATGCGCGTCCGCATTTCCCTTTCCGTCCTGCATAGGGTCTTCCTCCTTCCTCTGTCAATCTGCATCCACCTCGATCGGTCCCCCAGCCTACTCGTGGGCCTGGCCCGGATCCACCAGGCTGGACAGGCCGTTCCCGGCGGCGTAGAACAGCAGGACGATCAGGACCAGCAAAAGACCTGGGAACAGCGCCAGCCACCACCGGCCCATAGCCAGGTATTTCATGCTTTCCGACAGGATCACGCCGATAGCCGGCTGCTCTGGGGGAAGGCCGAACCCCAGGAAGGTGATGCTGGCCTCGTGGAGGATCGCGTGGGGGAATAAAAGCACCAGTCCCACCGCCAGCTGCGGCAGGAGATGAGGGGCCAGATGCTCCTTCGCCACATACCACGGCCCCTTTCCCAGGCGGCGGGCGATCTTCACGTACTGGCTTTCCTTAACCTGCAGCGCCTCCGCCCGCAAAAGCCGGGCTAAGGAGGTCCAATGGGTCAGGGAAATGCCCAGCAGCACGCCCCGGAAGCCTTTTCCCGCGGCGCAGGACACCAGCACCAGCAGCAGGATATGAGGAATGCCCAGCACCATATCGATGACAAAGCCGATCACCCCGTCCGCCCATTTTCCCAGAGCGGCGGAGGCCAGGCCCAGCGTCAGGGCGATGACCGCGCTGATCCCTGCGGTCAGAGCACCCAGGCGGATACTCAGGGACAGGCCCGTCATGGTCCGGACGAACATATCCCGGCCCATCCAGTCTGTCCCAAAGGGATATCGAAGGCAGGGCGCCAGGTTCTTCCTGGAAAAATCCACCGCCGCGGCCTCCTCCCGCCAGGCCCATCCGGCCAGTGCCACCGCCGCCAGGACCAGAAAGCAGACCGCCCCCAGGACCGCCGCCGTTTTCCTGCGGTTTCCCCAGATCCCGTTATGCAGTTGGAGCTTCTGTGCCAAACGGCCTTTCCGCCGCTGCGTGATCGGTCCCATCATGTACTGCTTCCTTTCCTCATGCTCTAATTTCCAGTTTCTATCCCGCTTTCTCGCCTGCCTCTGACGCTGTCCACCGTCGTCTGTCCCTGACGCCGTCACCAGCCTCGCCTGTCCCTAACGCCGTCACCGGTCTCACCTGGCCCTGACGCCGTCACCGGCCGCTCCTGGCCCGTTTCATCCGCGGGTCCACCACAGCGTACAGCACGTCTGCGGCCAGATTTCCGGCAAATACGATGGCCGCGCTGATCACCGTGATCCCCAGCAGCAGGGGCACGTCGCCGCCCAGACCGGCGGTCACCGCCGCCTGGCCCAGGCCTGGATAGGAAAAGACCTGCTCCACCAGGACCGAGCCGCCGAAGATCTCGCTGACCGAGGCAAACTGCAGGGTCATGGCCGGCAGAAGGATGTTGCGCAGGCCATGCTGGATCAGGATCCGTCCGGTCCCCTCTCCCCGTGCCCGGGCAAAAAGCACGTAATCGCTTTCCAGCACCTGGATCAGCTTCTCCCGGGTATGGAGGGCGATGTTGGAAATGCCGGTCAGAGACAGGGTCAGCGCAGGCAGGATGCCATGGACCAGCCGGTCCGTCACCGTCACAGAGGCCGCGTCCATGCCGATGGGGACCGCCAGCCCGATGGGGAGCCACCGCAGCCACACGGCAAATACCATTAGCAGCACCAGCGCCAGCCAGAAGGCAGGGGTGCTGGCCATCACCAGCGCGTATCCGGAGATGATCCGATCCGCCCATCTTCCCCGTCTCGCGCCGGCCAGGACGCCCAGGACAAAGCCCAGTACGCCGGAAAGTACCCAGGCGGCGGCCATCAGCCACAGGGAGTTGGCCAGCTTTTCCGCCAGGATCCGGCTCACCGGCTGGCGGTACAGCAGAGAGACGCCCATGTCTCCCCGGAAAAAGTCCGATGCCCAGGCCAGGAACCGCTGGCCGGCCGGAACGCCCACGCCCCAGTATTCCTCCAGCTTCTGGATCTGCTCCTGGCTCATGCTCCCCAGGGCCGTCTGCCCGATGTTGGCGGTGAGAGGATCCATGGGGGAGGCGGATACCAAGGCAAAGGTAACGGCGCTGACGCACAGCAGGAGAAGGGCCATGCGGAGCATTTTCCCCAGCAGAAAACCGGGCAGGGATGCCGCGCCGTTTTCTCTTGCTTTTCTCTTCATCATCTTGATACCGCCTCCTTTCCGGGTTTTCCCGCGCTTTTATTCCCAGCTCCACTGATCCACATTATTGACGATCGACCAGCCGTGGCCGTGGGGATGGATCTTCTGCTCCGCCACCGCAAGCCCGTCCCGGCTCCAGTACAGATGGTCGATATTTACCAGCCAGATCCAGGGGATATCCCCATCCTGGGTCACGCCGGTCTCTCCGTCCCACTGTGCCAGCTTCCACAGCTCATAGGAGGCTTCCAGATCACTCTCTGCCAGCGCCTGATCCATATAGGCATCCACCGCCGGATTGGCATAGGGGGAATACCCGGCCAGGCCGGACCCTGGCGCGGTATGGTAAATGTTATACAGCTCCATCGGCGTATGCGCCCCCCAGCCCCACATCAGCGGCTCGCTCTGGGCCCGGTCATAGGCCGTATCCCAGCCTACGCCCTCGATGACAGCTTCTATGCCGATCTCTCTTAACTGATTGGCCGTCTCCGCCGCCAGGGCCTGGCGCACCGAGTCTCCGGCGGGATACATCAGATGGAACGACGCCCGCAGGCCATCCTTCTCCCGGATCCCGTCGGCTCCGGGCATCCAGCCTGCCTCTTCTAAAAGCTGCACGGCTTTTGCCGGATCATATCCCACCTGTGCTTCCTCATTGTACCAGGGCATGCCGTCGCACACGCTGTAGGCCGGGCTGCCGTATCCATTTAATACGTGATCGATCATCCCTTCCCGGTCGATCGCCAGGTTGATGGCCCGGCGCAGGGAAAGGTCCGCAGTCACGTCATTTCCAACGGGGACCGCCCCTGCCTGCGCCGGGACCGCCGGCAGGTTAAAGCCCCGGTTGTCCACCGTCCTGCAGGCCAGCAGGTGATATCCGCCGATCTCCTGATCCGAATAGGCCGCCGCCGTGTACGCCAGATCCGCCTGCCCTGACAGCACGGCTGCAAATGCCGCGTCCTCCTCCATAAACAGGATGGTGACCTGCTTCATCTTGGGGGCCTCCCCATAATAATCCGGGTTTGCTTCCAGGATCACCTGCTGCCCCCGGTCCCACTGCTTCAGCATGTACCTGCCGGAGCCGATGGGGTTGGAGCCATAATCCGGGCCGTAGGCGTGCTCCGGGATGATCCCTGCCGCCGCCATGGTATAAGGCCAGATCCCGTAAGGCCGCTCCATATGGAACACCACCGTATCCTCGTCCACTGCCTCCGCCTCCTCCAGCATGGTAAAATCATTCACCGAGCTGGTGTCCCGCAGGGTGTTATAGGTAAACGCCACATCCGCCGCAGTCAGGGGCTCCCCGTCTGTAAATTTCACATCATTCCGGATATCCACCGTCCAGGTAAGGCCGTCTTCACTGACGTTCATATCCGTGGCCAAATCGTAATCAATCGTTAACTCCGGCGTAGTCACCGTCAGGGTGCTCTGAATCAGCGGTTCATGGACATGCTCTCCTGCCCCCCAGCCATAGGCCGGGTCAAAGCCTGCTTCCGGCTCTGAGGTAGGCCCCATAACCACAATCACATCCTGGCGGGATGCCCCTGACGCGGCATCTTTTGTTTCCCAGGTCTCCGATGCTCCTGTCTGACCTGCCTCTGGGCCGGTTCCGGCTCCCGCTCCGGCGCTCTGCCCGCATCCGGAAAGCAGCAGCGCTGCCGTTGCCGTCAATGCCGCCCCTTTCCAGCCTCTGGCGGATATCCATGCGGTCTGCTTCCTGATTGGTAAACGATTCTCTTTTCTGCTCATGCCTGCTCCTCCTTCTGCCATCAGGCGAAATAGGTGCCCGCGCTTGGCCGCCAGATTCCTCTCTGTCTCATTTTCATCAAAATAAAACAGCCAGGAAAGAAACCTGGCATCCCTTGGGAACACCTGTCACCTTCCTGGCTCTCATGTTCGTCTCTCTAGTCGTTTCTTCCGTCAATTCTATACTGTCTGATATCTCTGTCTGTTCCGGCGCTTGTGCGCCCTGGACCGGCTTGTGCCGTCCCGTATCTCTACAGAAAAGTATATCGGAAAACCGGCTATCCGTCAAGCGGCTATATCACTTCTAATTTCCATTTTCCGGTCCCTTTGACCCAAAGTTCCCGTTCTTCCGGCTCCAGATAAATCCGCGTGGTAAAAACAAGCTCTCCGTCATTGACAAATACTTCTGCAATGGAACTGTCCACCAGGACAAGCAGCTGTTCCACCGGTTTCCCGGCCCGGCCCACTCTCCTGTCCCGTCCGCCTCCGCATGGGGCAATCCTGCCGTCCGGCATCCGGAAAGAAAGCTCTGTCCTGTCCTGGGATACATGGATGACCAGAGCATTTTCTCCGGCTCCAATCCGGATTTCCTGCTCTTCTCCGCCGATTTCCCACATCCGGAGCTTTACCGCTTTGTTTTCCCAACGGTACATTCCCTGCTCTGCTTCCGCAGGTTCCCATCCCAGCTCATCCAGCTCCCGGACCGGCATCCGGAAGATCCTGCCCTCCCGGAACACCAGCTCCGCAGGCAGGGTCAGGCAGTGCTGCCAGCCATGCTCCACGGAAAGGTTCCGGTGGCTCTGTTCCATATCCGGCATCCCGGACCAGCCGATGAGGATCCTCCTGCCGTCGTCTGCCTCAAAGGTCTGGGGGGCGTAAAAATCAAAGCCCATGTCCCATTCCACAAAGGTATCCTCCGGATCCGCCCCCTCTTCTAACAGGCTGTATCCCGACTGGTACAGGTTCTGGAACCGTTCCGGCTCTGACGCCAGCCCCTGGGGGCAGAAGGAAAGCACCCGCCGTCCCTCCAGTGAAAACAGATCCGGGCATTCCCACATGTAGCCGAAGTCTTTCTGGCTGGTCAGCTCCCCCTCCAGCCTCCAATGATGCTTATCCGGCGAAACGTACAGCAGGGCTCCGCCCTGGTCCCGGCGTCTGCCCTCCCCGTCCCAGGCCCGGAACCGGGCGCCCAGGATCATGTGATAGGCCCCATTTTCTTTCCATACCTTCGGATCCCGGACATGCTGCGTCACATCCTCCGGGTAATCCTCCATCCCCAGCAGCTTCTCCTTGGCGGACATGGCCTGCCCGTCCTCCGACTCCACCAGAAGCTGGGTGGAGATCCTGCCTGCGTCGATGTAGTCATAGTCCCCGGGCTGCTTTACATTTCCCGTATAGAACAGATACATCCGGCCGTCCTCCACCAGGGCCGACCCCGAATATACGCCGCTTTTGTCCTCCTCTGTATCCGCCGCCAGAACCGGCTCCTGGTAATCCCAGGTAAGCAGATCCCGGCTGACACAATGACCCCAGTATCCGCCGCCGCCGTGGACGTTTAACGGCGAATACTGAAAATATGCATGAAATACTCCCCGAAATTGACACAGACCATTGGGGTCATTGAGCCAGCCTACCGGCGGCATGATGTGGAACCGGGTCCGGAAAGGACAGCTTGCCACTGTCCCTCCCATCCTGTTCAGTTCCTCCCTTACTTTCTGAAATGCGTCTCCCATTCTGTCTCCTTTATCCTCCGATCACTGCGATGGGGTCGCCGACAGAAACCTTACCGGCTTTCTCCAGCTTCACCCCGGCGCCGCCTGCCAGCTCTGCAAAGATCAGGCATACCACCGTGTCATAGCCTGCCGCCGCGATCTGGGCAAAATCTGCTTCCAGGATGCAGTCGCCTTTTTTCACCCGCTGCCCCTCTTTCACATGGAGGGTAAAGCATCTGCCCTCCAGCTTCACCGTATCGATGCCTACATGGATCAGGATCCCGTGGCCGGCGCTGGTCCGCAGGGTCACTGCATGTTTGGTGTCCGCGATCATTTCGACGACTGCGTCTGCCGGGGCATACACCCGGTTGTCCGCCGGTACGATGGCCGTGCCCTCTCCCAGGATCTTCTGGGCAAAGGTGGGGTCGCTGACGGTTTCGATCCCCGCAAACTGGCCGTTGGCATAAGCGCCGATCTCCTCGGCTGCTGGTGCTGCTACGGCAGATGCTTTGCTGTCCGCCGCAGTCTCAGCTGCACCTTTGTTTGCCGTCTCAGCTCCCACTGCTGCTCTGTTCGTGCTTCCGGCTCCAGCTGCCGTTCCAGTCATCCCGGCCGCCGCGCCATCTCCAACTGCCGCCTGCCGTTTCCGGTCAAATACCATCCCTACCAGGAATGCGAACAGGAAACCGGCTGCCAGGGCGATCACATGAGCGATAATGTAGTTTACATAGCCGTTATTGGCAGGGTCTGCCAGGGCGATGCCCGGCACTACCGTGGTGCCGAAGCCCAGCGCCGCCAGGTCCGTCAGGTAGACCACCAGACCGCCGATCGCGCCGCCGATGCACCCGCCGATGATGGGATAGCGGTACCGCAGGTTCACACCGAACAGGGCCGGCTCCGTGATCCCGAACAGAACAGACACAAAGCTGGGGATGCAAAGCTCCTTCGCCCGGGCGTCCTTAAAGTTTCTTGCCAGATAGCCTAATACTGCGCCGCCCTGGGCGGTCATTGCCACAGACATCAGGGGATTTAAGAAGTTTCTGCCCGTATCCACCAGAAGCTGGGACTCAATGGCTCCAAATACATGGTGCAGGCCGGTAATGACGATCAGCTGCTGCACGCCGGAGAAGGCCGCGTATCCGAAGGCGCCTAAGTTCTGGGTCATCCACACCAGCACCGCCGTGATGCCGGACGCTAAGCCTCTGCCTACCGGTCCGATGATCAGGAACAGTAAAAACGAGCTGGTCAGAGTGGTGAGCAGGGGCGATACCAGCAGCCGGACCACCTCCGGGACTTTCTTTTCAAAGAAGATATCCAGCTTAGCCGTAACCACACCGATCAAAAGGGCTACGATGATACCGCCCTGAAAGCCTACCAGCTCTACCGGGAGGCCGAAGATGTGCAGGATGGTCACCTCAGCCGTGCCCTGGGCCGCCGCGTAGGCATCGGTCAGGCTGCCGGAAAGCATGATGCAGCCCATGACCAGACCCATGATCGGCCGTCCCCCGAACCGCTTCACCGTGCTGTAAGCCACACACAGGGGCAGGAAGCCGAAGATCGCGCCGGAAGCGATGTTGATCAGGGTGGAAATGCCGTAAAGGGTCGGGCTGTTTTCTACAAATTCCAGGTTGCCCAGCACGCTGGAAAGTCCGGTCAGCAGCGCCGCCGCCAGGATCCCCGGCATGATCTCGATAAATACGTCCGACAGGGCTTTCACCGCCCGCTGGAGCGGGTTCATCCGTTTGTTGGCCTTGGTCTTTAGATCCCCCAGGCTCATACTGTCCATATGGATCGAATCTGCCAGCACCTGGCACACGTCATTGACCAGGCCTGCGCCAAAGATGATCTGCAGCTGGTCGCCAGCCACGAACACGCCTTTGACCAGGTCTACCTCCTCCATGGCTTTTAGATCCGCCAGATCATTGTCCTCTAATACCAGACGGAGCCGGGTGGCACAGTGGGCAACGCCCAGGATATTGTCTCTGCCGCCGGCAAGCCGTACAACCTCTGCCGCTATGGCTTCATAGCGTTTTCTTTTTTCTGCATCCATTGCAATCCCTCCAACATTTGAATGATGAAACTCTTTCTTTTGGAAACCAGGTACAGCTCTTTACCGCGGTATGGACAACTGCTGTTTTGTTTGTCCTTGTAATTATTATTATACTGGGTTATAATAAAAACCATATAGACAAATGTTGCTTAACTATACAGTTTTGTTGGAAGAATGGGGGATACCATGAAGGATTATATTTTTTCCAATGATTTTTCCAGGAACCTGGACGCCATGATCTACACCTGCGGCAACGAGACCTGCGCGCCCTCTCACAGCTACGGGCCCGTGGTCCGCAGCGGATATCTGATCCACTATATCCTGGGCGGCAAGGGGATCTACAAGGTGGACGGCCATATCTACCATCTGTCCGAGGGGGACGCCTTTCTCATCCGTCCTAACACCCTGATCTACTATGAGGCGGACCGCTACCATCCCTGGACCTACACCTGGATCGGATTTCAGGGGATCAAGATGGAGGAATATTTCAAGCGCACATCCCTTTTGGAGGAGCCCTGCTTTCATTATGGAAAGGACGACCGGGTGCGGCTCTGCCATGAGAAGATGTTCGAGGCCTACAATCTCCCGGAGAACCGGGACCTGATGATGAACAGCATCCTGTATGAATACCTGTACCTGCTGGCCAGCAAATTCCCCCGGAAGTCCATCCCTGCCACGGAGAAAAAGATCTCCTATGTAGAGGAAGCTCTCCGTTACATTGAGAACAATTACGCCCACGCGGTCAATATCCAGGTGATCGCCGACTACTTAAACATCGAGCGCACCTACCTGTACCGGCTGTTTAAAGATATCACCGGGACCTCGCCCCAGGAATATCTCCTGGATTTCCGCATCCGGCGGGCCTGCACCCTATTAAAGGAAACGGACCTGCCCATCCACAACATCGCCCGGTCCGTGGGCTACGACGACGCCCTGTATTTCTCCCGCCTCTTCCGGCAGAAGAAGCACCGGACCCCCACCGAATACCGGAAATACGCCGGGGAAGGAGGCTGATCCATGGAACACGCTTATATCTTACAGCCGAAAGAGCGGCCATTTTCCGACCTGTACTTATGCTTCTGCGGCTATGAGGAATGCCGGCCGGGCCACAGCTTCGGCCCGGCCGTCCGGCCCTGCTATATCCTCCACTATATCGTATCGGGAAAGGGGGTCTATCAGGCGGGAGGGACCTCCTATGAGCTGGAAGCCGGGCAGGGCTTTCTCATCCCGCCGGGCAGCCAGACCTTTTATCAGGCCGACGCCCACGAGCCCTGGACCTATCTGTGGATCGGATTTGACGGGGGCCAGGCGGCGAAGTACCTGGCAGACATCGGCCTGGGAGCCTCCCGCCTTACCTTCCGCAGCAGCCGGGGCCAGCTGATCCAGGACACGGTCCTTTCCATGCTGGAGCATAAGACCGGCTCCGTCTCCAACCAGTTCCTGTTGGAGGGCCTTTTGTATTCCTTTTTCCATATCCTGGCCGAGGACACGGACGTCTATCCCTCCTCCGGCTCCGAGGCGGACAGCCAGTATGTGCGCCAGGCCATGGAGTTTATCCAGAACAGCTACTGCACGCCCATCCGGGTGACGGACATCGCCGACTATGTCTCCATCAACCGCAGCTATCTGTACTCCCTGTTCCGGAAAGAGCTTCAGATGTCCCCCCAGGAATACCTGTCCAATTACCGCCTGACCCAGGCCGCGGAGCTGCTGCTGATCACCGACTTATCGGTGGAGGGGGCGGCCCTGTCCTGCGGATATACGGACCCCCTGGTCTTTTCCAAGGCGTTCAAACGGAAATACGGCCTGACCCCGTCCCAATACCGGAAGGGGAAAGCGCCTCTGTTCTCCGGAACCCGCAGCAGACAACATTTTGACTGATTTCCTTAACATTTCCATCTGGAATTCCTCCCGGGCCCGTTTATACTGGTAACTAGAGATACCCCAGAAATACGCGCCCAAGGAGGTTTTCCATGAATATTGTCTATCACGAAGCAAGCAGAACCTTTCATCTTTATAATTCCTGCATCAGCTACATTATGACCATTCTTCCCAACGGACAGATGGGGCAGCTTTATTTCGGCAAGGCTGTCCATCCCCGGGAGGACTATTCCTGGCTGCTGGAGATGGTGCCCCGCTCCATGACGTCCTATATCTTTGAGGGGGAACGAACATTTTCCCTGGAGCATGTACGCCAGGAATACGGTGTATACGGCTCCTCCGACTACCGGATGCCGGCGGTGGAGATCCTGCAGGAGAATGGGAGCCGCATCTCCGATTTCCGCTACGTTTCCCATACCATCCAGCCGGGCAAGCCGCGCCTTGCCGGACTGCCCGCCACCTACACGGAGCAGGATGACGAGGCCATGACCCTGACCTTACAGCTGCAGGATCCGGTGACCGGCGTGTCCCTTTCCCTGCTCTACACCATCTTTGCCCAGGGAGGAGTCCTGGCCCGCAGCGCCTGCTTTACCAACCAGGGCCAGGAAAGCGTCCATCTGTTAAAGGCCATGAGCCTTTGCCTGGACCTGCCGGACCATGACTATGAGTGGATCCAGTTTTCCGGGGCCTGGGCCAGAGAGCGCCATCCCCGGGCCCGCGCCCTGGAGCAGGGGATCCAGTCTGTAGGGAGCATGCGGGGCCATTCCTCCCATGAGCATAACCCGTTCCTCATCCTCAAGCGCCCCCACGCCGACGAATCCCAGGGAGAGGTCCTGGGCTTCAGCCTGATCTACAGCGGCAATTTCCTGGCTCAGGCGGAGGTGGATACCCACGATACCACCCGGGTGCTCCTGGGCATCCATCCGGAATGGTTTGACTGGAAGCTGGAGCCGGGCGGATCTTTCCAGACGCCGGAAGCGGTGATGGTCTATACAGACCGGGGCATGAACGATCTCAGCCAGACCTTCCACCGGCTTTACCGCACCCGGCTGGCCAGAGGCTTCTGGCGGGACCGGCAGCGGCCCATCCTGATCAACAACTGGGAATCCACCTATTTTGATTTTACGGAGGATAAGCTCTTAGCTTTGGCAAAAACTGCCCGGGACGCCGGGATCGAGCTGTTCGTCCTGGACGACGGCTGGTTTGGGAAACGGTGCAGCGACCATGCGGGCCTGGGCGACTGGACCCCCAACCCGGAGCGGCTTCCCCAGGGGATCTCCGGCCTTGCCCGCAAGATCCGGGACCTGGGCATGGATTTCGGCCTGTGGTTCGAGCCGGAGATGGTCAATAAGGACTCGGACCTGTACCGCGCCCACCCGGACTGGATCCTGGCGGTGCCGGAGCGGAACCAGTCCCACGGCCGGTATCAGCATGTACTGGATTTTTCCAGAAAAGAAGTGGTGGATCATATCTATGCGCAGATGGCAGAGATCCTGAAAGACGGCTCTGTCTCCTATGTGAAATGGGATATGAACCGCAGCATCACCGAGTGCTGGTCCCCGGCTCTCCCGGCGGACCGCCAGGGGGAGGTGTTCCACCGGTATATCCTGGGCGTATACGACCTGTATGAGCGGCTGACCCAGGCGTTCCCCCAGGTGCTGTTCGAGTCCTGCGCCAGCGGCGGCGCCCGGTTCGATCCGGGCCTGCTCTACTATGCCCCCCAGGCGTGGACCAGCGACGACACCGACGCTGTGGAACGGCTGAAGATCCAGTACGGCACCTCCTACTGCTACCCGGTCAGCTCCATGGGTGCCCACGTTTCCGCAGTCCCCAACCACCAGCTGCACCGCGTCACCCCGCTCCACACCCGGGCCAACGTGGCGTTCTTCGGCGCCTTCGGCTACGAGCTGGACTTAAACCGCCTTTCCCAGGAGGAGCTGGCCCAGATCCGGCAGCAGACCGCCTTTATGAAGCAGTGGAGAGGCCTGCTGCAGTTCGGCACCTTCTATCGGCTGGAAAGCCCCTTTGAGGGCAACACCGCCGCCTGGATGACCGTCAGGGAAGACCAGGCAAAGGCCATCGTAGGCTGGTACCGCGTCCTGAACACCGTCACCCCGCCCTATACCCGCCTGCGGCTGACCGGCTTGGACCCGGACCGCCTCTATACCGTCACAGTCCGGGAAAAGAACCGCGCCGGGCGCGTTGTGGGACAGTTCTACGGCGACGAGCTGATGCATGCCGGACTGGTCACCAGCGATCAGAGCTCTGGAGAATCCCTGGAAGGGGGAGAGGCCAGCTGCGATTTTGATTCTCGGCTGTATATTTTGGAATAAGGAACATAGATTGGGCAGAGCCTTAAGCGAGTAATCGGGGCTCTGCCTTTCCTTGATCAAGAAAAACATGTGCGTACATACCAGGACGGAAGTTTAAGAGCCGGGGCTGCGGTAAACGGGCGAGAAGCCTATTGACATTGTAAATAAAAAGTCATACAATGAATATAATATAAGTGAAAGTGAAAGGAGTTGCTGCCTAATGGCAAATATAAATATTAACATTCGTATGGACGCAGATCTGAAGCGGCAGTTTGAGGCGTTCTGTGCTGATATGGGAATGACGATGACAACGGCGTTCAATATTTTTGCCCGTAAAGCGGTGCGGGAGTACAGAATCCCCTTTGAAATCAGCGGCGATGTGCCGAATGCGGAAACCGCCGAAGCAATCCAGGAAGTAAAGAGGATGAAAGCCGATCCGGGCCTCGGCAAGACCTATTCCAATGTCGATCAGATGATGGAGGATCTGCTTTCCGATGTATAAGATAAGACCAACCACAAAATTTCAGAAGGATTTGAAGCGCGTGAAAAAACGCGGCTTTGATATTTCTTTGCTGACGGATATTATTAAAAAGCTGGCGGCGGGGGAGCCGTTGCCGGAGAAGAACAGGGATCA
>DVLJ01000085.1 GCA_018715565.1 Candidatus Ventrimonas merdavium
ATCTTACGTTCTCGATCCGATCATCGGATCCCGTCTCTTACTGCTCCAGCTCGTCAGCGATAGCCTTGATCTGGTTGAAGATCGCCTCGTCGTTGGCGGCGGAATCCTCAGCGTTTAAGTAGTACGGCATCATATCTACGTTGGCAACAGCCTCTGCTGCTTCCGGATCAGCCAGGATCTGCTGAACCAGGTTCTCGTAGTAGGTGATCACTTCGTCCGGAGTCTCAGCCGGGAAGTAGAAGGAGAAGTCGCAGTCCGGATATACCAGATCGATGCCCTGCTCTTTCAGAGTGGGGATATCTGCGATCAGCTCGTAGCGTTCCTCGGTCGGAGCGCCGATGCAAGCGAACTGGCCAGCTGCCAGATAGTCTTTACAGTTGATGTATGCACCCGGCATTAAGTCAACCTGTCCGGACAGCATCGCTGCAACCTTATCAGAGTTAGAACCAACGTCTACCAGGTCTAAGTCGATACCGGCAGCCTTCTCGAATGCCAGGATCTCATAGTAGGTGTAAGCGCCTACCTCGGTACAAGCCTTTAACTGGCCGGGAGCTGCCTTTGCCGCCTCGATGAATGCGTTTAAGTCAGCATATTTCTCCGGATTTACATATAACTGCTGCGCCGGGTCTTTTGCGAAGGTCGGGCCCAGCTTGAATGCGGTGTAGTTGTAATCGGTAACGCCTGCGATGTTCGCCACGTTTACCAGGTTGTGACCGTACAGGAAGGTGTGGCCGTCCGCATCCGCAGACAGTACCTGGTTCGCTGCAACAGAGCCTGCCGCACCGTTGGAGTTTACAACGATGAAGTCATGACCGGTCAGCTGCTTTGCGTACTGTGCGAATACACGGGCAGATAAGTCGGTGTTGCCGCCTGCGCCTGCCGGTACAACGATGGAAACGGTGGTAGAGGGCTCCCAGCTGGTAGCCTCGGTCTCTACTGCTGCTGCCTCGCCGCCTGCTGCCTCGCTGCCTGCTGCTTCGCTGCCTGCCGCCGGTGCTGCAGTGGTGGAAGCAGTCTCAGAGCCGCCGCATGCTGCTAAGCTCAGTGCCATGGTTCCCGCCAGAACTGTTGCCAAGATTTTCTTTTTCATAGTGTCATCTCTCCTTTTTTTCTGGGCGCCGTAAGGAGGCGCCCGTTTTTTCGTTCCTATATTGCGTCGCGTGGTCCACGCGGTGCATACTGAATCAGATTCCTATGGCCTTATGTAAGGATCAGATCCTATCAGGCTTTCTTTTTCGCATAATATGCTTTGAGCTCCTTGAAGCAGGACCAAACCAGGACTGCTACTGCTACAAAGAAGAACGCATCGAAGATCGGTCTCTCGAAGAACGCGCCGAAGGACTTGTACTGCATGATGCCGCGCCGTAAGTAGGTCTCCAGCATCTCGCCGATCAGGAAGCACAGTACGAACGGCGTGGTCGGCAGGCTGAACTTATGGTAAACATAGCCTACGATACCAAATACCAGGATGGACTGTACATCGAAGATCCGGTTGTTGGTGGCATACGCGCCTACGCAGCACAGGACCAGGATCAGCGGCAGCAGGATGTGCTTCGGAACCTTCAGTACCTGTACAAAGCCCTTGATACAGGTCCACTCAACCACCAGCATGATCAGAGTACAGATCATACATGCAGCGAAGATACCATATACAACGTCTGCGTTCTTTACGAACAGCAGAGGACCTGCGGAAAGTCCGTGGATCAGGAAGCCGCCCAGCATCATCGCCGTAACGCCGTCGCCGGGGATACCCAGTACCAGCAGCGGGATCATGGCGCCGCCGATGGTGGCGTTGTTGGCAGACTCGGTAGCTACGATACCATCCGGGCATCCTTTACCGAACTGCTCCGGATGCTTGGACATATTCTTCGCAGTCACGTAAGCCAGCATACCGGAGGTAGAACCGCCGATACCAGGCAGGATACCGATACCAGTACCGATCAGAGAGGATCGGAAGAAGTTCGGCAGGTGATAGATAAATTCCTGGACACTGAAGCCAAAGCCCTTTACCTTCTTCACCGGGATGGTCTCCAGCTTGCCGCCCTTCATGCTCTCCGCAGTGATCAGGATATCGGAGATCGCGAAGATACCGATCAGGGTGGGCAGGGTGTCGAAGCCAGCCATCAGGTTGGAAAAACCAAAGGTAAATCTAGCAGTGCCGTCGATCGGAGCCATACCGATCAGGGTGAACATCAGTCCGAACAGGCCGGCTAACAGTCCCCGGAGCATATTGCCGGAGGACAGGATGGCAACCATGGTCAGTGCGAAGAAGCAGATACCAAAGTTCTCAGCCGGAGTGAACTTCAGCGCGATGTCTGCTAACAGCGGCGCGCAGAAGGTCAGGATGATGAAGGAAAAGATGGAACCCATCGCGGAGAACACGATACCAAGGCCCAGAGCCTTCATCGCTTCGCCGTTCTTTGCCATCGGGTGTCCGTCGAAACAGGTTGCAATAGAGGATGCCGTACCCGGCATGTTCAGTAAGATCGCGGAGATCAGACCGCCGGAGATACCTCCGATGTAAACTGCAACCAGGGTGTTCATACCCATGGACGGGGTCATGCTGAAGGTCAGCGGCAGCATCAGCGCTACTGCCATGGAAGCAGACAGTCCCGGGATGGAACCAAATACGATACCAATAGCCACGCCAGCGATCATCAACAGGATGGAGGCCGGGTGCATGATACTTACAAATGCATTGCCTAAAAGTCCTAATGCCTGCATACTCTTATCCTCCTCCTAATTAGATGTTGATCGTAAAGATACCGGCCGGAAGTACGATCTTGAACCCGTAACGGAACAGGAAGAATACGACCAGGGTAAATACGATATCGATCACGATCAGTCTGATAACATGCTTTTTGTCACGCTCGTCATCCGGGGACAGCACCAGCATCTGCAGGAGCAGATACGCCATGGTGGAAATGATGAAGCCCACCGGCTGAAGGATGAACACATACACCAGCACCAGGATGATACTGCTCAGTACACGCTTGTAATCGCACTCTGCGATCTCGACTCCCTCCAGCTCCTTCGCGCGCATCTTAAAGTTCTTCACGCTTAAGAAGGTCAGGATCGCCGCCAAGATAAAGGCTACTACGCCGATCACCAGCGGCATGAAATCCGGTCCGATATCCATGACCTTGGACTTCGGGAGCATCTTCGCCATCACGATAAGCGCAGCCGAGAGCACCATAAAAAATACGCCTACCACAATGTCCCCATACTTTTTAAAGAACATCTTTTTACCATCTCCTTTTCTTTTTTTGTATCCTAAGGTACCTTTCACGGTCACTTTAGCACATCCCAGGCAAGAAGTAAAACTGATAATTTTTAGTTATCTCTAAGTTTTTCTTATAGTTGATCCTATCTTTTTCTTATACTACCATACCGCAAAAAGCTGATCGCCTAATTCCTGCCTTCCTGTATCAGCGCACCAGCGCGGGCTTCTTGGAGTCGAACTTCCAGTTGGGGATCAGGTACTGCATGGCCATCGCGTCATCCCGGTCGTGGGTGGGCAGCTGGTTGTACAGCTTGTTGGCCTCCATCACCTTCTCCATGTCGATCGTTACGCCAAGTCCCGGCTTCTTCGGTACCTGAAGATATCCGTCCACGATCTGCGGAGTATCTTTTAACAGGTTCTGTCCGTCCTGCCAGATCCAATGGGTGTCAAGGGCCGTCGGATTGCCAGGCGCGGCCGCAGCTACATGAGCAAACGCCGTCAGAGTGATATCGAAATGGTTATTAGAATGGCTTCCCCAGGTCAGGCCCCAGTCGTTTAAGATCTGAGCCATCCGCACGCTTCCGCCGAAGCCCCAGAAATGGGGATCTGCCAGCACGATGTCCACGGACTTTAACGCCGCGGAGTGATAGAACTGGCGCCAGTCGGTGGCGATCATGTTCGTCGCTACGGGGAGCCGCACTGCGTTCTTAAATTCTGCCATGATCTCACGGCTGCTGAAGCCGGATTCCGGTCCGCAGGGATCTTCGATATAGGTCAGGATCCCTTCCATAGGCCGGCAGATCTCGATTGCCTCACTCAGGCTCCAGGCGCCGTTCGGGTCAATATTAATTCTACCATGAGGGAAGGCTTTTTTCAATGCTTTTACTGCCTCCATCTCCTCATATCCGGGGAGTACGCCGCCCTTTAACTTGAAGTTGCGGAAGCCGTATTTTTCATGAAGGACCTGCGCCTGCTCTACGATGCGCTCCGGGGTCAGCATCTCCTGGCGGCGGAGCTTGAACCAGGGATCCTTGCTGTCGGACTCGTCCAGATAATGCAGCTCCTGTGCCTTCTCCTTGTCGCTGACATAGAACAGATAACCCAGGGTCTCCACCTGGTCCCGCTGCTTGCCGTCTCCTAACAGCTCGCACATCGGCAGATCCAGATACTGTCCCAGCAGATCCAGCATCGCGCATTCAATGGCCCATTCCGCTTTTACCACGAATTTCAGCTTGCTGATATCCAGGCTCTGGATCCCCTCTCCGTCATCCTCTGCAGAACGGGTGGACGCTTTGTGGATGCTGTCCAGCACGCCCCGGTACCGGCCGCAGGGCTGTCCTACCACCAGCGGGATGCAGCTTCTTAAGGCTTCGCACGTATAATCGCCACCGTGGATCTCACCGATCCCGGTATGGCCCGCGTCATCCTTTAAGATGACCAGGTTCCTGGTGAAATACGGCGCATGAGCCCCGCTCAGGGTCATCAGCATGCTGTCATAGCCTGCTACCGGGATCACCTGCATTTCTGTGATGATCGGTGTTCCTTTTGCCATAGTTGTAACCTCCTTTTTGTAATTTTTATCCGGGCTTTATTTTACATTGATCGCCCTATCTGTTATAATGATAAAAGAATTTTTCCATTTTGACAAATATTTATATTTAATGACAGCAATCACATTTGCTAATAGACCCGATGAACACTGGAGGAACTGATCTTGGACGTCAAATACCTGAACTATATCCTGGCCATCGCCGGCCGCCGCAACATGACGAAGGCCGCAGAGGACCTGTTTGTATCCCAGTCTTCTTTAAGCCAGTACCTGTCCCGTCTGGAACAGGAGCTGGACACGCCGCTCTTTAACCGTTCCAAGGGCGAGCTGACCCTGACCCCTGCGGGAGAGCTTTACGTGGAAGCGGCAAAGCAGGTGGTGAAGATCCAGAAGGAGCTGTATCAGAATATCGCCAACCTCAACCGGCGGGGCCACATCAGCATCGGCGTGACCTCCAACTTCGGCCTGCGGATGCTGGCGGAGATCATCCCCCGGTTCAAGGAGCAGTTCCCCACCGTCGACATCGAGATCTCGGAGACCAGTCTCCCCGGGCTCAAGAAGCTGCTCCTGGATGAGACGATCCACGTAGGCCTGGCGGCGGAGGTGAGCACCGCGCCGTTTGGAGGCATGGCCCAGGTCCTGCGGGAGGAGGAGGTGTTCTTCGCCATCCCCAGGACGCATCCCTATGCGGCGGAGCACCCGTCGGGAACGCTGCTGACCGCGGAGGATCTGATCCGGAACTTTTCCGGGGAGAATTTCCTCCTTTCCAAGAAGGGCGCGTCCCTGCGGATGCTGTCCGACCAGTTTTTTGAGACCTGCGGGTTTACCCCGGACGTGTTCTGCGAGACGAACAACATCACGGCCACCCGCCGGATGATCGCCCAGAGTGCAGGCGTCGCCTTTATCGCCGAATCCTGCTCGGTGGAACGGGATAAGATCGCCTACTATCCCCTGGCCCCGTCCCTATTCCGCTTAAATCTGGTGATCCGCCAGAAGAACTGGACGCTGAATGAGCCGGAACAGCTGTTTATGGAATATCTGTTGGATTATTTTAAGACCAATACGGAGCAGCCTTATCTGGCGGAGAATTATACCGTGTCCCAGGAACCGTAGTCCCAGGAACGTACGTCGGCATTTCAGCCTTTTATGGAAATCAGGATACACTAGAATTGATCAGGAGACGGCATGGATACCAAGCAGATCGAATACATTTTGAAAATTGCAGAAGAAAATAATATCACCCGGGCGGCGGAAAAGCTGTTCATCACCCAGTCCGCGCTGAACCAGCAGCTTTTGAAGCTGGAGCGGGAGCTGGGCACCCCTCTCTTTCACCGGTCCCGCTCCCACTGGGGACTGACGGAGGCCGGGCGCATCTACGTGGAAGGGGCCAAGGAGGTCCTGAACCTAAAGAACAGCACCTATAACCGGATCTACGATATCTCCGACGCCAGGAAGGGCCATCTGACCATCGGCCTGACGCCGGGACGGGGGCTGAAGATGTTTACCGCCATCTATCCGGAGCTGCACCGGGCCTTCCCCAATCTGGAGGTCCGCCCCATCGAGATGCGGGTGCGGGACCAGCAGGCCGCCCTGGCGGAGGGGATCCTGGACGTCGGCTTCATGACCCTTCATGAAAAGGACCGGACCGCCGACAACTACCTGGTCCTGGGGCAGGAGGAGATGGCGGTGATCGTCCCTGCCGGACATCCGGCGGCGGAGCGGCAGGCCCCGCCTTCGGAGCCGCCTGCGATCCTGGACTTAAAGGAGCTGGAGTATGAGCCCTTTGTGCTGATGGACAAGCAGTCCACCCTGCGGGCTGTCTGCGACGACATCTTTTCTCAGGCAGGCTTTGTCCCCAATATCCTGTTCGAGACCAACAACACCGGCGGCATCGCCTCTATGGTAGAGTCTACCCTGTGCTGCGGCATCATCCCCTGGTACTACGTCCGCCGGCCTTCCGACAAGCTGGCCCGGTTCTGCCTGGCCTCCCATCCCTCCTGGGACGTGGTCATCAGCTGGCCGAAGACCGGATACCTCAGCTCCGGGGCCCGGGAGTTCCTGCGGCTGGCCCAGGCCTGGTGGGAGGAGCAGGAGGCGTAGGGGCGAAATCTATCCAAAAACGAATCGCTGACTAATCACAAAGACCTGCGGCAGGGCAACGTGCTCTTCCGCAGGTCTTGTATGCTCTCTGTTTTATTTTAGATATCTGTCAAAGAATCCGATCATCAGATCCTTCACTGAATCCTGGAAGAATTCCCGGGTGCCATGTCCTGCATGCTTCACGATGTAATACTCTGTCTGGGACTCCAGTCCGGCTTCCACAAGTTTTTCATACAGGTGATCGCTGCTTAGCTCGATGGGGACCAACGGATCATTATCTCCATGGAGAATCTGTATCGGACAGATACCTGAATGGATATAGTTCAGCGGATTCGCTCCGGCAGAACGTTCCACCAGCGTTTCCGGATCGCCTCCGACTAACGCGCCGCCGTGGGTCTCCTCCAGTTTATGCCAGCGGAACTTGGGATCAGAAAGCTTTGCCTGCTCATTCAGCATCAGAGCCGTCACATCTGTCGGTCCAAACATGTTGCAACATGCCTGCACATGGGAGGAATACCCCATCCACTCGTCCGTATCGTGATCATCCAGATTCAAAGCTGCCCACACTGCCAGATGTCCGCCTGCGGAACGCCCAAACACACCGATCCGCTCCGGATCAATCTCATACTGCTCCGCATGGGCCCGCAGAAACCGGATCGCTGTTTTTACGTCAATGATCTGCGCGGGAAAGTGTCCTTCTCCACTGCTACGGTAATAAATGGAAGCCACCACATATCCAGCCCTCGCGAATTCGCTCATTTCTCCCAGCATCAGGTTTTTGTCCGTGCCTCTCCAGCCGCCTCCTGGAATCCATACCAAGGCCGGCTTTGGGCTGTGATCCTCTTTCGGATCGTCCTCTCCCGCCGCAAGGCGCATTTCACTGTTGCCGTTTTGGAGCATAATGCTCATCTTTAATTCGATCGGATTGCCATCCAGATCCTGTTGGTTTGAATATACAATATTGTCTACCAAATTGATCGTCTTTTTTTTAAATCCTGGATCTATCGTCTGCTTCATAAGCGTCTCCTTTCTCACCTAGCCATAAATAGGGAAGAAAATATTACGAGGAATAAACCATGGATGTAAAAGCTATGGAATATATTTTGGCGATCGCCAAAGAGACAAGTTTAAGCGGGGCGGCAAAACGCGCAGGGATCTCCCAGCCTGCTATGAGCGTATTCCTCTCCCGTCTAGAAACCGAATTGGGGACGGATCTGTTCTATCGTGAGAAGAAAAAGCTGACACTTACTCCCGCTGGCAGGATTTACGCAGATGCTGCAGAAAAGATCTTAGACGTAAAAAGTCAGACCTATCAGACGATCTACCGCTTAACGCACACGCAGCGAGAAAGCATTATTGTAGGCGCTACCCCCTTGCGAGGTTCTATTATGGTCGCTCAGATTTTTTCCCAATTCAATAGCCGTTTCCCAGATATCAAACTGGAGATCCGGGAGGGATACATGCATGAACTGAACCGTCTTGTTGCGGAAGGCAGCGTCACCTATGCGCTGGGTTCCTGCTATGACACAGAAAATCCGGCTCTAGATTATATTGTAATATCCAAAGAAGAAGTTTTGGTCGGGGTTCCCTCGTTCCACCCCCTGGCCGCCCGTGGACTTGCCGTAGACGGATACCCGGAAAAACTGGCCGCCATCCAGATCTCTGAGCTGGCCGATTCCCCGTTTGTTCTCCTGTCTGCAGGGACTACCATCCGTACTATCACAGACAACATTTTCAGCAAGGAAGGCATTGTGCCTACCGTTGTTTTTGAAACCAGCAACAACCTGGTATTAAGCAACATGATCCAGAAGGGCGCGGGTGTAGGCCTGCTCCCTCGTTCTGCCATGGTGAAAGACACTGACGACATCGTCTACTTTTCCCTTAGTCCCCGTTATTATCTCAATCTGGCCATCATGCTCCAAAAGCACCGGAGATTATCAGCGGCTGAACGATACCTGGCTTACTTAGTCATCCGTCAGGATTGCAATAACCCGCTGTATATACCAGCCCTAAATGCTTTTGCACGGAGCTTGCGGGACGAATTTAGCGGGGAGGAGGACACCAACTGAATGAATATCCATCAGTTAGAATATGTGATCACTATTTCAGAAGAAAAGAGCTTTTCTAAAGCAGCGGAACGTCTTTTGGTAACCCAGCCGGCTTTAAGCCAGCAGGTCAAAAAACTGGAGATCGAATTGGGCACCAAGCTATTCCGGAGGGAACGGAATGAACTGGTTCTGACGGATGCCGGAAAGGTATATGTCCACGGCGCCCGCGCAGCTGTCAACATCTACTATAGAGCATTGGAAGATATCAAGAAATTAACCCAGACCGGCCGTAAACAGATTACTGTCATCTACAATAATTCGCTGCTTCCGGATTTCACATCCGATATTTTTCCTGCGTTTCAAACACTCTGTCCGGATGTGGTATTAAGTACCGTTGTAGGAAATGTCTCCGTCGCCAAAGACTATCTTCTTGGCGGCATGGCAGACCTGGCCGTAATGGCCAGCCGGGAAGCCACCCACAGCCTGCTGGAATTTATCCCGCTTCGGAAGGAGGAGCTTCTTTTAGCCATGCCGGCTGACACACCGCTGACTGACGAATTCCGGAAATACGGTGTGAATTTTGATCACTTAAAAGATTCACAGTTTATTATGAACCAGTCTAACAGCTTTTTCCGTATGCTTGAGCGGGAAGCATTTTCCAGCCACGCATTTGCGCCAAAGATCCTTTGTGAGATCAGTGACTTGACATCTTCTGCGCAGATGGTTCAAAACCATAAAGGATTGGCCTTCCTGCCCCGTTCTATGAAAACGGACGAAGCTCAGATAACGCGCTTTTCCTTAACTCCGCCTGCGGAATTTTTCGTTGTCATTGCCTACCACAAGGGCGCGATCCTCACCAAACCCATGAAAAGTCTGATTCGCGTTCTTCTGGAAGCATACGACGGTGGGCTTGCCTGACGCAAGCCCACCTAATTGCTCTGTTATCTTACTCTCGTTCCACCGTCTTTGTCACGATCACGTCGCTTCCCAGCCCCAGCACATCCGGGATCACCACGTCTCCTTCGTGGACCGGCGCCGTCCGCCGGATGCGGCGGATCTCCGCCATCACGTCGAAGATGCGGTCCTTGGGGATGGGGGCGCTCAGCCGCACGCTGGCTAAGGGCAGCTCTCCGCCGTCCACCAGGATGGAGGTAGCGATGTTTCGCATGGGAGCGGTCAGCTCCTGCTCCACATAGGCCGCGCCCTTTTTGCATTTGTTCCCGGTCAGGGAGTAGGGCGGGTTGGCGCCCTCTGCGGTGATCTCGCACCCCTGGGGACACATGATACAGGTAAAGGTTCTCAGCATACCACTCTCACCTCCAGATCTTCATTCTGACCCAATGCCTCTTTCTTCACCGCCAGCTGGATCATCTCCGCGGGAAGGGCCTTGGGGAAGGCTTTCTTTAAGATCAGCGTTTCTCCCTGCCACAGCTCCACCCGACAATTTTTTACCGGCTTTCTCACCCGGAAGGACACGGTCAGGTCCTGGGTGCCGCTGAAACGGGCGGGCACCAGCTGTCCTACCATGGGATCGCCGGTCACGGACAGGCCGCATTCCGGCAGAGCGCCGTCCTGCAGGTAGCGGGCCGCGCCGTCCGCCAGCTGCTCTGCCTCCAGGGATACGAAATCCACCAGATCGTGGACATGGAGCACATTGCCGGCGGCGAAGATACCAGGAACGGTGGTCTGGAACGCTTCGTCCACCGCCGCTCCCTTCGTCCCCTCGTCAGCTTCGGCTCCCGCCATCCAGGTCAGCTCATTCTCCGGGATCAGCCCTACGGACAGGATCAGGGCGTCGCAGGGGTATTCCTTCTCTGTGCCGGGGATGGGCTGCAGCTGCTCGTCCACCTGGGATACCACGACGCTCTCCAGCCGGTCCGTGCCCCGGATATCGGTCACGGAATGGCTTAAATACAACGGGATATCATAGTCGTTCAGGCACTGCTCGATATTCCGGGGAAGGCCGCTGGCATAGGGCTGGATCTCAAAGACCCCCAGCACCTTCGCTCCTTCTAAGGTCATGCGCCGGGCCATGATCATGCCAATATCGCCGGATCCTAGGATCACCACGTTTTTGCCGGGCATCCGATTCTTTAGGTTGATGTACGCCTGGGCTACCCCCGCGGTGTACACGCCGGCGGGGCGGGTCCCCGGAATGCTGATGGCGCCCCGGGTCCGCTCCCGGCAGCCCATGGCCAGGATCACAGCCTTCGCCTGGATCTCCAAAAATCCTTCCGGAGACGCGGCATAGACCCGCTTGTCCGGAGTCAGCTCCAGCACCGTGGTGTCCGTCATGCACGGGATGCCCAGGGCTTCCGCCTGGCGGACGAACCGGGACGCGTATTCCGGGCCGCTTAAGGTCTCTCCGAACCGGGTCAGGCCGAAGCCGTCATGGATGCACTGGCGGAGGATGCCGCCCAGCTTTTTCTCCCGCTCTAAGATCAAGATATCATGAATGCCTTTGTTCCAAAGCTCCAGCGCCGCGGCCAGACCTGCCGGACCGCCGCCGATGATCACTACGTCTGCCTGTCTCATCTGTCCTCCCTCACCTTTCCCGAAAACATCCAGGAGTCCTTTTTGGAGTATCGCACCTGCTCCGGCGCGATCCCCAGCTCCTGCTCGATCATCTCCGTGATCCGGGTCTCACAGTATCCGCCCTGGCACCGCCCCATGGTCGCCCGGGTCCGGTTCTTGATGCCGGTGACCGTGGCTACGCCCAAGGGATTGTGGATGGCGTCCCGGATCTCCGCCCGGGTGACCGTCTCGCAGCGGCAGATGATCTCCCCGTAGGCCGGATCCTGGGCAATGGCTTTCGCCCGCTCCTCCTGATCCATCTCAGCGAACCGCTTCCTGACCGGACGCACCGGATCAAATGCCGGGTTCTCCTGGGGATGCTCCTGCTCCACCAGCTTTGCCGCAGCCCGGCGGGCCAGCGGCAGGGCGCAGGTCACGCCTGGGGATTCAATGCCCACCAGGTTGACCGTATGGGGATGCTCCGGGCTGGATTCCAGCATAAAGTCCAAAACCTCCCCCGTCTCCGGGTTGACCCGTTTCCACCGGATCCCGGCAAAGTTGCGGATGAAGTAATCCCGCTTCATCTGCTTGAACATCTTCCGTCCGTCGGCAAACAGGCCGTCCATGTGCTCCTTCGTCACCTTGTAGTCCTCCCGGCCCTCGGTCAGGTAGGAGTCCGGCCCCACCAGCACGTTTCCGTCCACTGTGGGCGTGGCGTGGGTGGCAAAGCCGCCCTTATCATTGGGCGCCGGATAGACGGGGATGGACAAGAACTGTCCGGCCTTTTTATCCAGCACGTAATATTCGCCCTTAAAGCCTTTTACCGGGTAATTGGGGTAACCCAGCATCTCCGAGATCTCGGAGGCGTACATCCCTGCGCAGTTGATGACCCAGCGGGCCGCGAAGGTCTCCTTTCCATTTTCGCTCCCCGTCTCCACCAGCCAGGTATCGGACTCCTCCTGACGGCGGATCCCCGTCACCTCCTGGCCAAAGTGGAATACCGCTCCGTTCTGGCAGGCGTTCTCCGCCAGGGCAATGGTATACTGCATGGGATCCAGGATCCCGGAAGACGGCACGTACATGGCGAACTCGCCTCCTGCGTTGGGGTCGATCCGGACGATCTCCTCTTTTCCGATCATCCGCATCCCGGTCACGCCGTTCTGCTCCCCGATGGCTTTAAACTTCAGGATATTCTCCCGGTCATGCTCGGTAAATCCCACCACCAGCTTCCCCGTCCGCTTAAACGGGATCCCCAGCTCCTTCGCCACCTGGTCAAATTCCTGGTTGCCCTCCACGGCGCACTCTGCCTTTAAGCTGCCCGGCTTGTAGGTAAAGCCGGCGTGGAGCATCCCGGTATTCCGGCTGCTGTTGCCGCAGGCGACGTCCAGCTCCTTCTCCAGGACGCCGATGGACAGGCGGTAGCGGGTCAGCTCCCGGGCCACTGCCGAACCCACGACCCCGGCGCCGATCACGATCACATCATAGGCTTTCACATTCGTTCCTCCTTCTTAAACTCCCTTCCATTCTTTCCTGATTATATCCTAGAAAGGGCGGAGCGTCAAAATCAAAGAATTTAAGTTCGGAGGAGTTGATGCAGTTTTTCTTAGAGTATATTGAGATTGTTCTAAGAAAAATTACATAAACAACAAACCACTGATTCTTTTCTCAAAAAACTAGAGCCATAGCTATCACGCCATGGCCCTTACAAAACGATATGTTTTTCTTTGTGCTTAAATTATATGCAATGAAGTTTAGAAAG
>DVLJ01000086.1 GCA_018715565.1 Candidatus Ventrimonas merdavium
AATATCAATAGTTTATTATATTAACTACATAACCATAACATAACCGGAAGAAAAGGGGAGAACGAAGCATGGCGATTCCAAAATATCAGCAGATGCAGCAAAACTTATTATACGAGATCAAAAGCGGGCTGTTCCAGCCAGGAGATAAGTTTTACAGCGAGGCGGAACTGAAGAAAAAATATAATGTAAGCGGCATCACCGCGATCAAGGCCCTGCAGGGCCTGACGAATGAGGGGTACTTGGTACGATATCAGGGCAAGGGCACTTACGTGTCCAAGGCGCGGAAGGGCAAGTCGGTGAAGTTCTCCGATGTGGAGAAGTACCGGGACGGAGAGGAGCAGACGGAGGTCTTAGAGGTCCGGCGCATGAAAGATGCGCGGATCGCAAAGGAACTGAAGCTTTCTCCGGACGAGCCGTTCTACCTGATCAAGCGGCTGCGCCTTGTGGACGGCAAGCCGATCATCGTACAGCATACGTATGTGATCTCCGATTTCATCAAGGAGGAGGATGTGGAGCATAAGGAGGCGTTCACATCCATCTATCGGAAGATCCGGGCGGATTACGGCATCGATCTGTATCAGGCGGATTACGATGAGATCACAGAGATCGTGTTCCCCACTCCGAGGCAGGAGCGGGAGCTGCTGGGATTGCAGGAAGGGGAGCCCAGCGCATTTACAAGGAGATATACGTATCTTTTTGACGGAAGGACCATTGAGTACATTGAGGGGTACAAACGATGGGATTATTTCAGCATTGAGATCGAACCCATCTGACCCCAAGCAGATCGGAGGAAATGGAATGGAACTGTTATTAGTTTCCCACAGAGGAGTGGCGACTGGTATGAAGGCGGCTATCTCGATGGTGATGGGGCCTGCGGCCGATCAGATCACCGCTCTGGAGCTGACAGAGGACGAGGGCATCGAGAATTTCGGAAAACGCCTGGAGGAGCATCTGGTATCCTGGCTGACCGAGGGCAAAAAAGGACTGATCTTTGCGGACCTGCGCGGCGGCACGCCGTACAACCAGTCTGAGATGATCCTGGACCGGCACGGCTTAAAGAGCCGGGCGAAGGTGATCTCCGGCATGAACCTGCCGATGATCATTGACGCGCTGTTCAAGGATATCGACGTGAACGACCTGGCCGCTGTAGCGGAAGTGGCAGCCGCTGCGAAGGACGGCGTTGCCTGTCTGGATCTGGAAGCACAGTCCGGCAGCTCTGATGATGAATGATAATATGGGTATGGAGGGATAAGATATGACGATTCAGTGGTGGCAGATCCTGCTTCTGACGCTTTACGCAGGACTTGCATTTTATGATGGGAACAACACAACCTTTGGTACAGTAAAACCGACCATGGCAGGCTTTTTCGCAGGTCTGGTCCTGGGCGACGTGCAGACGGGTCTGATAGTCGGCGGTACCCTGAACCTGCTGGTACTGGGGATCGGCAACTTCGGCGGAGCTTCGATCCCGGACTACATGACCGGCTCTCTGTTAGGCACGGTATTCGCGATCACCAGCGGACAGGGCGCTGAGTTCGGCGTGACCCTGGCGATCCCGATCGGCCTTTTGATGATCCAGCTGGACATCCTGGCCCGTTTCTCCAACACCTTCTTCCAGCATCGGGCTGAGAAGCTGGTAGAAGAGGGCAAGTATGACGCGGCGGCGAAGATGAACCTGTTCGGCCTGATTCCCCAGTCTCTGTCCCGGATGCTGCCGGTATTCCTGGCTGTGGTATTTGGCTCTACCTTTGTAGAGGTTGTGGTGAACAACCTGCCGATGTGGCTGATGAACGGCTTAAAGACCGCAGGCGGCATCTTACCGTCTCTTGGTATCGCGATCCTGCTCCGGTATCTGCCGGTGAGCAAGAACATCACGTATCTGATCGTTGGCTTCTTCCTGGCGGCATACTTAGGCGTACCGGTGCTGGGCGCGGCCCTGATCGGACTGGCATTTGCCGTATTGAGCTATCAGAAAAGCAGTGAAGAGCAGCCGGCAGCGGCGGCCGCTGTAGGAAACGCAGGAGGTGACATGGGCGATGAGTAAGGGAAATAAAGTAGCGATCAGCAAAGAAGGCAAGCAGGTATTTTGGAGATGGTATTTCCTCGGCGGATGCGGATGGAACTACGAAAAGATGCAGGGTCTGGGATATTACTTCAGTATGCTTCCCATGATCAAGAAAGCAAAGGAAGAGGATCAGAAACAGCTGGCGAAGACCGAGCTGCAGTTCTTCAACACCAACAACACCATGGCTCCCATCATCATGGGCGTGGACTGCGCCCTGCAGGATGAGACCGGCGCGGATTCCGTGGATACGATCGCGGCTCTGAAGACTGGTATGATGGGACCGTTAGCCGGCATCGGCGATACCCTGTTCCATGTGATCCCGTCCACCATCATCGGTTCCATCGCTTCCTATATGGCGCTGGAGGGAAGCCCCCTGGCCCTGATCCTCTGGATCTGCTTTGGCCTGTTCCGCTGCTTCTGCATGCAGAAGTTCTTCGGACTGGGCTATAAAGAGGGCGCCCGGATCGTAAGTGAGATCGGAAATCAGTTAAAGAAGATCACCCAGGCGGCCAACATCCTTGGCATCACCGTGATCGGCGCCCTGATCCCGTCCGTGGTGAGCGCGAAGTTCGCCTTCGAGTTCTCCTGGGGAGAGGTGAGCATTTCCCTGCAGCAGCTGGCAGATCAGATCATGCCGAGCCTGGCTCCGACCCTGGTCGTATTCTTCGCCTACTGGCTGTTAGGAAGAAAGAGCATGAACTCTACCAGAGTGACCCTGCTGCTGGTGGTAGTAGGCATCGTCGCTTACAACCTGCACATTCTGGCTTAACGATTATTTATCTAATATAAAGGAGGAATCCATCATGAAAGGCTTTGTACACATTCGTATTGACGACCGTTTGATCCACGGACAGGTTGCGACCCGCTGGTCCACCGGCCTGCGCGTAAACCGCATCATGGTCATTGACGACGCCGTGGCGAACAACGACGCGGAAAAATCCATTCTCCGCATGGCGGCTCCCGCCGGAGTAAACACCTCCATCCTGACCTTTGATAAGGCAGTAGCCAACATCCAGAACGGCAATTATGACGGACAGCGGGTGATGCTGATCGTAAAATCCCCGATCACTCTGGTGAAGATGATGGAAGCAGGCGTGGATCTGCTGCCGGTGAACATCGGCAACATGTCCAATCGTCCGGGCACGACCCAGTATAAGAAATCTGTCAGCATGACTCCGGAGGAGAAGGAGGCGGTTGACAAGCTGCTGAAGGCCGGCATCAAGGTGACCGCCCAGATGGTACCCGATGATCCGGATGTGAGCATCGAGAATTTCTTCTAAGATCTACAATCGAACAATGGTCTTGAGACGGGACTGCTTTCATGCCGGAGACGGAATGGGGCAGTCCCGTCCGGAAAGGGAACCTTATGGGACAGAACATGGAACGGGTGGACCGGGCGTTTCTCCGGTCCGAGCTTGACCGGTGCGTAAAGATCCTGGAGAAGAACATGGAGCGGTACGGGACGGATTTCCCGTCTGCCTGCTGCACCGGGAGCAGATACCGCATCAAAAAGAATGATGACTGGACGAACGGATTCTGGACGGGGATGCTGTGGATCGCCTGGCTGTATACCGGCAGGGAAGCATTCCGCAGCCTGGCTCTGGAGAACGTAAAGAGCTTTGAGAAACGTCTGGACGACCATTTTATCCTGGACCACCACGACATCGGCTTTTTATACAGCTTATCGGTGGGGGCGGCCTGGAAGCTGACTAAGGACGGGCACAGCAGGGAGCTGGTCATCCGCGCCGCGGATGTGCTGGCGGCCAGGTTCCAGGAGAACGGCGGCTTCATCCAGGCCTGGGGCAAGCTGGGTGAGGAGAAGGAATACCGGCTGATCATCGACTCCCTGCTGAACCTGCCGCTGCTCTATCTGGCGTATGAGCTTACAGGGGAGAAGCGGTATCAGGAGATCGCCGAGTCGCACTATGACAAGGTGATCCACAATATCGTGCGGGAGGATCATTCCACCTATCACACCTTTTATTTTGACAAGGCGACCGGAAAGCCGGATCACGGAGCTACGCACCAGGGCTTTTCCGACAGCTCCTGCTGGGCCAGAGGCCAGGCGTGGGCGATCCTGGGCATGCCGCTCCACAAACGGCTGTCAGGGAAGGGATTTACAGAGGAGGAGACCGTCCTCTATGAGAAGATCTGTCAGTATTTTGAGGAGCACCTGCCGGCAGACGGGATGCCGTACTGGGACCTGATCTTTACCGACGGCTCTGACCAGCCGCGGGACAGCTCCGCTCTGGCCATCGCGGCCTGCGGGATGCTGGAGATGGGTCGGGAGGACCGGGCGAAGGAGATGCTGGCAGTCTTAAAGGACCTGGCTTCTTCGGAAACGGAGCCGGAGTCGGAGGGCATGCTGCTCCACGGCGTGTATGCCTACGCTGAGGGCAAGGGCGTAGACGAGCCGAATCTTTGGGGGGATTATTTTTACATAGAAGCGTTGTACCGCCTGTGGGATCCGCAGTGGGATCCGTTCTGGTAGGCGGCGGAAAGGGGCTACATGAGTGTTTTTGAGGTAAAAGAGGAATTTCTGCTGGATCAGAAGCCGGTCAAGATCCTGTCCGGCGCGATCCACTATTTCCGGATCGTTCCTGAATACTGGGAGGATTGCTTTTACAATCTGAAGGCCATGGGGTTCAACACGGTGGAGACGTATATCCCCTGGAATCTCCATGAGCCGGAGGAAGGCGTGTTCGACTTTTCCAGGGGAAAGGACATCGTCCGCTTTGTGCGGCTGGCGCAGGAGATGGGCCTGATGGTGATCCTGCGTCCCACCCCGTTCATCTGCGCAGAGTGGGAGTTCGGCGGGCTGCCCGCCTGGCTCCTGCGCTACAAGGATATGAAGGTGCGGACGAACACCCCGCTGTTCTTGGAAAAGGTGGACGCCTATTACCGGGAGTTATTTTCCCGCATCAAGGATCTGCAGGTGACCCAGGGAGGACCGGTGATCATGCTCCAGGTGGAGAATGAGTACGGCTCCTTTGGCAATGACAAGGATTACCTGCGGGCCATCCGGGACATCATGGTGCGCTATGGGGCAGAGGTGCCTCTGTTCACCTCCGACGGATCCTGGGACGCGGCGCTGGAGGCAGGGAACCTGGTGGAGGACGGCGTGCTGGCCACCGCCAATTTTGGATCCCGCTCCAATGAGAACCTGGACGCCTTAGAGCGGTTCTATGAGCGGAAGGGGCTGAAATGGCCGCTGATGAGCATGGAATTCTGGGACGGCTGGTTCAACCGCTGGAGAGAGCCGGTGATCACCAGAGACGCGAAGGATCTGGCGGCGTGTGTAAAGGAGCTGCTGCCCAGAGCCAGCATCAACCTGTATATGTTCATCGGCGGAACGAACTTTGGCTTTTACAACGGATGCTCTGCCAGAGGCAATACGGATCTGCCGCAGATCACATCCTATAATTATGATGCGGTCCTGACGGAGTGGGGCCAGCCTACGGCGAAGTTCTATGAGATCCGGGAAGTGATCCGGGAGCTGTTCCCGGATATCCCCACCGGGGAGCCCAGGGATCATGAGCGGAAGGCGTTCCCGGCGGCCAGGCTGACGGACAAGGTGTCTCTGTCTGCCACGGTGGACCGGCTGGCACAGCGTCAGGACAGCGCCTATCCCAAGACCATGGAGGAGGCGGGACCGGGCTACGGCTATATGCTCTACCGCACCCATGTGACGGGATTTGACGATGTGATGAAGGTGAAGGCCATCCAGACCTCGGACCGGGTGCATTTCTATCTGAACGGCGTCTTTCAGGGCGTGCAGTATCAGGAGGAGATCGGTACGGAGATCGAGATGGAGTTCGGCCGGGACAACGTGCTGGAGCTCTTGGTAGAGAATATGGGCCGGGTGAACTACGGCTACAAGCTGCAGGCGCCTACCCAGTCGAAGGGCATCCGCACCGGCGTGATGGTGGATATCCACTTTGAGAGCGGCTGGGAGCAGTATGCGCTGCCGTTAGACCATGTGGAGCAGGTGGATTTTTCCGGCGAGTGGAAGGCGGATACCCCGGCGTTCTACCGCTATGAGTTTGAGGCGGACGAGCCGGCGGATACCTTCTTAGACTGCAGCCGTCTGGGCAAGGGCGCGGCGTTTGTAAACGGCGTGAACTTAGGCCGCTACTGGTCGGAGGGGCCGGTATGCTACTTATATATCCCGGCGCCGCTGTTAAAGGCAGGGAAGAATGAGATCATCCTGTTCGAGACGGAGGGCGTGACGGCGGAAAGCCTGGAGCTGAAGGCCGCACCGGTCTACCGGGAGGGGTAAGAGAAAAGAACAGAAAGAGGAACCGGCACAGCCGGTGAGAGGGGAAAGCCCCGGTGCGTCAGAGACGGCGTGCCGGGGCTTTTTGCTGGTGCGCCAGACAGCGCACGTTCTATAAAAGGGGAAATATGGGTATCCGAAGATTGTCAGGAGACCTTCCGGTCCTTCCAGGGGCGTACCGCGTCGGGCAGGAGCCGCTGGAGGGAATCGATGACAGCGCGGATATCCTCGCTGCTGGTATGAGGGTTCAAGGTGCACATCCGCAGGACCTTGCGGCCGCCCAGCTCGGTGGTGAAGATCTGGGCGGATCCGGTATCGGAGAGGGCCCGGGCCAGCTCCTGGTTGATGGCGTCCAGCTCCTGGGGACGGTATCCGGCGGGGGCATAGCGGAAGTTGACGATCCCCTGCTTGGCGGAGCTTACGATCTCCCAGTCCGGGAGCCGGCGGACCAGGTATTCGGCCTGTTCTGCCAGGGCGCAGCCGCAGTCGATCATCTGTCCCATGGCGTCGGTGCCCATGGCCTGCAGGGTCATCCATAATTTCAGATGGCGGGCCGGACGGGTCAGCTCCGGGCCAAGGTCCCAGAAGTTGGGAGCCGCCTCGGATGCGCCGGCGTCGGCCAGGTATTCCGGGTGGGCGCAGAAGCTGTCGGTCAGCAGGCGTTTGTCCCGCACCAGCACCATGCTGCAGCCGTAGGTCTGCATCAGCCATTTGTGGGCGTCCCAGCTGATGCTGTCGGACTGTTCGATGCCGGATAGCCGCTTGCGTCCGGCTTCGGATAAGAGGATGGATGCGCCGAAGGCTCCGTCTACGTGCATCCACAGCTGATGCAGGCGGCAGAGCCGGGCGATCTCAGGCAGGGGATCGATGCTCCCGGTATTGGTGGTCCCGGCGGTGGCGATCACGGCGAAGGGGATCCGTCCCTGGCTTTTGTCCTCCTGGATCGCGGCGGAAAGGGCCTGGACGTCCATGGAGAATTCCGAGTCTGTGGGGACCTTCCGCACCTGATCCGGACGAAAGCCTAAGATCTTTAAGCCTTTCGCCACGGAGGAGTGGGTCTGGTCGGAGACGTAGGCCACGGCCAGGGGGCGCTGCTCCCAGGTCAGGCGGCTGTCCCGGGCGGCGGTCAGGGCGGTCAGATTGGCCATGGAGCCGCCGGAGACGAAGAGGCCGCCGGAAGTGTCCGGATAGCCGGCCAGCCTGCACATCCAGCGGATCAGCTCCTGCTCCAGAAAGCTGGCGGCGGAGGCGTTGGTCCAGCATCCGGCGTGGGGGTCAAAGGCGTTGGTCATCACATCCCCCATCCAGGAGACCAGGGAGACTGGACTGGGGATGCAGGCAAAGTTGCGGGGGTGCTGTACCAGGGACTGGTAGGGATACACATCCGCCAGCATCTGGCGGTAGACCTCCTCCAGAGGACGTCCGGTCCGGGGGATGCCGGTCTGCTTTAAGCGGGTCAGGACGTTCTGGTCCGCGGTCTGGCAGACCGGCTGTTCTTTGAGACCGGCATAGAGATCTAAGACGGTGTCGGTAAATTCTTTTATCAGAGCCCCGGCCTCCTGGTTGGGAAGGGGATGGGGAAAGGATAAGGTCTGTTCCATAGTAAGGTTCCTCCTGTAGGCTGCGTTTTGATCGGGAAGGTCCGCCGGCGGCGTTGACTTTCTCTGGGAATTACTGTATCATACAGCTTGTGATCTGTAAAATTCATTGATTTTATGATATGGTTCAAAATTTTTGATGATTGATGGCAGGGCAGGAAAGGAGCAGGAGATGGAGCTGAGGAATGTGGTGACGTTTGTGCGGATCGCGGAGCTGCAGAATTTTTCCCGGGCGGCGGAGCAGCTGGGGTATTCTCAGTCGGCGGTGACCATGCAGATGAAGCAGCTGGAGGAGGAGCTGGGGGTGCTGCTGTTTGAGCGCATCGGGAAGCAGATCCGCCTGACCCAGGCGGGAACGGCTTTTCTGCCCCGGGCCCTGGAGGTCCTGGACGCGGTGCGCCGGGCCGGGCAGGTCGGGCAGGGGGCGGACGAGATCACGGGAACCCTGCGGATCGGCGTGAGCGAGTCGCTCCTGTCCCAGATCCTGCCTCCGGTGCTGATGGCGTTCCACCGGCAGTGCCCGAAGGTGGAGGTCAGCACCCATACCGGGCTGGTGGAGGAGCTGTTCGATATGGTGCGGCGAAATGAGATCGACGTCCTGTATTTTCTGGATAAAAAGACCAATTTCCCTGAGTGGGTGAAGGTGACAGAGCGGATGGAGCGGGCGGTGTTCGTGGCGTCGGCGGCCTCGCCCCTGGCGGGCAGGCGGCAGATCGGGACAGAGGAGCTGCTTGGGCAGCCCTTGATGCTGACGGAGCGGGGGATCAGCTACCGCTATCTGATGGAGCAGCAGCTGGCGGAGGAAGGATATGAGCTGCATCCGTTTTTGGAGACCGGCAATACGGATCTGATCGTGCGGATGCTGTTGGAGGACTGCGGCGTGTCCTTCCTGCCGGAGTTCGTGATCCGGGAGGAGGTGCGCGCCGGGCGGCTGGCCATATTGGATACCCGGACGCCGCCGGTCCAGATGTGGAGCCAGGTGGTATATCACCGGCATAAATTTTTGACGCCTCAGATGGAGCGGTTTTTGGAGGCCATGGAAGCCTTGTATAAAGACGGCGCGGACGGTGCAGACTAAGAACGGCAAAAAGGCCGGGAACGGCTGCACAACGGGTGAGAAAGGAAGCGCAGGATATGAGGGATACATGGCAGGAGCGGAGCGGGAACAGATATGGGAACGGATATGGGAACGGATATGAGAACGGGGATGGGAACGGATATCGGAACGGAGGCGGGCCCCGGAACGCCCAGGACCAGGCTGATCCGGGAGCAGAGGACCAGGAGCGGGAGCTGGAGGATTACGGCCAGATGACGCTGGACGGCAACCGCCGGAGGCGGAAGATCCACCTGCTGTCCATCATCGGCGAGGTGGAGGGGCATGAGAACCTGTCGGGGAATGCCAAGGCCACTAAGTATGACCATGTGCTCCCTCAGCTGGCCCAGTTAGAGGACGATGACAGCGTGGACGGGCTTTTGGTGCTGTTAAATACGTCCGGCGGGGATGTGGACGCGGGCCTGGCCATCGCGGAGATGATCGCGTCCTTGAGCATGCCTACCGTGTCCCTGGTGCTGGGGGGGAGCCACTCCATCGGCGTGCCCTTAGCCGTGTCGACGGATTATTCCTTCATCGTGCCTACGGGGACCATGATGGTCCATCCGGTGCGCATGAACGGCACGGTGATCGGGGCGTCCCAGACCTACGAGTATTTTGATATGATCCAGGACCGGATCCTCAGCTTCATCAGCGATCACTCTCAGATCGCCTATGACCAGGTGAAGCGGCTGATGCTGAACACGGAGATGCTCACCCGGGATCTGGGTACGGTGCTGGTGGGCCAGGAGACGGTGCGGGAAGGCCTGATCGACGAGGTAGGAGGCATCAAGGAAGCCCTGCGGAAATTGTATGAGCTGATCGACGGAGAAGATCCCGGGGCTTCTGCCGCGGCCAAGGGCGGCAGGGGCGTGTGAAAAGCAGGTCCTTGCAATTCCTCCCATTTTTTTGTATACTATCCTCAGTGGAAAAGAGGAGGCATACATTCGTGGCATCGAGCAATCAGAAAAAGTCGAATACAGGACGAGGGAAGACGGGGACCGGACGGAAGCCCGGAAGGCCCAGGAAGAACCAGGAGCCGGTGAAGGAGCCGGAGTTTTTTGTCCGGGCGGAGGCCCTGATCCTGCTGTCCTTTGCGGCGGCGGTCCTGTTATTTTTAAGCAATTTTCACCTGTGCGGTGTAGCAGGTGATTTTTTACGCAGTTTTCAGCTTGGGATCTTTGGGATGGCGGGGTTCATCGCGCCCCTGGTCCTGTTCGTGGGGACCTGCTTTGCCATGTCGAACCGGGGCAGCCGGACGGCGGCCAGAAAGCTGGCGGCGTCGGTGGCGGCTTTTCTTGTGCTGTGCGGATTTGCCCAGCTGTTTTTCGGGCAGGAGCCGGAGGCAGGGAAGAGCGTCCTGGAATATTACCGTCTTTCCTCGGAGAGCGGATGGGGCGGCGGCCTGGTAGGCGGCCTGATCTGCGCGGCGTTAAAGGGGGTGCTGGGCACCATCGGCGCGTTCATCGTGCTGGCGGTGTGCCTGATCATCAGCGCGGTGATCATCACCGAGCGTTCCTTTGTGGGTGCGGTGAAGAAGCATGGGGACGCGGCTTACCAGCATGCCCGGGAAGATATGAGCCGGAGACGGGAGCTTCATGCGGAGCGGCAGGAAGAGCGGCGGCGCCTGCGGGAGGAGCAGCGGGTGCGCGGCGTGAACCTGGATTCTACGGATCTTTCCTCCTATGATGAGGATGGATACGAGGATTACGAGGACTATGAGGAATACGAGGACGCATATCCGGACGGGGATCATCCGGACGGATATGGCGAGGGCTACCCAGAGCCGTATGACGCAGAGCAGGAAGCCTATGAGGAAGAGCCGGCCGCGCCGGTGCGCAGGCGGCGCACTCCGGCGGAGGCTTCTGCCTATGTGCCGGGAAGGACGGCGCAGGATGAGGGAGCCTGGGACCGGACTGGAGGCGGAGCGGCCCCGGCTGCGGCCCCGGTAGATCCGGCAGATATCTTTACCGGCAATATCTCCCTGCCGCCGGAGTATAGTGTGCCGCCAGAGTATGAGGCGCAGCCGGAGCAGGATGGAAGGGCGGATATCGATGAGGATACGGTGCCCTTTGACGCTGATGATATGACCCCGGCAGCAGCCCCCCTGGGCATGCGTCCGGAGGAGATCTATGCGGCTCCGATCCCGGACAGGCCGGAGACCGGAAGCCGGACGGAGCAGGAGGCGGAGGCTTTCCAGCCTGCCGCCCAGCTGGTCCTTGCCGGAGAGCCGGATGAGATCACCATCTCCTGCGAGCCGGAGAAGCTGGTGGATTACGACGCTTCCGCGCCGGTGGAGGAGGTGGATCCGGCTTATACGGTGAAGACCTTATCCGGCGGCGAGTTTGCCATCCCGGAGGAGACGAAGCGGGTGGTGACCGCCGGAGGCAAGATCATCGAGACAGACACCGAGGCCCTCCAGAAGAAACTGGAATCCCGGAAGAAGGAGGAAAAGGCGGCGGTGGAGGCCGGGGAGGCTACGGTGCAGCAGCAGATCAAGGCCAAGGAGGAAGCGCCGAAGAAGAAATACGTCTTCCCGCCGGTGAGCCTCTTAAAGCGGGGGAGCCGGATTGCCGGGAACCATTCGGAAAAAGAGTACAAGGAGACGGCGATCAAGCTGCAGCAGACCCTGCGCAATTTCGGCGTAGGCGTGACGGTGACCAATATCAGCTGCGGCCCTTCCGTGACCCGGTATGAGCTCCACCCGGAGCAGGGGGTGAAGGTATCCAAGATCGTCGGCCTTTCCGATGATATCAAGCTGAGCCTGGCGGCGGAGGACATCCGCATCGAGGCTCCCATCCCCGGCAAGTCCGCAGTGGGCATCGAGGTGCCCAACAAGGAGAACAACACGGTCTATCTCCGGGACCTGCTGGAATCGGATAATTTTAAGAACCACAGCTCCCGTCTGGCCTTTGCCGTGGGCAAGGATATCGGCGGCCAGGTGGTGGTGACGGATATCGCCAAGATGCCCCACCTGCTGATCGCAGGCGCTACCGGATCGGGAAAATCCGTCTGCATCAATACCCTGATCATGAGCATCATCTTTAAGGCGGATCCGGAAGATGTGAAGCTGATCATGGTAGACCCGAAGGTGGTGGAATTAAGCGTTTACAATGGCATCCCCCATCTGCTGATCCCGGTGGTGACCGACCCGAAGAAGGCTTCGGGGGCTTTAAACTGGGTCGTGGCGGAGATGACGGACCGCTACAAGAAATTCGCGGAGTATAATGTCCGGGATCTGAAGGGCTACAACGCTAAGGTGGAGGCTATCAAGGATCTGGAGGATGAGAAGAAGCCCAAGAAGCTGCCTCAGATCGTGATCATCGTGGACGAGCTGGCAGACCTGATGATGGTGGCACCCGGCGAGGTGGAGGACGCGATCTGCCGCCTGGCCCAGCTGGCCCGTGCGGCGGGCATCCACCTGGTGATCGCGACCCAGCGGCCGTCGGTGAACGTCATCACCGGCCTAATCAAGGCCAATATCCCGTCCCGGATCGCATTTTCCGTATCCTCCGGCGTGGATTCCCGGACGATCATCGATATGAACGGGGCGGAAAAGCTGCTGGGCAAGGGCGATATGCTGTTCTATCCGGCGGGCTTCCCCAAGCCCCAGCGGGTGCAGGGCGCCTTCGTGTCCGACCAGGAGGTCCAGAACGTGGTGGATTTCCTCACGGAGCAGGGGGTGACCGCAGACTACAGCGCGGAGGTGGAGAGCCAGATGAACGCGGCTCCCGCCATGGGCGGTTCCGGAGGCGGCAGCAGCCGGGACGAATACTTTGAGCAGGCCGGACGGTTTATCATCGAGAAGGAAAAGGCGTCCATCGGCATGCTGCAGCGGATGTTCAAGATCGGCTTTAACCGGGCGGCCCGGATCATGGACCAGCTGGCGGAGGCCGGGGTGGTCGGCGAGGAAGAGGGGACCAAGCCCCGCAAGGTGCTGATGACCATGGCCGAGTTCCAGGAGATGATGGAGCGGGGCGAGTAAGGCCGATCTTAGCAAAGAAACAAATGAGAAACGATACGGGGACGGAGTTCCTAAAGAAGGAGGGTTACGACCATGAAAACAGATATTCAGATTGCACAGGAAGCAAAGATGGAGCCGATCCAGAAGGTGGCGGCGGCTTACGGGATCGTGGAGGACGATCTGGAGCTGTACGGCAAGTACAAGGCAAAGCTGACCGACGAGCTGTGGGATCAGGTGAAGGACCGGAAGGATGGGAAGCTGGTGCTGGTAACGGCCATCAACCCCACTCCGGCAGGAGAAGGCAAGACGACCACCAGCATCGGTCTGGCAGACGCCCTGACCCGGCTGGAGAAAAAGACCCTGCTGGCCCTTCGGGAACCGTCCTTAGGACCGTGCTTTGGCATCAAGGGCGGCGCGGCGGGCGGCGGCTATGCCCAGGTGGTGCCGATGGAGGATTTAAACCTGCATTTTACCGGAGATTTCCACGCCATCACCTCTGCCAACAACCTGCTGGCAGCCCTGTTAGACAACCATATCCAGCAGGGCAACGCCCTTCAGATCGATACCCGGCAGGTGCTGTGGAAGCGCTGCCTGGATATGAACGACCGGGCCCTGCGGAACATTGTCATCGGCCTGGGAGCGAAGGCCGACGGCGTGGTGCGGGAGGATCATTTTGTGATCACCGTTGCCTCTGAGATCATGGCGATCCTCTGCCTGGCCAATGATATGAAAGACCTGAAAGAACGGCTGGGGAGGATCATCGTCGCATATAATTATGCAGGCGAGCCGGTGACTGCGGCGGATCTCAATGCGGTCGGCGCGATGGCGGCCCTGTTAAAGGATGCCATCAAGCCCAACCTGATCCAGACCCTGGAGCACACCGGCGCTCTGGTCCACGGCGGTCCGTTCGCCAACATCGCCCACGGCTGCAACAGCGTGCGGGCTACGAAGACGGCCCTGAAGCTGGCGGATATCGTGGTGACGGAGGCCGGCTTCGGCGCAGACCTAGGCGCAGAGAAGTTCTTAGACATCAAATGCCGCATGGCCGGCTTAAAGCCGGACGCTGTGGTGCTGGTCGCTACGGTGCGGGCATTAAAATACAACGGCGGCGTGCCGAAGACGGAGCTGGGGACGGAGAACCTGGAGGCTCTGAAAAAGGGCATCGTCAACCTGGAAAAGCACATCGAGAACATCCAGAAATACGGAGTTCCGGTGGTGGTTACCTTAAACTCCTTTGTCAGCGATACGGAGGCAGAGTATGCGTTCATCCGGGATTTCTGCGAGGAGCGGGGATGCGAGTTCGCCCTGTCCGAGGTATGGGCCAAGGGCGGCGAGGGCGGCGAGGCCCTGGCAAAGAAGGTCTTAGAGACCCTGGAGACCAAGGAGAGCCACTATCATCCCATTTATCCCGACGAGATGAGCCTGAAGGAGAAGATCCACACTGTGGCCACCGAGATCTACGGGGCGGACGGCGTGACCTACGCTCCGGCGGCGGCAAAGGCCCTGGCCCGGATCGAGGACATGGGCTTTGGCAGACTTCCGGTCTGCATGGCGAAAACCCAGTATTCCCTGTCGGATGACCAGAATAAGCTGGGGCGGCCCACCGGCTTTACCATCAATGTCCGGGACGTATACGTGTCTGCGGGAGCCGGCTTTGTGGTGGCTCTGACCGGCGCGATCATGACCATGCCCGGCCTTCCGAAGAAGCCGGCGGCAGACGGCATCGACGTGGACGACAGCGGCAAGATCACAGGACTGTTTTAAGACAGTCCTTTCAGGCAGAAAGGATAGGACCCTATGAAGATTCAGGAATGGCTGGAGGGGCTTCCCTGCACATTGCAGCAGGGGAGCCTGGATACAGAAGTGACCGAGGTGGTATATGATTCCCGGAAGGCAGAGCCGGGGGCGGTGTTTGTCTGCATGAAGGGGACCCGCACGGATTCCCATGATTTTATCCCCCAGGTGCTGGAAAAAGGAGTGAAGGTCCTGGTGACGGAGCGCCCGGTAGAAGTGCCGGAAGGAGTTACCGTCCTGGTGGCAGAGAACGGCAGAGAGGCCCTTGCGAAGCTGTCGGCGGCCCGGTTCGGCTATCCGTCCCGCCGCATGGTGATGATCGGAGTGACCGGGACCAAAGGAAAGACGACCACCACTCATATGCTGAAGGCGATCTTAGAGACCGCCGGGAAGAAGACCGGCATGATCGGGACCAACGGCGTGTTTTTAGGAGAGGAGCATTATCCCACGGTGAACACCACTCCCGAATCCTATGAGCTGCACCGGTATTTTGCCAGGATGGCAGAGGCGGGGTGCCAGTGCTGTGTGATGGAGGTATCCTCCCAGGCCATGAAGATGCACCGGGTGGACGGCATTGTGTTCGACTACGGGGTATTTACCAACATCTCGCCGGACCATATCGGACCGGATGAGCATGCGGATTTTGATGAATACCTGTATTACAAGAAGCAGCTGTTCGCCCAGAGCCGCCGGGCTCTGGTGAATTTAGACGACGAGCATCTGACGCAGATCGTGGAGGGGATCCCCTGTCCTTGGACTGGGTTCGGCCTGGGAGAATACCGGAGCCGCTGGCCGCAGGAGCTCGTGGAGACGATGGATGGGGCCGGATATGTGGCGGAGGAGATCCGCTATGTGTCGGAGCCGGATTTTGTGGGCGTGGAATTTGCCATCAACGGCGCCCATGAGATGGCGGTGCGGGTGAGCATCCCCGGCAGGTTCAACGTATACAACGCCCTGGCGGCGTCGGCGGTATCCCTGATGGCCGGCGTGTCCGGGGAGAGGCTGCAGCATGCCCTGGAGCATGTGACCATCAATGGACGGATGGAGATCGTCCATACCTCCAAGCGCTGCTGCGTGATCGTGGATTACGCTCACAACGCGGTCAGCATGGAAAGCCTGCTGGCTACCCTGCGGGAGTATCACCCGAAGCGGCTGGTGGTGGTCTTTGGCTGCGGCGGCAACCGTTCCAAGGACCGGCGGTATTCCATGGGAGCCATCGGCGGGAGGATGGCGGATCTGTCCATCATCACCGCGGATAATTCCCGCTTTGAAAAGGTGGAGGACATCATTGCCGATATCCGGGGGAGCATCGAGAAGACCGGAGGCCGGTACGTGGAGATCCCGGAACGGCGGGAGGCCATTGCCTACAGCATCACCCACGCGGAGCCGGGAGACATGATCGCGGTCATCGGAAAAGGCCATGAGGATTACCAGGAGATCGAGGGCGTGCGCTATCCGTTCCTGGATAAGGCCGTGGTGGAGGACGTGGTGCGGCAGATGCGCCAGGAAGGGCTGGAGCCGTAAGGGAGCCGGAGCCGCACGGTGAGCGGTAAGGAGCGGCAGGTCTGGAGACAGCGGCGCGGGATCCGGATCACACAGAGGAACAGCCGCAAAATATAGAAAGAAAAGAGAACGAGTATGGAACAGATAACGGCAGCGGATATTGTAACGGCGACGGGGGGACGGCTGCTGTGCGGAGACGGGCAGCTGCCCTTAGAGCATATCAGCATTGATTCCCGGACCATGAAGGGGCAGGACCTGTTTGTGCCCCTGATTGGGGAAAAGGTGGACGCCCACCGGTTCATCGATCAGGCATTCCAGGCGGGGGCGGCGGCGGTCCTGACCAGCGAGCACGATGAGATGGAGGATCCCCGGCCCTGGATCCGGGTGGCGGATACGAAGAAGGCCCTCCAGGATATCGGGCGGTACTATCGGAACCGGCTGACCCTGCCTCTGATCGGTATCACGGGAAGCGTGGGCAAGACTACCACCCGGGAGATGGTGGCCGCAGCGCTGTCCGCCGGATTCCGGGTGTATAAGACCCCCGGCAATTCCAACAGTCAGGTAGGCGTCCCCATCACCCTGTCGGAGATCACCTCCCAGGATGAGATCGGAGTGCTGGAACTGGGGATGAGCATGCCGGGAGAACTGACGGTGATCGCCCGGATCGCCCAGGTGGACGCGGCGGTGATCACCAACGTGGGAGTGACCCATATCGAGCAGCTGGGCAGCCAGGAGAACATTTACCGGGAAAAGCTGACCATCCAGGACGGGTTAAAGGACGGAGGCGTGCTGTTCTTAAACGGCGACGATCCGATGTTAAAGACGACAAAGGCCAAGGCAGGCTGCCGGACCGTCTACTACGGCACCGGCGAGGACTGCGAGTACCGGGCGGAAGAGATCCGGATCGAGAACGGGTTCCCGGTATTTACGGCGGTGTGCCGGGGGCGGAGGATCCCGGTGGCATTACATATCATGGGCCGTCACAATGTGCTGAACGCCATGGTGGCCCTGGCAGTGGCCGACGAGTACGGCGTGGATCTAAACGGAGCGGCAGAGAAGCTGGGTGCGTTCACCGGCTTTCAGAACCGTCAGCAGATATATGAGCGGAATGGCGTGACGATCATCGACGATACCTACAACGCCAGCCCGGTATCCATGCTGGCAGGGCTGGAGGTGCTTCGGTCCATGGAAGGGGCGAAGCGGCGGATCGCCGTCCTGGCAGATATGAAGGAGCTGGGGCCGGAGGCGCCCCGGTTCCACCGGGAGATCGGCGCATGGCTTAAGGAGCATCCGGTGGATGTGCTGCTGACCCTGGGAGAGCTGGCCGGGGAGATCGCGGCTGCGGCGGGCCCGTCCTGCGAGAGCCGGTGCTTCGCGGCAGAGGACCGGGACGGCCTGTATCAGGCGGTGAAGGCGGGATCAAAGCCGGGGGACTGCGTGCTCTTAAAGGGCTCCAACAGCATGAAGCTGGGCGAAGTGGCGGCAAGGCTTTTAAAAGAAGGAGCCTAGGCGCCCGCAGAAAGGAAACAGAAGAACAGACAGGTGAGCGTATGGCAGAACAGTATGCCAGTGTGATTATCGATATTTCCCATGAAAACGTAGACAGGATCTTTCAGTACCGGCTTCCCCCAGAGCTTTTGGGGGAGGTCCGGATCGGGAGTCAGGTCTGCGTTCCTTTTGGTTCCGGGAACCGCACGCGGAAAGGGTATGTGGTGGACATCGGGCCCACGGTGGATTATGACCCGGAGAAGGTGAAAACGGTGATCAGCCTGGTGACCGGGAGCGTCACGGCGGATTCCCGGCTGTTAGAGCTGGCCTGGTGGATGAAGGAGCGGTACGGCTCTACCATGAACCAGGCGTTAAGGACCGTGCTCCCGGTGAAGAAGCAGGTCAGGGCCCGGAACAAGCAGGTGGTGAAAAGCCTGGTGGGGGCGGGGACAGCCCAGGGCAGGGTGATCCTCAATGACCAGCAGCGCCGGGCCGTGGACCGGTTCTGCCAGACCTTCGGCACGCCGGAGCAGAAGCCGATGCTGCTCTATGGCATCACCGGCAGCGGCAAGACGGAGGTCTACATGGAGATGATCCAGCATGTGCTGGACCGGGGCCGCCAGGTGATCGTGCTGATCCCGGAGATCTCTCTGACCTATCAGACCGTGATGCGGTTTTACCGCCGGTTCGGGGAGCGGATCAGCGTCATGCACTCCCGGCTGTCGGCAGGAGAGCGGTGGGACCAGTTCGAGCGGGCCAGAAGGGGGGAGACCCAGGTGATGATCGGGGCCCGCTCCGCCCTGTTCACCCCGTTCTCCGATCTGGGACTGATCGTCATGGACGAGGAGCATGAGGGGGCGTATAAAAGCGAGACGACGCCCCGGTATCATGCCAGAGAGGTGGCGGAGCAGCTGTGCCGGATGCACGGCGCCGCCTTTGTCATGGGTTCGGCCACTCCGTCCCTGGAGGCCTACCGCCTGGCGGAGGAGGGCATCTATGAACGGATGGTCCTGGACCGCCGGGCAGGAGCCGGGAGCGCCCCGGCTTCTGTGGAGATCGTGGACCTGCGCAGGGAGATGGAGGAGGGCAACCGCTCCATGTTCAGCAGGCGGCTTAAGGAGCTGATCGCAGACCGGCTGGACCGGGGGGAGCAGACCGTGCTCTTCCTGAACCGGCGTGGCTACTCTTCCTTTGTGTCCTGCCGTTCCTGCGGGGAGGCGATCAAATGTCCCCACTGTGACGTGACCCTGACCCTGCACGGGCGGGACCGGCTGGTGTGCCATTACTGCGGCTATGCGGTCCCGATGCCGAAGCACTGTCCTTCCTGCGGCTCCCCCTATCTGGCAGGGTTCGGCACAGGGACCCAGAAGCTGGAGGAGGCGGCCAAAGCCCTCTTCCCCCAGGCCCGGATCCTGCGGATGGATCTGGACACCACCTCCAGAAAGGGGGGCCATGAGGCGATCCTTTCCGCTTTTTCCAAAGGGGAGGCGGATATCCTGCTGGGCACCCAGATGATCGTAAAAGGCCATGATTTCCCAGGGGTGACTTTGGTGGGGGTGCTGGCGGCGGACTTATCCCTATACGCCCCGGATTACCGCAGCGCGGAGCGGACGTTCCAGCTGCTGGTGCAGGCGGCGGGCCGGGCGGGCCGGGGGAGGAAGCCAGGCACTGCGGTGATCCAGACCTATGTGCCGGACCATTACAGCATCCAGGCGGCGGCCAGACAGGACTATGAGGCGTTCTACCGCCAGGAGATGGGCTTTCGGCGGCTGATGGGCTATCCACCCGCCTGCCATATGCTGAGCATCCAGGCGGCGGGAAAGGATGAGGAACTGCTGGTCCATATCATGGACGCGGTCAGCCGGGCGGTCCAGGCCAGGTTCGGGGCGGAGACAGCCGTGATCGGTCCGGTCCCGGCCCCGGTTTACAAAGTTAATGATATTTACAGAAAAATTTTATATTTGAAACAAGAAAACTATGATATACTAATAAAAATCCAGAAGTATGTCCAGAATCGCTGGGATGAGACAGAGAGCTGCAGAAGGCTGACCATCCAGTATGATTTTTCGTAGTACGGTTTTTCAGAAAGAATAACGAACAGAAAGCAGGTAGACAGATGGCAATCAGACAGGTGAGGACCATAGGAGACGAGATTTTGACCAAGGCGTGCAAGCCGGTGAAGGAGATGACGCCCCGGACGCGGGAGCTGATCGAGGACATGTTCGACACGATGTACGAGGCCAACGGCGTGGGCCTGGCGGCTCCCCAGGTGGGGATCTTAAAGCAGATCGTGGTGATCGACGTGGAGGACGGGGAACAGTATGTGCTGATCAACCCGGAGATCGTAGAGACCAGCGGGAGCCAGACCGGCGTGGAGGGCTGCTTGAGCGTGCCGGGCAAGTGCGGCCAGGTGACCCGGCCGGATCATGTGGTGGTGCGGGCGCTGAACGAGGAGATGGAGCCGGTGGAGATCACCGGAGACGGGCTGCTGGCCCGGTGCATCTGCCATGAGTGCGACCATTTGAAGGGATCGCTGTATGTGGATCTGGTGGAAGGCGAGCTGATGGACCAGGACGCGGAAGCGGCGGAGGACGAGGGGATCTAGGCCCCGGGAACAGGAGGAAAGCATGCGGATCATTTTTATGGGAACCCCGGATTTTTCCGTGCCCACCCTGGAGAGCCTGATCGGCTCCCGTCATGAGGTGGCCGCGGTCGTTACCCAGCCGGACAAGCCCAGCGGGCGGGGGAAGGCAGTGCATATGACGCCGGTGAAGGAGGTGGCTCTGGCCCACGGGATCCCGGTCTACCAGCCGGTGCGGGCCAGGGAGGCTTCGTTTGTGGAGGAGATGCGGGCGCTCCATCCGGATGTGATGGTGGTCATTGCCTTTGGGCAGATCCTTTCCAGGGAGCTTTTGGACGTGCCGGAGTACGGCTGCATCAATATCCACGCATCCCTGCTCCCCAAGTACCGGGGGGCCGCGCCCATCCAGTGGGCGGTGCTGAACGGGGATGAGGAGACCGGCATCACCACGATGAAGATGGATGTGGAGATGGATACCGGCGATATGCTGGAGAAGCGGGTGGTAGCCCTTTCTCCGGATGAGACCGGAGGGAGCCTGTTTGACAAGCTGAGCCTGCTGGGAGGGGAATTGATCCTTTCTACGCTGGATAAGCTGGAGGCAGGGACCCTGGTGCCGGAGCCCCAGGACCACAGCCAGGCGACCTATGTGAAGAAGATCTCCAAGACCATGGGCGACATCGACTGGAGCCTGGAGGCGGAGACGATCGAGCGGCTGGTGCGGGGGCTGAACCCCTGGCCCAGCGCCTATACCAGGCTCCAGGGGAAGATGCTAAAGATCTGGAAGGCCCGGGTGCTCCCCCAGGGAGCAGTCCCAGAGGCGGCTCCGGGGACGGTGCTTGGCGCCTTAGGCGGTTCCCTGACGGTCCAGACCGGACGGGGGATCTTAGAGATCCTGGAGCTCCAGCTGGAAGGAAAGAAGCGGATGGATGCGGCGGCGTTTCTGCGGGGATTCCCTGTGGAGGCCGGTGCGGTGATGGAAAGGAGCGAATAAAGGATGCCTTATTATGGATATGGATACGGACTGGTCTGGGATCCGACCTACGTTCTGGTGATCATCGGAGCGGTGATCTGTATGCTGGCTTCGTCCCGGGTGAACAGTACGTTCCACAAGTATGCCCGGGTGCGCAGCATGACCGGGATGACCGGGGCGGAGGCGGCGCAGCGGCTGCTCCGTTCCCAGGGGATCTATGACGTGCAGGTGCGCCATGTGGGCGGCAGCCTGACAGACCACTACGATCCCAGGACGAAGACGGTGAACTTGTCTGATGCGGTGTACGCCCAGACCTCGGTGGCGGCGATCGGCGTGGCGGCCCATGAGTGCGGCCATGCGATCCAGCACAACGTGGGCTATGCGCCGCTGAAGCTGCGGTCGGCCTTTGTGCCGGTGGCCAATTTAGGCAGTACCCTGGCGATGCCTTTGATCATTTTAGGGCTGATCATCGGCCTGACCCCGTTCATCCAGGTGGGGATCTGGCTGTTCGTGCTGGCCATCGCCTTTCAGGTGATCACCCTGCCGGTAGAGTTCAACGCCTCTTCCCGGGCGATCCGCCTGCTGGAGAGCCAGGGGATCTTAGCTGGCCAGGAGGTGGACGGGACGAAAAAGGTCCTGGGCGCGGCGGCGCTGACCTATGTGGCGGCGGTGGCGTCCTCCCTGCTCCAGCTGCTGCGGCTGGTGATCCTGGCAGGAGGACGAAGACGCGATGACTAAACCCACGAAAAGCCGGGAGCTGATCCTGGATATCCTTTTGGAAGTCCTGGAAAAGGGAGGGCACAGCCATGTAATCCTCCGCCAGGCCCTGGAAAAATATCAGTACCTGGAAAAGCAGGACCGTGCCCTGATCACCCGGGTGGTGGAGGGCACCCTGGAATATCGATTGACCATTGACGCGGTCTTGGACCGCGTATCAAAGACCCCGGTGGAGAAGATGAAGCCGGTGATCCGCACCATCCTGCGGATGAGCGTATATCAGCTCCTCTGGATGGACCGGATCCCGGACCGGGCGGTCTGCAGTCAGGCGGTGGAGCTGGCGGAAGCACGTCGGTTCCACGGCCTGAAAGGCTTTGTGAACGGAGTCCTGCGCAGCGTGTCCCGCCGGAAGGAGGAATTTGCGTTTACCGACTGGTCCCTGCGCTATTCTATGCCGGGATGGCTCATCGACAGATGGAAGGAGCGGTATGGGGCAGAGCGGACCGAGGGGATGCTGCGGGCCTTTTTGGAGACGCCGCCCACGGTGGTGCGGTGCAATCTGGACCGGGCCTCTCTGGCGGAGATCCGGGAGAGCCTGGAGCGGCAGGGAGCAGCTGTGGCGGAGAGCCCCTTCTCCCCCCAGCTTTTGGAGCTGTCCGGCTATGATCATCTGGAGAGCCTGGACGCATTTGTGGACGGGTGGATCCAGGTCCAGGACGCCAGCTCCTTTTTGGCAGGTCAGGCGGCTGCTCCCAAGGCGGGGGACCGGGTCCTGGACGTGTGCGCCGCCCCCGGCGGCAAGAGCCTCCATGCGGCGGACCAGCTGGCGGGCACGGGCCTGGTGGTGGCCCGGGATCTGACGGAGGCCAAGGCAGAGCTGATCGAAGAGAACATCGCAAGGACCGGATACACGAATATCCGGGCAGAGGTCTGGGACGCCCGGGAGTTTGACCCGGAGTGGGAGGGACAGGCAGACGTGGTGCTGGCGGACCTTCCCTGCTCCGGCCTGGGGATCATCGGCAAGAAGCCGGAGATCAAATACCAGGTATCCCCGGGATCGATCGCAGAGCTGGCGGCGCTGCAGCGGGAGATCCTTTCTGTGGCGCGCCGGTATGTCAAGCCTGGCGGAAGGCTGGTGTACAGCACGTGCACCATCAGCAGGCAGGAGAACGAGGACCAGAGGGCCTGGTTCCTGGAGCAGTTTGCGGAGTTTGAGCCGGAGAGCCTGGCGGGCCGCCTAAGCCCGGCGGTGGAGGCGGAGAGCCTGAGAGAGGGCTATATCCAGCTCCTTCCCGGCAGGGATCCCTGCGACGGCTTTTTTATCGCGGCTTTCCGAAAACAGATCTCTGAGAAGCACGAAATTTGAGAAAGTAAAAATCTGAAAAAGCAAAAATCAGAGAAAATAGAAACCAGAGAAAAGAGTAACAGCCATGTTGGAGAAAAAAGAGATCAAGTCCCTGTATCTGCCGGAGCTGACAGAGGAGCTGGAGCAGATGGGGGAGAAGCCCTTCCGGGCCGGACAGGTGTACCAGTGGATGCACCAGAAGCTGGCGGCGGATGTGGATGAGATGACGAACCTGTCCAAGGCCCTGCGGGAACAGATCAAGGAGCGGTTTGCCTGGACGAGCCTGTCCATCGCGGACCGGAAGATCTCCCAGATCGACGGCACCCGAAAATACCTGTTCCGTCTGGCGGACGGCCATGTGATCGAGAGCGTGTGGATGCAGTACCACCACGGAAATTCGGTCTGCGTGTCCTCCCAGGTGGGCTGCCGGATGGGCTGCCGGTTCTGCGCCTCCACCTTAGACGGGCTGGCGCGGAATTTAACGGCGGCGGAGATGCTGGAGCAGGTCTACCGTAT
>DVLJ01000087.1 GCA_018715565.1 Candidatus Ventrimonas merdavium
CTTATGATCAGGTTCATTCTTCTCACCCCTCTATATTATACACAACATTTTTTTATACATCAATAGATGTTGGGTAAGTATAATGTAAAGCGCTTTTAAAAATACTCGCAATCGTGGGAGAAGGCAAACGGAATATTCTCCGTCCGGACCGCAGAAAATACCGCGGAAAAATAATCGTATGCTTCCTGACTGGCAGTATCCGGCTCATGGAATAGGCTCCAGGCAAAGATGTGCTTCTGCAGCAAAAACAGGGATGAAGTGGACCAGATTCCTCTGGCTCCATGTTCATCCCTGCCGTCGTCCTACTACTCCGCGCCATCTCCTGTTAACGAGAGCGTCACCGAAACATCTCCGCTGCCCAGAATCTCTTTCAACGCTTCCCCGGACACGCCATTGATCTTTCCCAGCCTGGTAAATGTCCAGGAATTGGTATCATAATAGATCACAAAGGAATTCCCCTGATAAAGGATCAGGTCTCCCGCCTCCGTCACGGTCGGCACGTCATTTCTTGGCAGGCTTGTCCCCAGAGATCCCACCTTTTCCATATTGGCGTAATCCTCCATCTCCACCGTCACCGGCCCGTTTTTCAACAATTCTTTCAATGCCTCCGCGGAGGAATTATCCTCCAGCACGGCGGTCAGCGTATGTTCCCCTATCTGAAGCTGCAGCATGGTATCCTCTCCTTCCTCTGTTTGCTCTCCCGAAATCGTCTCTACGGGGAGCGCCTCCGTTTCTTCCTGTCTGTTTCCATTCTCCTGCGTTTCGGCGCCTGGCCCAGACAGATCTGCTGCCGCCCCAGTCACCCCGGAGCCTGCACCTGCCACAACCACGGCGCTCGCTGTCCCAGTCTCCGACTGAGCCGCCTGGGAAGCCGTGCCACAGGCGGTAAGAACGATCCCGCCCGCAAGAATAAACATCATCGTTTGCAATTTCTTCATACGCAATCCTCTCCTCCTTATTTTTTGCTGATCTGATACACCAGATAATCCAGGCAGCTGATCTGCCGCTCCTCCGCGTGGATCCGCTCCAAAAGACAATCCCGGTGCCTGCCCAGCATCGTAAGCTGGGCCTGTGTCTGATTCTCTTTTTGATCCTCCAAAAACTGACGGATCTGCTCCTGGCCGCAGCCTGCGTCCCGCAGGTTCTGGATCAGATCCTCCTCCGATCCATACGCATCCGGGATCCCCCGGGTCCTTTGGCCCCCTCGCATGTCGCATCCCTCCTCCTTTCTCCGCCGGAAATGCCGCTATCTCCACATTCCCCGCTCCGCGCTGCTCCCCTGCGCTGGTTTTACCGTATTGGTTTTACCGCATTGGCTTTACCGCACTGGTTTTATCTGCGCTGGTTTTACTGTGCCCCTTCCTCCTGGGTGGAGATATCCACCCCGAAATACTTCTCCGACAATGCGGCCAAGGCTCCTGACTCCCTCATTTCCTCCAGCGCCTGATCCACTGCCTCCCTCAGGCGCTTGGTGTCGTCCCCCTTTTTCAGAGGGATCGCCACCTGGGTCGCCTCATCCGCCAGCGCGGCGATCTTGACCGGCGCCTCCGGATGGACCTTCGTGTAATCATAATAGGATACCTCCGCGTTCAGCGTGGCGTCGATCCGCCCGCTCAGCAGCAGCTCAAAGGTCTGGTTCAGATCGTCCACCCCAGTCACCTCCGCCCCGTACTGTTCCGCCAGCTCCGCATAGGTGCTGGAAATGGTATTTGCCGTATGCATCCCCGCCAGATCCTCCATCGTCTGGATCCGGTCGTCATCCGACCGGACGATCACAGCGGTGCGGTTGTACGCATAGGGAATCGAGAAATCATATTTCTCCGCCCGCTCCGGGGTAATGTCCACGCCATTGATCATCAGGTCATAGCGCCCGGCGTCCAATCCGGCTAAAAGGCCGTCCCATTCCCCTTCCACGAATTCCGCTTCCACCCCCAGCTTTTCCGCGATCTGTTCTCCGACCTCCACATCATACCCCACCAGCTCGTCGGCCTCATCGTGGTAGGTCCACGGCGCCCAGGTGCCCTCCATGGCAATGGTGATCGTCCCCCGCTCCTGAATCCTGGCAAGAAGATCCTGCTCCTGGCCGGAATTTTCTCCTTCCTGACCGGCTGCTTCCTGGCTCCCATGTTCCGTCTGCGCTCCATCCGCAGCCACTTTTCCTGCTTCTGCCTCCGCTCCCGCAGCCACCCTCGTATTTCCCGCAGCCGCCTGCGCCGCGCTCTGCGCTCCTCCCGCGCACCCGGTCAGCATCGCCGCCGGCAGCGCGGCCGCCAAAAGTACCGCTGCCGCGGCAGCTGCCACTTTTCTCTCATTTCCATTCCCGTGTTCTGTCTGATATCTCCGTTTCATCCCATCTTTCTCCTTCCAACATCCAAACTGTCCAGGCTGCCTCATCCGTCATCCCTGGTCCAGCCGCAAAAATGCCTTTGTCCGTTCTTCCTTCGGATCCGCAAAGAACGTCCTGGAATCCGCCTGCTCCACGATCCTTCCATGTTCCATAAAGATCACCTTATTGGACACATTCTTTGCAAATTTCATCTCGTGGGTGACCACCAGCATGGTCATTCCCTCCTGGGCCAGACGGCGCATGACCGCCAGCACCTCCCCCGTCAGCTCCGGATCCAGGGCCGACGTCGGTTCGTCGAACAGCAGCAGCTCCGGCCCGGCCGCCATAGCCCTTGCGATCGCCACCCGCTGCTTTTGTCCACCGGAAAGCTGATCGGGATAATACCCGTACCGGTCGGAAAGGCCCACCTTATCCAGCGCCTCCCGGCCGATCTGTTCCGCCTTTGCTTTCTCCATGCCCCGGCCCAGGATCAGCCCCTCCGTCACATTTTCCAGGGCGTTCTTGTTCAGGAACAGATTATAATCCTGGAACACGAACCCGGTATGCCGGCGAAATTCCCGTTCCTCCCGTCTGGAAGTCCGGCCCAGCCGCCATACCTGCCCATTCAGCTCCATGGTCCCTTCATCCGCCCGTTCCAGGAAATTGATACAGCGCAGCAGCGTCGTCTTCCCGGAGCCGCTGGGTCCTAAGATGGCGATGACATCTCCCTTTTCCACCGAAAATCCGATCCCGTCCAGCACCTGCTGGCTGCCAAAGGCTTTCTTCACCCCTGTGATCTTAAACATTTGCCCGCGGCCTCCTTCCTCCCGGCTGGCTCATCCGCCGCTCCATCACCGCCTGTACACGGGTCAGCACCGTGCAGAACAGCAGATAGATCGCTCCCACTTCGATATAAAGCACCAGCGGCTCATAGGTCCGGGCCACGATGCGCTGCGTGACCATGAACATTTCCGTCACTGTGATATTCGCGGCAAGAGACGTGTCCTTTACCATAGCGATCAGCGAATTAGAAAGGGACGGAAATGCGATCTTCAGCGCCTGGGGCAGCACGATCCGCCGGATGATCTGGAGATAATGCATCCCTACGCACAGTCCCGCTTCCATCTGTCCCGCCGGCACCGCCGCCAGGGCCGCCCGGATCGTCTCCGCACAGTAAGCCCCTTCATTGATCGAAAATACCAGGACCGCCGCCGGAAATGCATCGATCAGGATTCCCAGCCTCGGCAGTCCATAAAAGACCACGAACAGCTGCACCAGCAGCGGCGTCCCCCGGATCACCCAGATATAGAACCGGGCGATCTGTTTTAACACCGGCACCCCGGCAAACTGGACCAGCGCCGCCGCCACAGCGATGACCAACGCAAACGAAAACGAAAGCACCGTCAGCGGGATCGTCACGGTCAATCCCGGAAGAAGGATATCCCAAAATGAATCCGCCGCCAGTTCCCAGATCCTGCTGTCAATCATCATCTCCATCACTCCTATCTCATTCCATCCACTCTGTCTGCCGATCAGATTACCTTCAGTATATGCCCCCTTTTCTTTAATAGCAAATATTTATATTTGATACATTTCCATAATTGAAACCTATGCAGTTTTGTGGTAACATGGACCTAAATTGAATCCAGGATAAATCTAAGTTTCATTGAATTCCTGAGATAAACGGTAAGATAAACCCTAAGACAAACTCAGAGAAAACCAAGAACAGAAGGAGGCCTACCATGGAACTGCGTGTCCTGCAGTATTTCCTGGCCGTCGCCAGAGAACAGAATATCTCCGCCGCCGCAGAATCCCTGCATTTATCCCAGCCCACCCTTTCCACCCAGCTCAAGGGGCTGGAGGCCGAGCTGGGCAAACAGCTGCTGATCCGAGGCTCCAAGGGCTCCCGGAAGGTAACCCTGACCGAGGATGGGATCATCCTGTGGAAACGGGCAGAGGAGATCTTAGATCTGGTACAAAAGACAGAGCGGGAGATCTCCCGCTCCGAAGAAACCATTGCCGGGGACGTCTACATCGGCGCAGGCGAGACCGATATGATCCGCCTGCTGGCAAAGACAGCCAAAAAGATGCAGGCCCAGTACCCGGATATCCACTATCACATTTCCAGCGGCAACGCCCTGTTTGTCCTGGAACAGCTGGACAAAGGCCTGATCGATCTCGGCCTGATCTACGGCTCCGCCGACCGGCAGAAGTACGAGACCCTCCCCGTGCCCGTCCGGGACACCTGGGGCCTTCTGATGCGCCGGGACTGCCCCCTGGCGGCAAAAGAAACCATCTCCCCGGAGGATCTCCGGGACCTGCCCCTCATCCTCTCCCACCAAAAAGGAGATGACGACCACCTGGCCCGCTGGATCGGAAATCCCAGCATCCAGCTGAATGTAGTCGCCACCTATAACCTGATCTTCAACGCCTCCCTGCTGGTCAGCGAGGGCCTGGGCTGCGCCGTGGCTCTGGACCGCCTGATCAACACCACCGGCGACAGCGACCTCTGCTTCCGCCCCCTGTCCCCGGTCCTGGAAGCAGAAGCCTGTATCGTGTGGAAGCGTTATCAGATCTTTTCTAAGGCGGCGGAAACGTTTTTGCATTGTTTGGAGAAACTCTTTAAGGAGCTGGATTAAAAATCACTCCTCTGCTGCGGCATATCAGGACTTATGTAAAAAGACGCCCATAAGCGCCTTTTTACATAAGCATTAAAATGTCTTACGCTCTATTTAATGTAAAATTATTTTATATTGATTTTCTGCAATAATCGTATTTAAAATTCTTGAAAGACTCAGAACAGTTCCAGAGAAAAATAATCCTACATTGCATGCAGCAAAAGAAATTGTCGTCCCAAGCATGATAGGTCCTTTTCTGTCTACTTTTCGTACCACTTTCATCACCGCTTTTTCCACTATCCCTGTAATGCATGGAAAAAAGCCCATCCATAATCTTCTCTCTTCTAAAATTTACTCTGGTTATCCCTAGAATGATTCTAACACAAATGTGAGAGTTATCATATATAATCCAACAACATTGGTACACTTATTGTCAGAACGTTTTCGGTCACCGCTGCAAACAGGCACCTTAGAAGCCCCCATTTTACCTCAAAAAATCTACGCAAACAAGCGCAAGCACAAAATCCACAAAAGAAAAACCTCAGAACCCTTGATCTTACAAGGTTTCTGAGGCTCTCTCACAGAGGCGACAACCAGATTTGAACTGGTGATCAGGGTGTTGCAGACCCACGCCTTACCACTTGGCTATGTCGCCATATTCAATATATATTCACCGGAAAAATATTTATTCCGGCAAATGACCCCAACGAGATTCGAACTCGTGTTACCGCCGTGAAAGGGCGATGTCTTAACCGCTTGACCATGGGGCCGGATCTGCATATCATCTATGCAAAAGCTCCCCGAGTAGGACTTGAACCTACGACAGCGCGGTTAACAGCCGCGTGCTCTACCGACTGAGCTATCGAGGAAGAATGCCTCGCTTAACGGGCAACGAAGATATTGTATAACAGGTTCTCGCTTTTGTCAAGGGAAATTATCGGAGATTTTTGAAAATCCTGTAAATCCTGTCCTTCTGCAAAAGAAAGTCCCGGATATTGCGCTGCTTGATCCCATCCCGGATGTTATTGCGCCTGACAATAGCTTTCAGCTGCGCCCACATCCTGGACGGGGACAAACGCTCAGAAGTTCGTCAGTCCATCCCGTTTGCTGATAAGCTGTAACGCTATTAGCAAAAAATATCAGCAGATTCAAAAAAGAGAATCTGCCGAAAAAACAAAAAAGTGTGCGCCTGGCGCACACTCGCGCCGGAGCGCGGCTGCGTCAGCAGCCATATTCCTCTGCGCGGAGTGTGCATCCTCGCGG
>DVLJ01000088.1 GCA_018715565.1 Candidatus Ventrimonas merdavium
CAATGCTCTTTTTATTGCAGATTTCCCTAAAAATCAAGGTTTTATTAGATTTTGGAACAAAAAACAGGTAGTAGATTTGACACTACCCCTGACGGGAAAGGGGAAATTATTATGAAAATAAGTACCAAGAAAGCCCAGGAGCAGAAATGGGGATACACCCTGGTGGCTCCTGTGATCATCGGTCTGTTTATCCTGAACGTGTATCCGTTCCTGCAGACGGTATATTTAAGCTTTACCTCAGCCAAAGCCTTCGGTTCCTATGATTTTGTGGGCCTGGGCAACTACGCCACCATGCTGGCCAGCCGGGAATTCTGGCGGGCCACCTGGAACACCCTGCTGTTTTGTTTCCTGACCGTCCCTGTAGGGGTAGGACTGGCTCTGGTCGTGGCCGCCCTGCTGAACTCGCCGATCCGGGGCAAGGTCTTTTTCCGGGCCGTATTCTTCCTGCCGATGGTCGTAGCGCCTGCGGCAGTGGCCATGGTCTGGAAATGGATGTTCAACTCAGAGTACGGCATCATCAATACCATTTTCCATATCCATGCCAACTGGATCACGGATCCGAACCTGATCATCATCACCGTGGCCATCGTCTCCATCTGGAGTTCTCTGGGCTACGACGCAGTCCTGCTTCTGTCCGGCCTCCAGAACATCGCTAAGAGCTACTATGAGGCGGCCAGCCTGGACGGAGCTACCAAGTTCCAGCAGTTCCTCCACATTACCCTGCCTATGGTGTCCCCCACCCTGTTCGTGGTGCTGATCATGCGGCTTATGGCGTCCTTAAAGGTCTATGACCTGATCTATATGATGGTAGGCGAGGGCAACCCAGCCCTGAGCAAGGCCCAGTCCCTGATCTACCTGTTCTACCGGGAGTCCTTTGTGTCCGGCAACCGGGGATACGCTTCAGCCATCGTTATCTGGACCGTGCTGATCATTGCGGTGGTGACTGCGATCCAGTTCCTGGGCCAGAAAAAATGGGTCAACTATGAGGTTTAAAAGGAGGAAGCATCATGAAAAAGAAAAGAAGATATTCTACTGCTGGCGTTTATCTGGCTCTGGGCATCGGCTCTGTGATCATGATCTTTCCCTTTGTGTGGATGATCCTGACCGCGTTTAAGACCAATGCGGAGGTACTCCAGATCCCGCCCACCATTCTGCCGGCCCAATGGAACCTAAGCTCGTTCCAGAATGCCGTAGATATGCTGCCGTTCGGACACCTGTATCTGAACACCGCCCTGATGATCCTGTTCCGGGTACTCTGTGCCGTGGCGTTCTGCTCCATGGCCGGATACGCCTTTGCCAAGCTGGACTTTAAGGGAAAAAATATCCTGTTCACCATCATCATTGTCCAGCAGATGATCCCAGGGCAGATCTTCATCATTCCCCAGTACCAGATCCTTGCCCGGGCCGGACTGACGGACACCATCTTTGCCCTGGTATTTCCAGGACTGGTCAGTGCTTTCGGAACCTTTTTCCTGCGGCAGACCTATATGGGCATCCCCGATGAGATCTCCGAGGCCGCTTACCTAGACGGCTGCAGCCGGTGGCAGACCTTTACCCGGGTACTCCTGCCCCTTACCAAATCTTCCGTAGCCGCACTCTCTGTATTTACTGCGGTGTTTGCCTACACAGACCTGATGTGGCCGCTGATCGTCAACACGAACATCAACCACACCACGCTGTCTGCCGGACTGTCCACGCTGAACGGACAGTTCAGCACCAACTACCCGGTCCTGATGGCCGGTTCCCTGCTGGCCATGCTGCCTATGGTCGTTCTGTATCTGATCTTCCAGCGGCAGTTCATCCAGGGCGTAGCTATGACCGGAGGAAAATAAATTCCCCAACTGAGGCCGGCCCGCCTGCCCTGGCGGGACCGGCCTTCTGTATCCTTTTTGCCCACGTGCACTACCAATCCACTGGAAAGACGAGGAACCATCTATGGAAACCATTACATTACACACCAAACACACTACCTACCAGATGGGAATTCTGGAACATGGATTTTTGCTCCATCTCTATTACGGTCCTAAGGCGGAGGGAGAGATGGACGGCTTTCTGTCCTACTATGACCGGGGCTTTTCCGCCAACCCTTATGAACTGCGGGACCAGCGTGAGATTTCCATGGACTACCTGCCTCTGGAATATCCCTGTTATGGAAACGGCGATCACCGCAGTCCTGCTTTCCGGATGCGGACGGCAGACGGGGTGTTTGCCGCAGACCTGCGCTATCAAAGCAGCCGGACCGTTCCCGGCAAATACGCGATTCCAGGACTGCCTGCGGTCTATGCCGGAGATCAGGAAGCCTATACGGTGGAAGTCCTCCTGGAGGACAAGGCTTCCGGTGTGGAAGTGACCCTGCTCTATGGCGTGCTGCCGAAGCTGGATGTGATCACCCGCTGCGCCGTGGTGAAGAATAACGGAACCGAGCCCATCTTCCTTAACAAGGCTGCCAGCATGTCTCTGGACTTCCTGGACGGCGACTATGAACTGCTCCATTTTTACGGACGGCACGCTATGGAACGGATGGCGGAGCGGACGCCCCTCTGCCACGGCAGCCAGGGTTTTGGCAGCCGCCGGGGCTCCTCCAGCCACCAGCACAATCCCTTTGTGATCCTGACCCGCCCGGAGACCACGGAGCGTTCCGGCTGCTGTTGGGGCGTCTCCCTGCTGTACAGCGGCAATTTCTGGTGTGAGGCGGAGAAGGACCAGTTCCATCAGGCCCGGCTGCAGATTGGCCTGCTCCCGGAGATGTTTGACTACCCCCTGGCTCCAGGTGAGGTTTTCTTCAGCCCGGAGGCTGCCATGGCCTATTCCGGCAAGGGGCTGGCCCATTTATCCCACATCTTCCACCGGCTCATCCGGCGCCATGTATGCCGGGGGCGGTTCCGGGATGTGAGAAGGCCGGTCCTGCTGAACAACTGGGAAGCTACCTATTATGATTTTGACGGAAAACGTCTCCTGGATATCGCCAGGGAGGCCGCCAGCTTGGGCGTAGAACTGTTTGTTCTGGACGACGGCTGGTTCGGCGTCCGCAATGACGACAACAGCGGGCTGGGAGACTGGATCGTAAACGAGGAAAAGCTGGACATGACCCTGGCCGATCTTTCCCACCAGATCCACCGGATGGGCATGCAGTTCGGCCTATGGATCGAGCCGGAAATGGTGAATGAAGACAGTGCCCTTTACCGGCAGCATCCCGACTGGGCGTTCCAGATCCCGGGGCGGAAGCCGGTGATGGGCCGCAACCAGCTGGTCCTGGATTTCTCCAGAAAAGAGATCGTGGACCATGTGCTGGAAGCCATTTCTCAGGTGATCGCAGGCGCAAGGATCGAGTATATCAAAATGGACATGAACCGCAGCATCAGCGACGTATACACCGCTGTGTCCGGTTATCAGAACTACGGAACGATCATGCACCGGTATGTCCTTGGAGTCTATGATTTCCTGGAACGGCTGTCCGCCCGGTTCCCGGACCTGCTGATCGAGGGCTGCAACGGCGGCGGCGGGCGTTTTGACGCCGGCATGCTGTACTACACCCCTCAGATCTGGTGCAGCGACGACACCGATGCCATCGAACGGATCCAGATCCAGCACGGCACTTCCTTTGGTTATCCCGTATCCGCCGTAGGCTCCCACGTTTCCGCTGTTCCCAACCATCAGACCGGCCGTTCTGTCAGCCTTCATACACGCGGGATAGTCGCCATGGCTGGCAGCTTCGGTTTCGAGCTGGATCTCAACCATCTGACGGACCGGGAAAAAGAAGAGGTGCGGGAGCAGATCCGCACCTGGAAGGACTGCTGGAGCCTGATTCAGGACGGCCTTTACTACCGGCTCCACGAACCGTCCCGCCATCCGGACTCTGCCGCCTGGTCCTTTGTCAGCCCGGACCGGCAGGAAATGCTGCTGAACATCGTGACTCTGGATACCCATGCCAACTGTCCTGTACCCCATATCCGATGTATGGGCTTAGATCCAAAACGCCAGTACCAGGAGTTAAGCTCTGGCCGTCTGTTCCCCGGGAGCGCGCTGATGCATACCGGATTCCCAGTGCCGGTGGTACCGGGAGAATATAACGCCTGGCAGTATCATTTTATTGCTGTAAATTAAAGTCTCCGCCAAATATTACATAAGGCTGCAGGTTGCCTGTGATCTGTTTCATCCTCAGGGAACCTGCAGCCTCTCTCTTATCAGCCCCTTCTCTTTTATCCCCTTCTCTTTCAGCCCCCTTTCTTTCAGCCCTGAGCCTTTGCGTGGCTCTTTCCTCCAACACCGCTTTCTTCTATGGTAATCTCAACCAGCCCGCCCTTCCTGCGGTGCCCCGTATCCCACAGCGCTTTTAAGTCCATCCAGAAAAACGTGCCGTAGGTGATGGCTTTCACATGAAACTCCCCGTCAAATTCCTCGTATCCGGCCAGGTTGAACCAATGCCACTGGAAATCGTCGAACGCGGGGTCTTTGTGATGCAAGAGCAAACAGGGCACCGGGATGCCGGCGTCGATCTGCCGCCGGACCAGATCCGCCGCTTCCTGCCACGGCGCAGTTCCCGGCAGTCCTGTTCCTTTGATGCAGGAAATCCCAATATCCGCCAAATACGCCGACAAGCCGGAAAGGTAGATATCCAGCGTATCAATCCCGCTCCACCGCGGACGCAGATAGGGCTTCATGATATCAGAAAACAACAGATAATCCTCCTTCCGGGGATGGGCCGCGTCAAAGGGATACAAGGCCGCAAGCCCCTTCTTCCGGGCCAGGTACAGGCAGAGATCACAGGCTGTCACTGCGGCGCACCCGCCCTTGTTCATCCACCATTCCTTAAACCAGTCCTGGTTCCAGCCGATGGCTCCGTCTATTGTAAAATAATCCAGTTCTTTCATAAGAATCTCCCGCCTCTCCCGTGCCTGCAGTTCCGGTCCGGCCGCACTCATGCGCTGATCCGGCCGTCCGCCGCCTTGGTCACGATGATCTCGTCCGTGGTCACTCCGAATACTGCCGCCAGGACCACCAGATTATCGATCGTGGGCAGCGCCATCCCGCGCTGCCACTTGTAGATCGCCTGGGGCGTGGCAAAGCCCAGGATCTGCTGCAGCCTGCTGACGGATAATCCCCGGTCGGTCCTCAGCTTTACGATATTCCGGCCGGTCAGCGCCATGTCGATCACTGGTATGGTTGTCATGTTTTCCTCCTGTTCCGGAATCCTGCCCGGAGCAGGCCAGAAAGCTGGACTGTCCGGTCAGGACGCCTTAAAATTATAAACGGGTTTCATAATGTCGATGATCTCTACGGAATCCCCAATCACATCGATGATATCCTTCAGGGATTTATACGCCATAGGCGCCTCATCTAAGGTGGCCTCGTTGACCGAGGTGGTGTAGACCCCGGCCATCTCCCGCCGGTACTCCTCCATGCTCAGTTTCTCCTGGGCCATCCGCCGGGACATGACCCGCCCGGCTCCGTGAGGAGCGGAATAGTTCCACTCAGGATTTCCTTTTCCCACCGCCAGCACGCTACCGTCCCGCATGTTGATGGGGATCAGCACCTTCTCTCCCGCATGGGCCGCGATCGCTCCTTTTCTCAGGATCATCTCCCTGGTGTCAATATAGTTGTGGATCGTGTGAAACGCCTCTCCGCCGGTCATCCCAGTCCGCTCCAGCAGGATCTCCGCCATTTTCTCCCGGTTCCGTCTGGCAAACTGCTGGCAGATCTCCACGTCATGGAGGTAATCCTCCAGATAGCTTCCGTACAGATAGCAGAGATCCTCCGGAACCGTCGTCTCTCTGGCGCTCCAGGCAATGGCCTTTAACGCCGCCTGGATCTCCTTTCTTCGCCCCTGCTCCTTATAGGTCCGGATGATCTCATCCCGCTGCCGGAAATAATCCTCCTTCCCCTTATTTAAGTCAATGGCCAGCTGCTGATAATACTCCGCCACCTGCTTTCCCAGGTTCCGGCTTCCGGAATGGATCACCAGGTAATAGGTTCCGTCTGAGGCCCGGTCTACCTCGATAAAATGGTTTCCTCCCCCCAGCGTCCCCAGGCTCCGCTCCAGCCGCTTCGTATCCCGCAGCTGCCGGTAACAGCGCAGCACGGTTAAGTCAAACCGCTCCTGGCGGCCCTCCCACACCTGCATGCCGTAGGGGATCCCATGGGTCGCCTCGTCGATCCGCGGCAGATCCAGGTCTCCGGCTCCCAGGCTTACGGTATACATCCCGCAGCCGATGTCCACACCCACTACATTGGGCACAGCCTTATCTGTGACCGTCATCGTGGTCCCGATGGTACAGCCCTTTCCCGCATGCACGTCCGGCATGATCCGGATCCGGCTCCCCTCGGTAAATGCATGATCGCACATCCGGCGGATCTGGGCGATCGCCTCGTCCTCAACGACGCTGGCGTAGCAGATCGCCGTGCTGGCTTTTCCTTTGATCTCTATCATGTTCCAAATCTCCTTCTTGATTTTCTTTGATTTCCATAAAACAAAAAACCGCCTGCCTCAGATGAGGTAAGCGGTCCTGCTCTCACGGAATCATTCCGTCATCCAGCATGGTTATTCCGGCCTGTTTCCAACATTCCACAGTATTATCCGCTGCTATCCGGCAGCTTGATATCGTCCGGCATCACCACAGCCTTCGCCTAATCCCTGCATCATCTGAGTACCACAAAACAACGCGCTGAAATGAATCTCTTTTCAGTGCGTCACTGCTGCGTTCAAGAGTCTGATGCATTCTGATCATAGCTGCCATGATGGTCTTTCCTTTCCCGGAACCTTTTCCAGATGGAAACTTCCGTTTTTGTTTGCTCTTTCAATGATGAATCACGATCTGCCCTCACTATAACACAGGACAGGAGATTTGTCATTATACTTGTGGTATAAATCTGATATTTTCCGTCAGACACTCTTTATTTTCTCATTCTTTTTATGGGCGTTCCCTCGGTCATTTAGATAAATCACTACAGAGATCGCCGGACACGTTCTGCATCCGGCGCAGATTTCTGTATATTTACATATCTTGTCTGTGCTCCATCCTCCGAACCGGCTGATCCATGGCCAGGTAGCGATCCAGCTGCTGGTCCACCAGCCCTGCGATCATTTCAGCAAAGGGACTCAGATCTCCCTCTGCCGCATAAGCCTCCATTGTAGTAAAGTATTCCAGCCGGTTTTCTTTCGCGATCGAGACAGCCGGAAAACCATTGGCAAGGAGCTGATCCCGTTTCTGTATTAACTTTTCGTAATCCAATCCTGCCGCTCCTTCCTGGTTCTGCACTGTTATCAGTATACCATAAATCCGGCAAAGCGGAATCAGAAACTCTCAGACTCACGTTTTCCCTGCTTGCGGAATTCTCCGTCCCGCTCCAGATCTGTTCTGGGGAAGCTACAGCCCCAGGCTTTCCACCCACGCCTGGACCTCATCCTCGGTCACGCCGGAGCCGAACCGTGTTCCCTCCAGCCATGTTCCTGCACCAGCCATCTCTTCTAGCCGCTGTCCGCTGGAGCCAATGCCGGAGCTTCCGGAGGTACAGAAGGGGATGACCGTTTTCCCGATAAAATCATTGGCCTTTACAAAGGTGTCTACCGGCCACGCGGCCAGGCCCCACCAGATGGGGTATCCTACATACACGGTGGAAATATCAGCCCATCCGTCCACGGTATCCGCCGCCAGCTCCACATCCCGCAGGCTCTCATCCGCATACTCCAGGGATGTGCGGCTGCTGCTGTCCCGATAGTTAAGGTCTTCCTCTGTGTACGGCTCCACCGGCTCCAGTTCAAACAGGGCGCCGCCTGTAACCTCCCCGATCATCTGGGCAACCCGCTCTGTATTCCCCGTTGCAGAGAAATATACCACCAGGGTATCGCCTGCCGGAGCAGAAGCATCCACTCCCGCATCCGCGCTCTCAGCAGACTCATCCTCAGAGACCGCAGCGCTGGCCGTCTCCGCATCCGATGCGGCGGCGGAGGTCTC
>DVLJ01000089.1 GCA_018715565.1 Candidatus Ventrimonas merdavium
CCCCTGGAGGCCGGAGGAACGGCCGGAGGGGGTGCTTTTTTTCTGCTTTTTTCTTTTGGGCGAGAGACTTGCGGTCTTGCCGGGAGTCCAAAAACATGGTATCATGTTAATCCATACAGAACGGATGAGGAAGCCCGCTATGGCGAGGAACGCAGGAATCTAAAAGACAGGAGTGAACAGATATGATGAGATGGACAAGATGGGGCCGGATCCTGGCGTGGGCCGGTCTGATGATGGGGCTGTGTGCGGGATGCGGCGGCGGACCTCAGCGGATCCTGGCGGAGGACGGGAACCAGACCGGATATGCGGCGGATGAGCCAGGATCGGCTCCAGCTGGAGCGGCCAGCGAAACAGGGCAGATGGCCGAGTCAGAAGCGGAACAAACGGATATGGATCCCTCTGCAGAGAGAGATTCCCGGATGGCTGAGATCCTGGATTCTATGAGCATAGAGGAAAAGGCGGCCCAGCTGTTTATCGTCCTCCCGGAGGTATTGGAGCCAGAGGAGGAAGGGCTGGTGACGGAATTGAGCGAGACGGCCCGGCAGACCTTTGGGGAGATGCCGGTAGGCGGTTTTGTCTATATGCGGGATAATCTGATCTCAGCGGAACAGACCAAGGCGCTTCTGGCGGATACCCAGGCCATGAGCATGGAACGGCTGGGGATCCCGGCGTTTTTGACGGTGGATGAAGAAGGGGGCAGCGTGGCCCGGATCGGCGGAAGCGGACGCTTTGATGTGCCGGTGATCGAGGATATGGCTCAGGTGGGCGCGTCCGGCAGCGTAGAGCGGGCCGGGGAAGTGGGCCGGATCATCGGAGGATATCTGGCGGAGCTGGGCTTTTCTGTGGATTTTGCTCCGGATGCCGATGTGCTCAGCAATCCGGAGAATACGGTGGTGAAAAAGCGTTCCTTTGGCAGCGATCCGGAGCTGGCGGCAGATATGGCGCTGGCAGTGTCCGAAGGACTCAAGGAGCAGGGGATCTTCAGCGTGTGGAAGCATTTTCCCGGACATGGAGCCACTGCGGGAGATACGCATGAAGGGTATGCCTATACAGATAAGACGTTAGAGGAGCTAAAGGCGTGCGAGCTGGTCCCGTTCCAGCGGGCCATCGATACGGGAGTACGGTTCATCATGGCGGGACACATTTCTCTGCCGAGCATTGTACCGGACGGGACTCCGGCGTCTCTGTCGCCGGTGATGATCACACAGGTCCTGCGGGAGCAGATGGGGTATGAAGAGATCGTGATCACAGACGCCATGAATATGGGCGCCGTCGTTCAGCAGTATGGCTCTGGGGAGGCGGCGGTCAAGGCACTGGAGGCCGGGGTGGATCTGATCCTGATGCCGGAGGATTTTGAAGAAGCCTACGAGGGCGTGTTACAGGCTGTGGCGTCCGGCAGGCTGACAGAGGAGCGGCTGGACCAGTCTCTGAGGCGGATCCTGCAGGTGAAGCTGGAATGGATGGAGACGATGCCGGAGCAGGCGGGACAGGCACAGCCAGGGCAGGAGCAGGCGGGACAGGAGCAGACAGGACAAGGAGAGCAGGACCGGCCGGAGATGGGCTGAGACTGGCTGCGGCGAGCTTAGGCTGGCTGCGGCTCCAGGGCAGATTGGAAAACAGCGTGACCAAGGAGGATAAGGAATCAGATGAAGAACTCAAAGGAGAGGAAGCGGAAGCACCCGAAGGGCTGGTGGGGGCTACGGATGAAGGCGGTGAAACTGGAGATCGCGGAGCACAAAAGCTCGTTTGCCGTTTATCTGGTACTGCGTGCCCTGGTGATCCTGGTGATGGTGCTGCAGATCCTGAACCGCAACTATGAACATGTATTCTACTGTGTGCTGACGCTGCTTCTGCTGACGGTGCCCAGCTTTTTGCAGGTGGAGTTAAAGATCGAGTTCCCTACTACACTGGAGATCATCATCCTGGTGTTCATCTTTGCGGCGGAGATCCTGGGGGAGATCGGATCGTATTACACCAAATACCCGTATTGGGATACGGTCCTGCATACGATGAACGGATTTTTGGCGGCGGCGATCGGATTCTCCCTGGTGGATATCCTGAACCGGGAGCGGCACGATCATTTCCAGCTGTCGCCCCTTTACATGGCGATCGTGGCGTTCTGCTTTTCCATGACCATCGGCGTACTGTGGGAGTTTTTTGAATTTGGCATGGATATGCTGGCTCATACGGATATGCAGAAGGATACGATCATCAACAGCATTTCTACGGTGATGCTGGACCCGGCGGGAGGGACGAAGGTGTATCATATCCGGAATATTGAGGAGGTCCTGATCCATGGAGAGCCGCTGGGATTGGGCGGCTATCTGGATATCGGCCTGATCGACACCATGGAGGATCTGTTCGTGAACTTTATCGGCGCGGTGGTATTCTCCATCATCGGATTTTTCTATGTGAAAAGCCGGGGAAAGGGTCGGTTTGCCAGAAGGTTCATCCCACGGCATAAGGCGAAGGACGCGGATTACCTGGAACAGGTGAGACGGGAAGAGAGCAGGGTAGAATAAGAAGCTGCGATCCTAAGATCGTAGACGGACTGATCAGGTAAAGAAAATTGTAAAACAAAAACAGGGCGCGTTTCCGCGCCCCTTTCTGCTTTATAAGGAATTCTCTCCGGATAGGGATCTCTCTCCCAGCCGCCCCCTTCTACCGCGCCCACCGTCCCGACGCCCCGCAGGGCAGGACCAGTCCGCTTTCTTTCACAGGAAGGCCGATCTCCTGGGCTTCCACCTTGCCGCCGAACTTCGGCAGGATCTCCGTAGACATCATATAGGTCAGCACTGCCGGGGCCAGGCCCGTGGTGTAGGAATTGACTAAGAAAAACAGCGGATCGTCGGACAAGAGCTGGACCGACAGCTGGATCAGGGGATGGATCGCGTCCTCGATCTTCCAGATCTCCCCCTTGGGGCCCCGGCCGTAGGAGGGCGGATCCATGATGATGCCGTCGTAGTGGTTTCCCCGGCGGATCTCCCGCTCCACGAACTTCACGCAGTCGTCCACCAGCCAGCGGATCGGAGCGTCGGCAAGACCGGAGGACACCGCGTTCTCCTTGGCCCATCCCACCATGCCCTTGGAGGCGTCCACATGGGTGACGGAGGCTCCTGCCGCCGCCGCGGCCAGGGTCGCCCCGCCGGTGTAGGCGAATAGGTTCAGGACCTTTACCGGCCGTCCGGAATTCCGGATCTTCTCGCCGAACCAGTCCCAGTTCACTGCCTGCTCCGGGAATAAGCCCGTATGCTTAAAGCTGAAGGGCTTTAGGTTGAAAACCAGCGGGCCGTAGGAGATGGACCACTGCTGGGGCAGGTCGAAGAACTCCCACTCACCGCCGCCCTTGGCGCTCCGATGATAATGCCCGTTGGGACGGCGCCATCCCCGGTGGTCCCGCGGGGTATTCCAAATGACCTGGGGGTCCGGGCGGACCAGGAGATAGTCCCCCCAGCGCTCCAGCTTTTCTCCCTTAGAGCAGTCCAGGATCTGATAGTCTTTCCAATTATCTGCCAGCCACATATGATATCCAGCCTTTCTTTTCTTCATTTTGCGGTATTTTCCATATAGGATCGCTATATTCTTATGTGTCCTTATTATACTGGCATACGGGCAGAAACGTCAAGCGATTCCCAGGAGACGAAGGCTCCCGGAAGACGAAGGATCGCGGAAGACGAAGGATTGCGGAAAACTTACATTCTTGGAAGTTGGCCGCTCGGCTGCCTGACTGCGCTGTAAAGGACAGGCTGTAAAGGACGGCCACCCCTTTGGGGCTAAGGGCAGGGATCTGTTCGCGGAACGGGACGGAACAGAGCGGCCCGTGTCGGATCTGGCAGAAAAAGCCAGAAAATCGTAAGAACTTTTTGGAATTTTTTGTTGAATAATTCCCTATATGTTGTTACAATAAAGTTTAGATATACTATGGAATGAGACAAAGGAGCAGTTTTATGAAAAAGAAAGGCTTGGCAGTCCTGGCCCTTGCGGCAGGGATGAGTCTTGGCTGGGCGGGGATCACCGCCATGGCAGCCGCCGGCTGGGTACAGGAGGGGAACAACTGGGCGTACTACAACGCTGCAGGGAACCGCCAGTACAACGTGTGGCGCCAGGGGAATGACGGGCTGTGGAGATATGTCAACGGCAACGGCGTGATGGCTGTGGATACCTGGGTGGACAACGACGATTACTACGTGGATTCCAACGGGATCATGGTAGCTGACAAGTGGCTCCAGGTGACAGATTCTAACAGTGACTCCGGTTATGTCTGGTATTATTTCAACAGCACCGGCAAGTGTCTGAAGGAGCGCTGGGAGAAGATCAACAACAACTGGTATTATTTTGGGGATACGGGAGAGATGCAGACCGGCTGGATCCTGGATGATATGTATTACTGCGATCAGAACGGCGTGATGCAGACCGGCTGGCAGAAGCTTTATCCGCCGGAAGAGTATGCGGATGAGGACGACGATTATACCGGCCCTTACGAGTACCAGGACAACGACGGCCGCTACTGGTACTATTTTTCCAGCAACGGCAAGAAGACAGTCCCGGACGACGACGATGACAATATCAAGCAGAAGAAGATCAACGGCGTATACTACTGCCTGCGGGAAGACGGCGCCATGCAGACCGGCTGGGTGTGCGTGACCGGAGACGACTCGGAGAATATCGAGGATTACCGCTATGTGGACCCCAACGGGCAGGTGCGGACCGGATGGTATTCCATCCAGCCGCCGGAGGATGTGGAGAACCAGTACAGCCACGAGGTAGAGTGGTTCTATTTTAACAATAAGGGAGAGCCTGAGGTGGGACCGGATTTTGATTCCGCCACCACCAAGGATCTGAAGCGGATCAATGGCAATACCTATCTGTTCGGGACGAACGGCGTCCCGGTATACGGTCTGCGGAAGGTCTACACCAACAGCGATGAGTCAGAGTATACCGCATACTACTTCGGTACCCGGGAGCAGAGCAGCATGATCAAAGGGAAGGTGAAGATCGACGAGGGCGGCGATACCCACCAGTATTACTTCACCTCCACTGGCCGGGGATACACCGGAGTATACGATAACTACCTATATTATATGGGACGCCTTCAGACCGCGGATTCCGGATCCCGCTACGAAGTGATCACGGTAGACGGCAGGAACTATGTAGTCAACACCTCCGGCCGGATCGCAAAAGGCACGACAGTGAAGGATCGGGACGGCGTCAAGTATAAGACCAGCAGCAGCGGCATCCTTTTAGAAGAGGACGAGGAGCCGGTAGGCGACAACGCTGAGTACCGGAGCCCTGAGGAACCGGATTGGAGCTACTGGGAAGATATGTGATATATAAGAATTTCTTCTTATATATAGATACGAAAGATCAGTTAGGTACAAAAGAAGCTGCGCAGAGTACGAAAGAAGGACGCTGGGCACAAAAGAAGATACGCTAGGTACAAAAGGATCGAAACATACCGAAGAACGAATCTAGAGAATACAAAAGAGAACGAGGGACGGAAGCCTGCGGGCGGCCGTCCCTTCGTGCGTATAATGGGATCATTGCGGGCTGTGCCGGATTAAAAGCGCGTCTGGAAATGGGCCGCAAACTGCTCCTGTGCGGACCGCAGCGCCTCCTCCGGGGAGGTTACGCAGCTGTAGGCATTTTTCACAGACATCCCCAGGATGCTCAAGAATTTTCGCTCATCAAAAGGAATGCCTGCCTCCCGGGGGATCCGGTTGCCCCTGGAGAGAGGGAAGCATTTTTTGGCCAGGTTCATCCAGGGGAAATTGTTGACCACCTCGTAATTCTCATAGGTCAGCCGGCAGGGAGACGTGCTTCCCAAAAGGGCGGCCGCAGAGGAGATGGGCTCGCTGCACATCCATTTGATAAAGGACAGTGCCTCCCTTGGGTGCCTGGAAAACCGGGAGACGCCCAGGCTTCCGCCGCCGATCAAGGGGTTGGAGCCGGGGATCATGGCATAGCCGATGTTTCCCACGACGCGCGAGGCGTGGTCCAGCAGGCCGCTGGCATAGTTGCTGTAAAGGATGGACATGGCAAAGCTTCCCGAGGCAAAGGCCCGGGCTGTGTTGGTCCACCAGGAGCAAAAGTCCGGCGAGGTGTACTGCCTGAGCCGGATCAGCTCCCGCAGGGCATCCAGGGCGGCCGGGGAGTCCAGGCGGATCTCCCGGTTATCGCTGTAGAGATTTTCCTGCCGGGCAAAGAGCCGGGCCAGGTATTCGGAACCGGCCACGCCGGTGGAGCCCAGGGTAACGGTGGCGCCGTAATCCACAGGAGAAGCCGGGTTAAGCCGTTTGGTAAAGAACGCGGCGATCTGGTTGAATTCGGCAAAGGTCCGGGGCGGGCGCAGCTCGGATCGGAACTGTTCAAAGTACATCCGCTTGTAGATGGGGCTTTCAAACAGATCCTTCCGATAGAACAGGATCTGTACGCTGGGGGTGGAGGGCAGGGTGTAGACCTCCTCATGGACCATAGCGTAGTTCTCCGGCGTACCATCCAGAAAGTCCGAGAGACACTGGCTGATATCGGCGTCGATCTGGGTTAAGGGCGTCAAAAGCTTTTCTGAAAACCAGGACAGCCAGGTCACGTCCAGGCGGATCACATCGTAGTTGGAGGAATGGGAAAGGCTGTTAAAGGTCTCGTAGATCTCGTCGTAGGAAAAAATGCACACATTTACCGGGATGCCGCTTTTGCGGGTGTAGAGCCGGGAAAAGTTCTGCATGATGTAAGCCTCCGGGCTGTCCAGGGTAATGATGTTCAGGGCCGGGCATGCTTTGGAGACAATGATGTTGGAATACCAGTCCCGGAAACCGCTGCCTTTGAGGATCTGCCGGGAAGCGGCGGCACGATCTGCAGGAGCGCCTTTGATCAGCGTCTCGGCGGCGATCTTGCCCAGCTGCCGGTAATTCATCTCGTATTTTACAAAATCATTCTCCGGCATGGTGAAGGTGGGGGAGACGGTGTAAATGGCCGGCTTCATGTCCTGCCCGAAAAAGGTGGAGCAGATATCCTTCACGCTTTCTGCGAACCCATAGTTGGAGATAAAGAACGCCTGGGGCATGGACTTTCCCACCAGCTGGATAATGTGCTGGTATCTGCGGAACAGATCGGTCTGGATGTGGGTGATCCGGCAGTCCGTTCCCTCCAGCACCTGCAGAAATCCGCGGCAGAAATCCCGCTCATTGGAGAAGTCCGGATTGCCCGTCAGGAGACAGACATCGCAGTAGCGGGCCTCTAAGGCCTTGCGGGCCATCTCCCGCCCGGCGGCCTCGTAGTCAAAGCCAAGGAAGGGGGCGTCAAAGGAGGGCTGATGCTCTACGAACAGGACCTGAGATCCGGCTGTCCCTTCTTTATAAATAGTATCTTCAAACGTTGTCCCTGCAGCGATGGAAAGACAGGCGACGCCCTTTACCTGAAGAGGCTTTACCTCCATAAAGGCGTCCTCCTCGCTGAAGGGCGTGTTCTCGTCCACCAGATGCTGCGTCACCAGAAATCCGTGGGCCTGGGCGTAGTGCTTAAAGCCGGAATAAAATTCCGTGTACTGTCTGGCCCGGGGGCTGGGCATGATCACAGCCAGAGAGTCGTTGGGCCCCTTGCGGAGGAGGGCGGCCCGTTCGTTGGGCACGTAACCAAGTTCATGGGCGGCGTCCATGACCCGCCGGATCTTCTCGCTGCTGACATTCCCTTTGCCGTTGAGTACGTTGGAGACCGTTCCCTGAGCCACGCCGGCCCGCTTTGCAATATCTTTGATCGTTACCATAGCATCCTCCTGTTTCTGAGAGTAATATAGCATAACTGTTCAAAAATCACAATGAAAAAAGGAAATTATTGAATTGGGTTCAAAGGGTGGTTTCCTTGAGCATCGGAGAAAATTGTATATTATAACGGGAAATAAAGTAAAAACTATGTAAAAAGTGTGATATATTTATGAAAACCGCGTTGACACGTTTCAATGACGATGCTACAATAAAAGTACAATATGAAATGAGCCCATTTATGGATCAAAGGAGGAGAGAAATGAGGAAAAAACTTGTACTGGCAGCGGCCGCAGGATTGGTGGCATCGGCGATGGCCCTGAGCGCATGTTCCGGCGGCTCAGGCGGTTCGGGATCTGCGGCAGGCGGAGAGAATGCCGCACAGAGCGGAGGGGAGAGCGCTTCGGACGACGCCCTTCATCTCACGTTCTATTACCCGGTCAACGTAGGCGGTTCCGCGGCGGCTCTGATCGAGCAGATCTGCGCGGATTTCAATGAGGAGAACCCGGACATTGTGGTAGAGCCTGTATACACCGGCAACTACGATGACACCGTGACCAAGATCCAGACCGCGATCCAGGGAGGGACCCCGCCGGATGTATTTGTAAGCCTGGCGACCCAGCGCTTTACCATGGCCTCCACCGGCATGGCGATGCCGCTTGACGACCTGATCGCCGCGGACGGCGAGGAGGGACAGGCTTATATTGATGATTTCCTGGACGGATTTATGCTGGATTCCTATGTAGACGGCCAGATCTATTCCATCCCGTTCCAGAGGAGCACCATGGTCCTTTTCTACAACAAGGACGCTTTTGAGGAAGTAGGACTGGATCCGGAGGATCCGCCGGAGACCTGGGAGGAGGTTGTAGAGTACGGCCAGAAGCTGACTAATGAAAATCGTTACGGCGTAGGACTGGCTCTGAATTCCGGTTCCGCTCAGTGGGCATTCACCGGCTTCTGCCTGCAGAACAGCGTGAACGGAGAGAACCTGATGACAGACGACGGCAAGCAGGTGCTCTTTGATACTCCTGAGAACGTAGAAGCCCTTCAGTTCTGGCTGGATCTGCAGAATGAGTACAAGATCATGGCCCCGGGCATCGTGCAGTGGACTGACCTGCCCACCCAGTTCCTGGCAGGCGAGGTAGCGATGATCTACCACACCACCGGCAACATGGCGAATATCAACGAAAACGCAGACTTTGAGTTCGGCGCAGCCTTCCTGCCCGGCCACAAGAGAGTGGCGGCTCCCACTGGCGGCGGAAACTTCTACATCTCCAGCGGCATCTCTGAGGAGAGAGTACAGGCGGCCTGGAAGTTTATCAAGTTTGCCACAGAGACAGAGCGCGCGGCGCAGTGGTCCCTGGATACGGGATATGTGGCGACCAGAGAGTCCTGCTTTGAGACGGATCTGATGAAGGATTACTACGAGGAAGTTCCCCAGGCCAAGGTGGCTTACGACCAGATCCCCTACTCGGCTCCCGAGCTTACCACCTACAATGCGGCGGAGATCTGGAGAGTGCTGAACGACAACATCCAGGCGGCGGTAGTAGGAGACGCTACGCCCCAGGAGGCTCTGACAGCCGCTCAGGAACAGGCTACGGAGATCCTTGCCGAGTACCAGTAAGGCGGCTTGACGGACAGAACAGCTGCTGATATGACAGAAAAGAGGGCGCTGCCGAATGCGGCCTGTGCGAAATGGCACGGGAGGACCTGCACGCTGCGGCAGCGCCCTCTCTGTATCATTACATGAGGGATTGAAATATGAAAACATATACAAAGAAACAGAGGGAGCGGCGCAACACGCTGATCGGCTGGCTTTTGGTTGCCCCGGCTCTGATCTTCATGCTGATTTTTACGGTGTATCCCATTTTCCGCAGCGTGTATTTGAGCCTGACCAAATACCGGCTGGGGATGCAGACGCCGGAGTTTATCGGATTGGAAAATTACATCAATCTGGCGGGTTCCTCCCTGTTTTGGAAGGTAATGGGCAATACCCTGTATTTTGCCCTGATCACCATCATCCCCAGTATGGTGGTAGGCTTATTCCTGGCCACGATTGTGAACCGCAAAAGCCGCATGACCGGCTTTGTGCGTACCGCTTACTTTTATCCCGTGGTCATGCCGATGATCGCCATTGCCAGCATCTGGATGTTCATTTATATGGCGAAGAACGGACTGTTTGACCAGATGTTGGTCAGAATGGGCTTTGAACCTATGAACGTGCTTTCCAGCAAGAGCACTGTGCTCCCGGCTATGGCCTTCATGTACGTCTGGAAGGAAGCCGGGTATCTGATGGTATTCTTCCTGTCCGGGATCCAGAGTATTTCCACGGAGGTGAATGAGGCGGCGCGGATCGACGGGGCAAACTCCTGGACCATTTTCCGGAAGATCACCCTGCCGCTCCTGGCCCCGACGTTCCTGTTTGTGTCTACCATCGCCCTGACCAACAGCTTCAAGCTGGTGGACCATGTGGTCATCATGACCGAGGGAGCGCCCAACAACGCCTCCACCCTGCTTCTTTATTATATCTACCAGCAGGGCTTTACCAACTTTAACTACGGCGTATCGTCGGCTCTGACAACCATTATGCTGGTTCTTCTCATGATCGTGGCTCTGCCCCGGTTCCTGAGCCAGGATAAGAAAATCCACTATAATTAAAGGAGGAGGAACCTATGCAGCGCAAAAAAATGATCGGTGCGGGGATCACCCTGTTTGCGGTGGTTTTGGGCATCCTGTGGCTGATCCCCTTGATCTGGATGATTGGGACCGCGTTTTCCGTTCCCTCCTTCCACATGACCCTGTTCCCCACCACGGCGTTTACCCTGGATAATTTAAAATACGTGTGGAACGCCATTCCCTTTGGGACTTATTATCTGAACACCCTGACCCTGGTGGTCTGCACCTTTGCAGTGCAGTTTGTCACCTCCACCCTGGCGGCGTACGCTCTGGGCGTGATGGATTTTAAAGGTTCGTCTCTCGTGTTTGCGGTGATCTTCATGCAGATCATCATTCCCAACGACGTACTGATCACCCCGAACTTTATGACGCTGTCAGAGATGAAGCTGATCGACACCAAGGTGGGTATGATGCTTCCCTTCTATGGAAGCGCCATGGCGATCTTCCTGCTGCGGCAGCATTTCAAGTCCATCCCCAAGGCGCTGGCTGAGGCGGCCAAGATCGACGGCGCCAACACCTGGCAGACCATCTGGCGGGTATATATGCCCTGCGCCAAGCCGGCGTATCTGTCCTTTGCCGTGATCTCTGTCAGCTACCACTGGAACAACTATCTGTGGCCTCTGATCGTGACCAATTCGCCCCAGAACCGCACGCTGACCGTGGGCCTGGCCATTTTTGCCAAGTCCAAGGAGGCCAATATGCAGTGGGCCAATGTGTGCGCCGCGGCGTTCATCATCATCGTTCCCCTGCTTCTCGCCTTTTTCGTGGCCCAGAAGCAGTTTATGAGCAGCTTTGTAAGTGCAGGGATCAAGGAATAGGAGGGATCGTCTGTGAACTGGAATTTTATCGGGAAGGGCAGCGCGTTTTATCCGCTCTACGGCAATACGGGAGCTTATCTGCTCTGGGAAAAGGAACTGTATCTGTTGGACTGCGGGGAGGCGGCGTTTGATTTTCTCTACCGCCATGTGGATCTGGATGCAGTGGAGAATGTGTACGTCATCCTCACCCATCTGCACGCGGATCATGTGGGAAGCCTGGGGACGCTGATCTCCTATTACTATTGTCTGCATAAGCTGCAGGTCCATGTAGTCCATCCGGAGGAAACGGCGGCCCGCCTGCTGGCCCTGGAGGGACTGGATCCGGACGCTTATCATTTCTGCAGGGAGCTGCCGGAAAACAAAGCGGGCCTGCGGGCCGTGCCGGTGAAGGTGCGCCACGTGGACAATATGGAGTGCTACGGATATCTGCTGTCTGATGAGAAGGAGACGATCTATTACAGCGGCGACGCCTGCGAGATCCCGGCGGAGGTGAAGGCGCAGCTTTTTGCCGGGAAGCTCGCCCGGATCTATCAGGATACCTCCACCCACGACTCTGCCCACCCAACCCACTGTTATTATGGAAGGCTGGAGGCGGAGATCCCGCCGGAGTGGAGAGAACGGGTATACTGTATGCATCTGGACAGTCCCTGCGAGGAGCTTTTAAAGGAAAAGGGGTTCCAGGTGGTGGAAACACCGCTTAAATGACCGGGCTGAGGGGCCTGCAGAAAAAAGGAGCGGGTCCGCCATAGCCCCGGCGGGCCGGCTGGCTCGCCCGCATATGCTGAGAAAAACGTCCGTATCCCGGGCGTTTTTTGCTGCGCAGAAAAGCATGGCAAACAACCGGCAAAAAAGATGAAAAAAATACTTGCATTTCCAAAAAGAACGTGCTATTATAGGAGAGCTGTGACATGATAGCTGAGAAGCGAGAGGTTGCTGCCCAGTCTGTGGCAGGTTTTCCGTGGAGCGAATGTCAAGTTAGGAAACTGACGACAAGTCACTGTACCAATTTAACAGCTGTAGAACGAAGAAAATGCAGTAACGCAGTGTGAGTCCACCGCGACACACACGGAGATGTGTACAGTCACCGCTTGTCGTACTTCAACCAAAAGTGCGAAAAGGAGGCGACTTTTTTTATGGCAAGTCAAGTAATGAGAATCACATTGAAGGCTTATGACCATCAGCTGGTTGACCAGTCTGCTGGAAAGATCATTGAGACCGTAAAGAAGACGGGAGCTCAGGTGAGCGGTCCGGTGCCGTTACCCACCAAGAGAGAGGTGGTAACGATTCTGCGTGCGGTCCACAAGTACAAAGATTCCAGAGAGCAGTTCGAGCAGAGAACTCATAAGCGTCTGATCGATATCATCACCCCGAGCCAGAAGACTGTGGACGCTCTGTCCAAGTTAGAGATGCCGGCCGGCGTTTATATCGACATCAAGATGAAACAGAAATAAGCTTTAGTATGATTGCCATAACAGGTAATCCGCTGTAAGGAGGAAAAAAGAATGAAGAAAGCGATTTTGGCTACCAAAGTCGGAATGACCCAGATTTTCAACGACGAGGGCGTACTGATCCCGGTAACGGTCCTTCAGGCTGGTCCCTGTGTAGTGACCCAGGTTAAGACCGTGGAGAACGACGGATACAAAGCCGTACAGGTTGGTTTTGTAGACAAGAGAGAGAAGCTGGTCAACAAACCGCTGAAGGGACACTTTGACAAAGCAGGTGTTTCCTACAAGAGATTCGTAAGAGAGTTCCGTTTCGACAACGCAGAAGAGTATTCTGTGAAGGACGAGATCAAGGCTGACATCTTCGCTAACGGCGACAAGATCGACGCGACCGCGATCTCCAAAGGTAAAGGTTTCCAGGGCGCCATCAAGAGACATGGCCAGTCCCGCGGACCGATGGCACACGGTTCCAAGTTCCATCGTCACGCAGGTTCCAACGGCGCTTGTTCTGACCCCAGCAAGGTATTCAAGGGCAAAAAGATGCCTGGTCAGATGGGCGGCAAGCAGGTGACCATCCAGAACCTGGAAGTAGTCCGGGTTGACGCAGAGAACAATCTGCTGCTGGTTAAGGGCGCTGTTCCGGGACCGAAGAAATCTTTAGTAACCATCAAAGAAGCAGTAAAATCCTGCTAAGCTTTGACGAGAAAGGAGGAACACACAGATGGCAAACGTATCTGTTTACAATATGGAAGGTAATGAAGTAGGCAAGATGGAGTTAAACGATGCGGTATTCGGTGTTGAGGTAAACGAGCACCTGGTACACATGGCAGTCGTTGCACAGCTTGCAAACAAGCGTCAGGGCACTCAGAAAGCAAAAACCCGCTCTGAGGTATCCGGCGGCGGAAGAAAGCCCTGGAGACAGAAAGGAACCGGACATGCGCGTCAGGGTTCGACCAGATCTCCTCAGTGGACCGGTGGCGGCGTGGTATTCGCTCCGACTCCGAGAGATTATACCATCACCCTGAACAAGAAAGAGAAGAGAGCAGCGTTAAAGTCCGCTCTGACCAGCCGGGTTCAGGAGAACAAGTTCATCGTAGTTGACGAGCTGAAGCTGGACGAGATCAAGACCAAGAAGTTCCAGAACGTCCTGAACAACTTAAAGGTATCCAAGGCTCTGGTGGTAGTTGGCGATGACAGCGACAACGTAGTAAAGTCCGCAAAGAACATCCCGGCTGTAAAGACCGCTTATGTAAATACCATCAACGTATATGACATTCTGAAGTACAACACGGTAGTAGCTACCAAGACTGCTGTTGCAAATATCGAGGAGGTGTATGCATAATG
>DVLJ01000090.1 GCA_018715565.1 Candidatus Ventrimonas merdavium
AGGGCCGCACCAGCTTCATCGTGGCACACCGACTCTCCACCATCCGGGAGGCGGACGTGATCCTGGTGATGAAGGACGGCCATATCATCGAGCAGGGCACCCACGAGGCCCTGCTGGCTCAGAACGGATTCTATGCGGATCTGTACAACAGCCAGTTTGCGGTATAAGGCGGCGCAGCGTAGCGTGGTGCGGTACAGAAAAGACAGGAGCAGGAGATAGATTCGTTTTTTCCACCGGATTTTGAGAAGGAAGAAAGTGGAAAGAGGCAAGAGGAAAGAGGGAGTCCCCTCCGCCGGGTTATGACTTGGCGGAGGGGGCTCCCTCTTTCGGGTACCTGATATGGTGTGATCTCTTGCCGGTCAGTGTAGATCCAATACGGACCGGTCACTGTTCCAGCACGAACCCGGCACGAACCCGGTGCGAATCCGGCGCTGTCCAGGCGTTAATCATCATAGCGGGAATCCAGCTTTTTCTGCCGCTTATCCTCCAGGTGCTGGAAGCCCCGCTGGGCTGCCAGGAATACCACGATAAAGCAGATGCCGAAGACGCCGACTTCCCTCCAGTCCACGCTGCCGGTCTGATTGCGGAGGATCGCTGCGAAGAGAAAGACGGCCACCAGGATCCCAGCGGCCAGGCCGCTGCGCTTATTCCTAGCGGAGCTGCTTAAGGAGTTTCCTGCCTGGGTAACGCCCAGCATCCGGGTGCGGACCGCCAGATACAGCGGGCTTCCGATCAGGATCGGGTATTCCGGGATGCAGTCGCTGGCGTCCATCCCCAGCACTGCGAACTTCACCATAATGGAAATGGCGCAGCCGATCATGATCAACAAAAACAGTTCTGCATAGATCTTCCGATACACTTCTTTTACACGTTCATCCATGTTCATTCCTCCCAAAATAGATCATCTAAGGTTTTGTCCAGGGCTTTGCAGATGGCGATGCAGAGCTTTAAGGACGGGTTGTAGTCACCGGCCTCGATCATGCCGATGGTCTGCCGGGTCACGCCGGTGAGGGCGGCTAAGTCGCCCTGAGAAAGATCCTTGGCGGCCCGGGCTGCTTTGAGCTTTAAATTCTTCATAGGCGTTCCTCCTGACTTTATCCTAGCACTTATTTTACAAAATGTCAACTATATATTACATTTTGCAAGATAAAAATGCATCACGGGGTGAAAGACGGGAAAATGGGGGTAAATAGCAAGCCGAGAGTCCCGTTTGTAATCCAAGAGTCTCTTTTTGTAATTTAAAAGCCTGTTTTGTAAACGAGATTCCCGTTTTATAGATGAAAATCCCGTTTTGTAAGTAAAAATCCCGGATTTTCATTCATACCGGAATATGTTATAATACGTTCAGCAATAAATTTGCGTACAACAACCAGAGATCGATTCCTTCTCTTGTACCATTGAAAAACCTCCCAGAAGACTTGACAAATCTGAGGGATTCTATTAAAATAAAATAGTCAAATATCAGACCGTAAAAGAATGGACTTAAGGAGGCGGGCTATGACGAAGGAGGATAAGAAAAACGCCTATCTGTACTGCAAGTTCCGGGATCAGCAGTATGCTTTGTATGACGAATACGCAAAACGCCACGGCATGCTGATGAAAACATTGCTGGTGCTGAACGCACTTTTTTATGCGAAGGAGGGAATGACACAGGCTGAGATCTGTAAGCGGACGTTCCAGTCGAAGCAAACCGTGAATTCCATCATCAGAAAGCTCTGGACAGATCACTATGTTGCCATTACGGAGATGGCGGAGGACAGGCGGAACAAGGTGGTGGAGATGACAGAAGCGGGCCGGGCATATTGTGAAAAGACAGTCCGGCATATCACCTGGGCGGAGGACACGGCGATGTCCATGTTCACGCAGGAGGAACAAAAGCTGCTGATCGATCTGTCGCGGACATTTACAAAGAATCTAACGATGCTGGTAGATCAGGAAACGGAGGGATAACAAATGGAATTTTATAAGGTCATCGATCAAAGAAAAACAAGCCGGGAGTGGACGGACAAAGAGGTTGATCTTGAAGTGATCAAAAGGATCCTGGAAGCGGGGATGAAGGCCCCTTCCTGGGACCACTACCGGAACTGGCAGTTTATTGTCCTGCATGAGCGGGTGGACAAGGAGCGGGCTTTCGCCTATGCAAAGGCCGTTGCCAAGCGCTATGTGGACAGCAGCCGCACGTACACGCGCCCGAACCTGGCGCAGAAAATGTATGCCTATGCCATGCCGAGGCAGTATACGATGCTGGTGGACTGTCCCTATGTGATCATCCCGCTGTTCCGATGCAGCAGGCTCAACGCAGAATGGGTAAGCAAATTAAATCCCCTTACCACCGCATGGTGTGTTGCGGAGAATATCATGCTGGCTGCTGTCAATGAGGGATTAGGCTATTCGCTGCGGATCCCGCTGAACAAAGAGCACGATGTTGTACTGAACACACTGGGCGTGCCGCAGGGCTGGATGACCCCGTGCTTTATCGGGATCGGGTATCCGAAGGAGGACGAGCTGGTTTTAGAGCAGTACAGCAGCAGCCCAGACGGACATATCCATATGGGAGGATGGTGATATGTACAGACCGTTATCCTCAGGATCCCTATTGGAAAATTGATAAGGAAGGTGGAGTTATGCCAGAATTACCGGAAGTAGAAGCGATCAGACGGGTGCTGGAGCCGCAGGTGCAGGGGCTTACGATCCAGGAGATCGCGGTCCATAGACCGGAGATCATCGAGCATCCTTCTGCCGATGAGTTTTGCGGCAGATTGATCGGACAGACCTTTGACCGTGCCGAGCGCCGGGGAAAATTTTTGCTGTTTTGGTTAGAGAGCGGCGACCATATGGTCCTGCATCTGCGGATGACCGGCTGCCTCCTGATAACTCCTGCGGATATGCCAGAGGAAAAGCATACCCATCTTGTTTTTCGGTTAAGCAATGGCAAAGAGCTGCGCTTTTCAGATACCCGCCGTTTTGGGCGCTTCTGGCTGATAGCAAAGGAAGAATCGGATATATACAGCGGGATCGAAAAGCTGGGGGTTGAGCCGTTTGATTCTGAGTGCAGTGCGGAATATCTGCAGGATCGTTTGGGAAAACGCAAAAAAGCAGTCAAGGAATGTCTGCTGGACCAGAGTATCGTCGCCGGTATCGGCAATATCTATTCGGATGAGATCCTGTTTGCGGCACGACTTCATCCGGCACGGCCAGCCAACAGCCTGACAACAGAGGAGTGGGCACGGCTTGCCGCAGCGATCCCCCGGCAATTAGCATATTTTATCGAAAAAAACCAAATGACGCCGGAGGAATATCTGCAAACGAAGGGACAGGATTATCGCAATACACCGTTTTTACAGATATATGGCCGTGGGGGAAAGCCTTGCCCCGTTTGTGGAGAGCCGCTTTGCCGTATGGTGATCGGCGGAAGAGGAAGTACCTATTGTCCTGCCTGCTGCCCGGAGCAGGGATAAATGCTGTGGCTGACATGGCCCATGGGCGATATGATGAAGCTCCCCTAAAGGAAAACGGAGCTTTCTTTTCTCTTTGCCAGCAGCTCATCTCATGGCAAGGGCGATCGAACGGACAAAAAGAACAGACGATCGCTCCTTGCATTGCCCGCCTCCCGCTGATATAATAGAAAGACATTGGATCGGGAGGAAATGCCCATGAACGTACAGAAACGGGACGGCAGGATCGCCGTATATGACGCGGAGAAGATCCGCGGAGCCATAGAGAAAGCCAACCATGCGGTGGAGGAGAAGGACCGGGTCAGCCCAGAGCTGATCGACGGAGCGATCCGTTCCATCGAGGAGTCTGCCTGGGACGTGATGCCGGTGGAGACCATCCAGGACCTGATCGAGGCCTACCTGGTGGCCCACAACAAATACGCCCTGGCGAAGAAGTACATGATCTACCGCTACCAGCGGGCGCTGCTGCGCAAGTCCAACACCACGGACGAGTCGATCTTAAAGCTGATCCGCAACGACAATAAGGAGCTGGCGGAGGAGAATTCCAACAAGAACGCCGCCCTGGCTTCCACCCAGCGGGATTACATCGCCGGGGAGGTGTCCAAGGACGTGACGAAGCGGCTGCTGCTGCCGGAGCGGATCACCATGGCCCATGAAAACGGCGTGCTCCATTTCCATGACGCCGATTACTTCATCCAGCCAATTTTTAACTGCTGCCTGGTGAACATCGGGGACATGCTGGACCACGGCACCATGATGAACGGCAAGCTGATCGAGTCCCCCAAGAGCTTCCAGGTGGCCTGCATCGTCACCACCCAGATCATCGCGGCGGTGGCCAGCAACCAGTACGGCGGCCTGTCCATCGCAGTGGAGCACTTAGCCAAGTACCTGCGGCGGAGCCGGGAAAAATATGAGCGGGAGATGGAGACGGAGTTTGGGGCGGAACTGACCGGGGAGGAGCGCCGGCGGATCGTGGAGCTGCGTCTGAAGGACGAGCTGCGCTCCGGCGTCCAGACCATCCAGTATCAGATCAACACCCTGATGACCACCACGGGACAGGCTCCCTTTGTGACCCTGTTTTTGCAGATCCGGCCGGAGGATGAATATGCAGAGGAGAACGTCATGCTCATCCGGGAGATCCTGACCCAGCGGTTGCAGGGGATGAAGAATGAGAAGGGCGTTTATGTGACCCCGGCTTACCCCAAGCTGGTGTATGTGCTGGACGAGTGCAACTGCTTAGAGGGCGGGCCCTACGACGACGTGACCCGGCTGGCGGTGGAGTGCTCTGCCAAGCGGATGTATCCCGATTATATTTCTGCCAAGAAGATGCGGGAGAATTACGAGGGGAATGTGTTCAGCTGTATGGGCTGCCGTTCCTTTTTATCGCCCTGGAAGGATGAGAACGGACAGTACCAGTGGGAGGGCCGGTTCAATCAGGGCGTGGTGAGCTTGAACCTGCCCCAGATCGGCATCCTGGCCAGGGGCGACGAGGACGTTTTCTGGCAGCTGCTGGACGAGCGGCTGGAGCTTTGTAAGGAGGCCCTGCTGTGCCGCCACAAGGCGCTGTTAGGCACCCGCTCCGACGTCAGCCCCATCCACTGGCAGCATGGGGCGATCGCCCGGCTGGGTAGCGGGGAAGTGATCGATCCTTACTTAAAGAACGGCTATTCCACCCTGTCCCTGGGCTACATCGGCGTGTATGAGATGACCTATCTGATGAAGGGCGTCAGCCATACGGCCCCGGAGGGCAAGGAATTCGCTCTGCAGGTGATGCGGCATCTAAAGGCGAAGACGGAGGAGTGGAAGGCGGAGACCGGCCTGGGCTTTGCCCTGTACGGCACGCCGGCGGAGAGCCTGTGCTATCGGTTCGCCCGGATCGACCGGGAGAAATACGGGGTGATCCCCAACGTGACGGATAAGGAGTATTATACCAATTCCTACCATGTGGACGTGCGGGAGCAGGTCAACGCCTTTGAGAAGTTTGATTTTGAAAGCACGTTCCAGGATATCTCCACCGGCGGCTCCATTTCCTATGTGGAGGTGCCCAACATGATGCAGAACCTGGAGGCCATGGAGACCGTAGTGCACTACATCTACCATCACATCCAGTACGCAGAATTCAACACCAAGTCGGATTTTTGCCTGGCCTGCGGCTACGAAGGGGAGATCCGGATCAACGACCAGCTGGAGTGGGAGTGTCCTCAGTGCGGCAACAAGGATCACAGCCGGATGCACGTGACCCGGCGGACCTGCGGATATCTGGGCGAGAATTTCTGGAATCAGGGGAAGACGCGGGAGATCAAAGAGCGGGTGCTCCATTTATAAGGATCAATAAGAACAAGAGGAAAGGAACGATGCTGCATGCATTATGCGACGATCAAGCCGGTGGATATTGCCAACGGGCCGGGGGTGCGGGTATCGCTGTTTGTCAGCGGCTGTACCCACCGCTGCCCCGGATGCTTTAACGCGGAGGCCTGGGATTTTTCCTATGGGGCGCCGTTTACGGAGGAGACCCAGGAGGAGCTTTTGAAGGCCCTGAGCCCGGATTATATCGAGGGACTGACGCTGCTGGGGGGAGAGCCTATGGAACCGGTGAACCAGGAAACCCTGCTCCCTTTTATCCGGAAGGTGCGGGAGCGGCTGCCGGAAAAGACGATCTGGTGCTTCACCGGCTACGACTTTGAGACCGATATCCTGGGCCGGATGATGCCCCAGTCGGAGACCACCTGTCAGCTGGTGCCGCTGTTTGACGTGATGGTGGACGGGAAATTTGTCCAGGAGTTAAAAAATATCACCCTGAAGTTCCGCGGCTCCGAGAACCAGCGGGTGCTGAACGTTCAGGCGTCGCTGGAGGCAGGGAAGGCGGTCTGGGAGGAAGGGTTCCGATAGACAGCCCCGGATAGGCACCCTGCGAAGGGAACGGGGGCTTGATTTTTAAAAATAAAATTTTCTATCGACATAATATATTGAAAAAATTTTTCTCCATGATATAATGAAATCATCCGAGACGGAATGTTTCATGAAGTAGGAAAGGAGAAGGAGTATGATGGACAAGCAGGAGCTGTTAAACAAGATCCGCGGGCAGATGATCATTTCCTGCCAGGCGGTGGAGGGCGAGCCGCTGTACGTAGAGGAGAAGTCGGTGATGTATCTGATGGCCAGAGCGGCGAAGCAGGCCGGGACCCCGGCGATCCGGACCAGCAGCATCCGGGACGTGATCGCGATCAAGGAGGAGACGGGCCTGCCGGTGATCGGCCTGGTGAAGATCCAGTACCCGGGCTATGAGGGCTATATCACCCCCACGATGAAAGAGGTGGACGATCTGGTGGCAGCCGGTTCCGACGTGGTGGCTCTGGACTGTACGCTGAGAAAGCGGGGCGATGGAAAGACCATCAATGAGTTCATCGCGGAGATTCGCGCCAAGTATCCGGATATCATCCTGATGGCAGATATCTCCAACTATGAGGAGGGTGTGAACGCCTGGAAGTGCGGCGTGGACATCGTGGGCACGACCATGAGCGGCTATACGGATTATACGCCGAAGCTGGATCAGCCGGACTATGAGCTGATGCGCCGTCTGGCGGCAGATATCGATATCCCGGTGATCGGTGAGGGCAAGATCCACACGCCGGAGCAGGCAGTAGAAGCTCTGAAGACCGGTGTGTGGGCGATCGTAGTAGGCGGAGCCATCACAAGACCGCTGGAGATCGCCAACCGCTTTATGGCAGCGATCAAGGCATCTGAGGGAGGCGCTCAATGAGGATCGCTGTATTAGACATCGGAGGGACCTCCATCAAGTCTGGGGTGTGGGACGGACAGGCCCTTTCGGAGCTGGCGGAGCAGGACACCTGCGCCTGGGAAGGCGGAGCTAAGCTGATGGAGCGGGCCGCCGGGATCCTGGAGGGGTATGCCCCCTTTGACGCTATCGGGATCAGTACGGCCGGACAGGTGGATACGGAGCAGGGCTCCATCTATTATGCCAATGACAATATCCCCGGCTACACAGGGATGGAGGTGCGCAGGATCCTGGAGGAGCGGTTCCAGGTGCCCGTGACCGTGGAGAATGACGTCAACGCCGCGGCCCTGGGCGAGGGCCAGTTCGGCGCCGGTCAGGGAACGGAGGATTTCCTGTGCCTGACCTATGGCACGGGAGTCGGCGGAGCGATCGTGGCCGGAGGGAAGGTCTGCACCGGGAGCAGCTGGTCTGCCGGAAGCTTCGGCGGGATCGTGATCCATCCGGAGGAGATCGACCTGAACGTAGAGTTCAGCGGCTGTTATGAAAAATGTGCGTCAGCCACGGCGCTGGTGAAGCGGGCCTCAGCCGTAGATCCTCAGCTGGGAAGCGGACGGGCCGTATTCGCAGCCTTTGACCGGCCGGAGGTCCGCCAGGTGGTGGACGGCTGGATCGGTGAGATCGTATACGGACTGATCACATTAGTCCATATCTTCAATCCTTCCAGGATCGTTCTGGGCGGAGGCGTGATGGCCCAGCCCTACGTTCTGGAGCAGGTGCGGGAGCGCCTGGCAGCGGGGATCTCCCCGGGATTCCGAGGCGTAGAGATCGTGACCGCCAAGCTGGGCAACCAGGCCGGGATGATGGGCGCGGCCTATCAGGCGGCGGAGCGGCTGAAGGAAGGCTGATGGCCGGAAGGATCGGATCGGACTGGCTTAAAGGAACAGGATCAGATAGAAAAACAGAGATGGGCGGGAACCAGGTCCAAGAGGACTGGGTTCCCGCCCATTTGTCATAGACTGTTTAAACTGTTCCGTTTGGAGATCTGGGGCTTCCCCTTACAGCAGCTTCCGCGCCGTAGCCTGGGCCGTGATCTCCTGAGCGGCGGCGCAGGCCTCCTGGTTCTCCATCCAGTAACCATGGAATAGATAGTCGATGATGAACATCTGGCCGATCTTGGCGGCGATGGAGCCGGATTGGAGCGGGCTTTCCGTGGCGCCGCAGAGCAGGACCACATCGGAAAGGGAGGCTGCCGGAGAGTTGTAGAACCGGGTGATGAGGATGACGGAAGCGCCGCCGTTCTTGGCGGGGCGGAGTACGTCCAGCATATCCCGGGTACTGCCGGAGTAGGAGAAGAACAGGATTACGTCCCCTGCCTGGCACAGGGCGGCGGCAGTAGCCTGCATATGGGAATCCTCGATATGGATGAACTTGGACGCCGCCGTAGAAAAACGGGCCCAGGCCTCCATGGCGGTCACATTGCTGCCGCCCTGGCCGAAGCAGAATACCCGCTTCGCCTTAGTGAGCAGTTCTACTGCCTGCCGGGTGCGCTCCGGGTCCATCAGCTCCAGGGTCTCGCTGAGGGCGTTCACGTCCTGCTGATAAAGATTCCGGCAGGCAGCCTCCAGCTCGCTGCCGGAGTCGGAGTCTGCTTCCTGCCTCTCTTCCTCCTGGGCTTCGCCTTCATCCCGTCCCGCCTGGGCCAGAGCCAGCTCCAGCTTCAGCTCATTGTAGCCGGCTAGCCCCAGCGTCCGGCAGAACCGGGTGATGGTAGCCTCCGATACGCCGGCCGCCTCGGCCAGAGAGGTGATGGACATATATTGGACGGAGGAACGGTTGTTGAAAATGTAGTCGGCCAGCTTCTTGGCAGAACGGGTCAGCGTGCTGTAGCTGCTGGAGATGGAGTGTAATATGGTAGTCTGCATGAAAACCCTTCTTTCTGGATCATAGTATCCGCTCCCATGTTTTTGGATCGGATCCCTATCGGCCTGTCTTTTCTTTTTTTATTATAGTAGATTTTTTTCATAGGCACAACTGATTTGTCATTATAAGATGAAAATTTTCATCTATTGTGGAACTTTTTCACAAAAATCGAAAATCGGACCGTGATAAGAAAATGTTAAAGGAATTACATGTATACAAAGAATAGATGCCATTTTTGTGCAAGGTGCATAAAAAACAAAAATTTTTTCATAAATTTGATACATTGAAAATTTTTTCCAAAATAGTATAATGGAACTATCAAACGGGGGAGCGAAACCCCAAAAAGAGAAGGAGGATGCAATATGAAAAAATTGTTAGCACTGGTGCTGGCGACGACTCTGACGGCTGCCTCACTTGCCGGATGCGGCGGAGGCGCTTCTAACGACGCCCCGGCTGCCGCCACAGAGGCTTCGGGAGGCGGGACAGCTGCAGCGGCTCCCGCAGCTGCGGACGGATCCTTACAGCTGGCAGTGACCACAGGAGACGGCTCCACCAGCGACGACCGGATCCCGACGCCCTGGTACAACCGGATCCTGGCCACCAACCTGATGTTCCGCGGCCTGTTCCTGGCGGACAGCACCTTGACCGAGGTAGAGCCGGATCTGGCTGAGACCTACGAGGTGAGCGACGACGGCCTGGTGTACACCATCACCCTGAAGGATGGATTAAAGTGGTCCGACGGCGAGGCGATCACCGTGGACGACGTGCAGTGGTCCATCGAGACGGCCCTGGAAGCGGCCCAGATCAACTCCATCTACACCGCGGCGTTCAAGGCCATCGATTCCATTGCTACCGACGGCAATACCATCACCCTGACGTTGGCTGAGCCGTATGCGGCGATGCTGGACGTGCTGGCTCAGTTCGCGATCCTGCCGAAGCACTCCCTGGAGAATGCGGATCCCCTGAAGCTGGAGTCCGATCCCTTCTGGACCGCGCCGGTGACCTCTGGTATGTACGCGCTGGATGAGCTGAACGTAGGCAACTACTTTACCCTGAAGGTGAACGAGAACTACGAGGGACAGGCTCCCAAGATCGAGAAGGTGACCTGCTACTTCGTATCCGATTATGTGACCGCGGCTCAGGCCGGCAACACCGACTATGTGTACGGCAACGCGGCGGATCTGGTAGAAGCGCTCCAGGGCATGGATAACTTCAGCGCCCATGAGGTAGACGTGCTGTTCTACAAATACTTCATCTTCAACATGAAGGGCATCGACGGCAACGAGAACCCGGCTATGCAGAACGTGGAAGTGCGGAAGGCCATCATCGAGGCCATCGACCGGGCGACCCTGGCAACCCTGTATCCCACGGCAAACGTGCTGAACAGCGGCGTGCCCAACTCCGACGAGGCGTACAACGGCTTTGAGTACACCTTTGACGCAGAGAAGGCGAAGGCAGACATCGCTGCTTCTGGCTACGATATGAGCCGCACCTTAAAGATCTGCTACTACAACAACGACCAGACCAGCATCGACCTGATCAACACCGTTGTTTATTACTTACAGCAGATCGGCCTGACCGTTGAGGCGACCCTGTCCAACGACGGAACTACCGACCTGTTCACCACCAGAGACTACGATATCGGCTTCAAAGGCAAGAGCTCCTTCTCCATCGACGAGTGGTACACGGAGTATATGAGCACCGACGGCCTGTTCGCCAACATCTTCGGCGGCGACACCTCCTTTGACGCCCTGGTAGCGGATCTCTCCAAGGCAGTAGACAAGGAAGACCGGAACGCAGTCCTGACCGAGCTCCAGGCTCTTGAGCAGGAGAAGGTATACAAGGTGCCGGTATTCACCGTTGGAACCTATGTATTCACCAGCAACCGCGTGAACATCCCGGAGGGAGTCGAGTTCTGTAATCCCCTTTATATGTGCGACCTGGATTTTGAAAACTGGGAACTGGCACAGTAACTGAGAACGGTAGAATTTCAGGCGGCATACCTCGTGCCGCCTGAATTTATAAGAAGAATGGAGAGATCGTATGCTGAAATTCATCATTAAAAAGCTGCTCATGATGATTCCCATGCTGCTGCTTATCAGCTTTATCGTATACTTCGGTCTTCAGATGACCGGCATTGATCCGATCAACTTCATGGTCAGCCCGGAAATGCTTTCCGCCAACAAGGAGAACGTAGAGGCCTTAAGAGAGTCCCTGGGCTTAAACGATCCGCTGATCATCCAGTATTTCCGCTGGCTGGGCAACTGCCTCCGCGGCGATCTGGGCTATTCCTTTGACGGATCCTCTATCGCATCCATCATCAAAGTCCGTCTGCCCTATACCTTTGAGCTGGCTGGCTATTCCTTAGTCCTGTCCGCCATCATCGGCATCGGCATCGGCATTATCTCCGCAGTGCGCCAGAACGGCGTCATCGACTATGTAGGCCGCGTACTGGCTGTTCTGGGCCAGGCGGTCCCCCAGTTCCTGGTAGGCATCATCCTGATCCAGATCTTTTCCATCAAGCTGGGCTGGTTCCCGTCTGCCAACCGGGTAAGTCCCGATGCCACCAACGCATTTGTGGACGCCTTCGTGCACCTGTTCCTGCCGGTCCTGACCCTGACCATCGGCATGGTAGCCGTGCTGATGCGTTACGCCAGAAATACCATGCTGGACGTGCTGAACAGTGACTATATCAAAACTGCCCGCTCCAAGGGCATCCCGGAGTGGAAGGTGTACTTAAAGCACGGCTTCCGCAATGCCATGAAGCCGGTCCTGGTCATCCTGGTATTCCGTATCCCCATGCTGGTAGGCGGCTCCGTAGTTATCGAGAGCGTATTTTCCTACCCGGGCATCGGCCTGACCATGACCAACGCCATCGTGTCCGGCGACTATCCTATCGTGCTGGTTACCACCCTGATCATCGCGGCGGCCATGCTGATCTGTTCCTTCATGGTAGACGTGTTCAACGCTCTGCTGGATCCGCGCGTGCGTCTGGGCGAGTGATGAAAGGAGGAGTACATATATGAGCAATCCTGCAGCAAGTATCAAAGAGCAGAATAAGAGCGCGGCCTCCTCTTTGCTTCGGCGGAACGTGCGCAAATTTATGAACAATAAGCTGGCTCTGCTGGGACTGGTCGTTGTGGTGGCGATCACCATTGCCTGCATCGTCGGCTTTATCGCAGGGGTGGATTTTAACACGCCAGTACTGCCCGACATGAAGAAGCCCCCCAGCTCCGTCCATCTCTTCGGAACGGACACCATCGGCCGGGACCTGTTCGCCAGAGTGCTGGTTGGCGGCTGCTATTCCATCCTGATCGGCGTGTTCTGCGCGGTGATGAGCTCCGTGATCGGCGCGGCGTTAGGCGCCATCGCCGGATATTTCGGCGGGAAGACCGACACGATCCTGATCCGTATTTCCGAGGTATTCCAGGCATTCCCCCAGCTGGTGCTGGTGATGATGCTGGTTGCCATCGTGAATAAGAGAGGACTGGGGAACCTGCTGTTCATCTTCGTGTTCACCGGATGGATGACCACCTTCCGTATGGTGAGAAATGAATTCATGAGCATCAAGGGCGAGACCTACGTTAAGGTCTGCGAGGCCTTTGGCATGAGCAAGAACAACATCATGTTCAAGCAGATCCTTCCCAATGTGATGAGCCCGATCATCGTGTCCACCACCACCAACGTAGCGTTCTTCATCCTTCAGGAAGCGTCCTTATCCTTCATCGGTCTGGGCGTTGCGGATACCACCCCCACCTGGGGCAATATCCTGAACGCGGCAAAATCCGTATCCGTTGTAACGAACCAGTGGTGGATCTGGCTGTTCCCGGGCCTGGCGATCACCCTGTTCGTTCTGGCTATCAACTTCCTGGGCGACGGCCTGCGGGATGTGCTGGACGCCAAGCAGCAGTAAGGAGGAGAGCATGGATAGTAAAGAGATCATTTTAAACGTTGAAAAGCTGAATACCACATTTGTGTCGGATAAGAAAAAGATCCGCATCGTAAAGGATGTTTCCTTCCAGTTAAAGAGAGGAAAGACCCTGGCGGTGGTAGGGGAGTCCGGCTGCGGCAAGAGCGTGACCATGAATTCCATCATGCGCTTCACCGGCAAGAACGCCATCGTAGAGGCTAAGAGCATCCAGTACAACGCCATGAAGGACGGCAAGATCGAAGAGCACCACTTAGAGAGCATCAAGGAGCCCAACGGGGCGGAGATGCGGGCGCTGAGAGGTCCGGACCTGTCCATGGTGTTCCAGGATCCCATGTCCAGCTTAAATCCCGTTTATAAGGTGGGAGACCAGGTGGCGGAGGGTCTGCTCCAGCACAATAAGGGCATGACCAAGCAGGAAGCCAGAGAGAAGGTGCTGGAGATGTTCCGGAAGCTGGGCATCCCGGATCCGGAGGAGCGGATCGACTGTTATCCCCATCAGTTCTCCGGCGGCATGAAGCAGAGAGTGGTCATCGCCATTGCCATGATCTGCAACCCGGAGCTGATCATCTGCGACGAGCCCACCACAGCCCTGGACGTGACCATCCAGGCTCAGATCATGGAGCTGTTAAAGGATCTGCAGGTGAACGACGGCAAGTCCATCATCCTGATCACCCACAACATGGGTCTGGTAGCCGAGATGGCGGACGAGGTATGCGTCATGTACATGGGCCGCGTGGTAGAGTTCGGAACCCTGGAGGACGTATTTGACCGCACCAGCCATCCCTACACCCGGGCGCTCCTGCGCAGCGTTCCCGTACTGGGCCTGGCGGACGGACAGAAGCTGGAGACCATCCCGGGCGCTACGCCGAACCCGGCAGACTTAAAGGAGGGCTGCGAATTCGCGGACCGCTGTCCGGAGTGCACGGAGAAGTGCCGCAAGGGCGTGATCCCCTGCTACGAGGTAAATCCCGGCCATCATGTTCGCTGCACGAAATATAGTTCGTTCCCGGAGGTGGAGTAAATGAAGGATAACAAAGAAGTCATTTTTAAGATTGAAAATCTTCAGACCTGGTTCCCCATTACCAAGGGAATGTTCAAAAAGGTAGTGGGCCATGTAAAAGCCGTGGACGATGTGAGCCTGGAGGTCTACAAAGGCGAGACCCTGGGGATCGTGGGCGAGTCCGGCTGCGGAAAGTCCACCTTCGGCAAGACGGCCATGATGCTGGAAAAGCCTACCGGCGGCCGCGTGCTGTTTAATTTCAACGGCGAGTTCAAGGATGTGACCAAGTTCAACAAGGACGAGATGTTCAGCTTCCGCAGAAAGGTGCAGATGGTGTTCCAGGATCCCTACTCTGCCTTAAACCCCCAGAAGAAGATCTATTCTTCCTTTGAGGAGCCGTTAAAGGTACACGGCATCGACACCCTGGAGGAGCGGGAGGAAGTGATGCGCAAGGTGCTGAAGATGGTAAATATCCAGCCGGATTACCTGATGCGCTATCCTCACGAGTTCTCCGGCGGCCAGAGACAGCGTCTCTGTATCGCCAGAGCCCTGGAGGTGATGCCGGAGGTGCTGATCTGCGACGAGCCGGTATCGGCTCTGGACGTATCCATCCAGGCCCAGGTGCTGAACCTGATGAAAGAGATCCAGCAGGAGATGAACTTAACCTACCTGTTCATCGCCCATGACCTGTCTGTGGTACAGTACATGTCCGACCGGATCATGGTGATGTATCTGGGGCGGATCGTGGAGGTGGCGGATTCCCGCGCCCTGTACGACGAGCCGCTGCATCCCTACACCCGGGCGCTGCTGTCTGCCATCCCGGTAGCGGATATCCATCACAAGAAACAGCGCCAGGTACTGGAAGGCGAGGTGCCCAGCCCTATCCACAAGCCGGACGGCTGCCCGTTCCACAACCGCTGCCCCCAGTGCATGGAGATCTGCAAGACCCAGGTGCCCAGGATGGTGCATCACGGGGCAGAGGGCCATATGGTGTCCTGTCATCTGTACGATAAGGAGGCGGCAAAAGCATGATCTATACGGATATGGAACATCTGGGGACCTACCGGGGGATCGCCCCGGCCCTGGATACCGCCATCGCTTACTTACAGGAGCACGGCGTGGGCGGCCTGACGGCCGGCAGGAACGAGGTGGACGGGGACAATGTTTTTATCAACCGGTTCGCTTATACCACCATGCCGGAGGCGGAGACGGCCTTTGAGGCTCACCGGCGCTACTTAGATATCCATCTGGTAGTAGAAGGAGAGGAGCTCATCGGCATCGCTCCCATCGGGACCATGACGGTCACGGGAGAGGACGTGGAGAACGACGGCATCGACTGCACCGGTGAGACGGAAGCCTGGCTTCCCATGGCGCCGGGCAAGGTGCTGATCGCGTTCCCGGAGGACGCCCATCGGGTGAAGATCCAGAAAAACGATCCGTGCCATGTAGAAAAAGCAGTTGTAAAAGTCCTGATCGAGCGTTAAGATCGTAATGGAAAATAAATGGAAAGGCGGGCCGCTCTCACGGCCCGCAGAATGGAGGAGATCATGAGAGATATCACGAAATATCAGGGAATCATCCCGGCATTTTATGCATGCTACGACGAGAACGGTGCCATCAGCAGCGAGGGCGTGAAGGCCCTGACCCGCTTCATGGTGGAAAAAGGCGTGAAAGGCGTATACGTAGGAGGCTCCTCCGGCGAGTGCATCTACCAGAGCGTGGCAGAGCGCAAGCAGGTATTGGAGGATGTGGTTGAGGCTGCGGAGGGCAAGCTGACCATCATCGCCCATGTGGCCTGCAACAACACGGCGGACAGCATGGAGCTGGCGGCTCATGCGGAGAGCCTGGGGGTAGACGCCATCGCGGCGATCCCGCCGATCTATTTCCATCTGCCGGAGTATGCCATCGCCCAGTATTGGAACGACATTTCCTCCGCGGCTCCCAACACGGACTTCGTGATCTACAACATCCCGCAGCTGGCAGGCGTGGCCCTGACCATGCCCCTGTTCCACGAGATGCTGAAGAACCCCAACGTAGCGGCTGTGAAGAACAGCTCCATGCCGGTACAGGATATCCAGATGTTCAAGATGGACGGCGGCGAGGGCTTCGTTGTGTTCAACGGTCCCGACGAGCAGCTGGCAGGCGGTCTGGCGATGGGCGCTGACGGCGGCATCGGCGGAACCTACGGCGCGATGCCGGAGCTGTATCTGAAGATCTTTGATCTGGTCAAGGCCGGCAAGGTAGAGGAAGCCGCGAAGGTCCAGTACGCAGCGGACGCCATCATCTACAAGATGTGCTCTGCTAAGGGCAACATGTACGGCGTGATCAAGGCGATCTTAAAGATCCGCGAAGGCTTAGAGCTGGGCGGCGTGAGAAAGCCTCTGGCAAACCTGGTTGACAGCGATATGGATATCGTAAAAGAATGCGTTGCCATGATCGACGACGCGATCAAGACCTACTGCTAAGCGGGTGGCGGCTTATGGAGCGCGGAGGCGGATGCGCTCTGTAAGCCGCCGTTTTTTAATAGCCTGCGCTTCCTGGTAAAAAAGCTCCGCAAGGAGGCGCACACTTTTTTATCTTTCATGAAAACCCCGATTGGAAAAGGAGACGACAGAATGGAAAAATATCTGATGCTGGACAGGCGGCTGCTAAGCCCCCAGGGCATGGCGAACCTGAAGCTGGAGGTGTCCCAGCCGGTAAAGGATGAGGAGCACAATCCCCTGTTTACAGAGGACCGGCCGTGGGAGGTGCGGATCGACAACGGCTATCCCAACGTGCTCTATGACCGGGAGGCAGGCTGCTACCGGTGCTACTATACCCTGTTCATCGAGGATGAGGACAGCCGGCTGGCCGGACCGGAGGAGCGGGCCAGGAGAGATTATATCCCGCGTCCGGACCGGGCGCCGGGCCTGGCTTACGCAGAGAGCGCCGACGGGATCCACTGGGAGAAGCCGTCCCTGGGCCTGGCGGACTGGCACGGGAGCCGGGAGAATAACATCATTTTCCCCTATGCCCACGGCACGGGGGTGATGCTGGACGAGCGGGAGACGGATCCGTCCCGCCGCTATAAGATGGTGACGAAGATGGATCAGCCTGGGACGGAGGCCTATATGGCGGTTTCCTTCTCCCCGGACGGGATCCACTGGGAGACGCCGATCCCCTGGCCGGAGCACAATCCGCCGGCAGACAGCCACAACCTGCCCTTCTGGAGCGAGGAGGAGGGCTGCTACATGGTACTGTCCCGGGTATGGCGGGACGGCATCCGGGTGACCACCTTAAGCCGGAGCCAGGATTTTATCCACTGGAGCGAGCCGAAGGAGACCCTGCGGGGGACAGGCTTTGAAAACCAGATCTACGCCATGCCGGCGTTTCGATGGGGAAATCTGTACCTGGGCTTTGCCTCTATGATCCACGAGGGGGACCGGACGGAGCCGGACTTTGACCAGGTGGATCTGGAGCTGACCTGGGCGGCAGATCCGGGGACGTTTGATTTCGCGGCTCCGGGACAACGCCTGCTCCCAAGGGGGAAGGGGACTTACCCGGACGGGGAGTTTGACTGCTGCTGCCTCTACGCCTCCCCATTGGTGACGGCTCCCGACGGGACCCTGTGGCTCTACTATATGGGCGGAAACGGACGGCACACCAATTTCCGGGAGACGTCCCTGGGACGGGCGAAATGGCAGCCGGACCGCTTCGTGGCCCTGTCGCCCAGGCGGCCGGAGGAGGAATCCGTGCTCCCCACCTGCAGCCTGATCGTGAGCGGCGGTCAGCTGGAGCTTCTGGCAGATCCGGCGGATCCGGCGCAGCCTATGGAGATCCGGGCAGCCCTGGCCCCGGCCTGGAACCGGGAAGCATTTCCTGGGTTTGGCTATGAGGACAGTACGGTGACTGCCGGGGAAGGCGGGAGCGCAGATGGCTGCGGAGGCGGATGGCTCTCGATCGGATTTGCCGGCGGACTGGAAAAGCTGGCAGGACAGAAAGTGAGCCTGATCCTCCGGATGAAGAACGCCAAGGTCTGGGCGCTCCGGGGCGATATCGCCCTGGGCGGGCACCGGCTTTGGGAAGGGGCGGAGTAAAAGGAAACGCAGAAAAGCCCCCTGCGGAGCCTGAAAACAAAGGCTCTGCAGGGGGCTCCCTTTATGTGCTTCTTTTATACCGGCCACCGGAAGTGTATCCCAGAAGGACCACCAGGACCGCCGGAACGGTCAGAACTATAGCAATATCAGAACCACCAGTTCGTCACATTCAAGGTCATCGTATGGCAGCAGGAGATCATGCTGAACATGATCGTATTGATCAGGGCGCCAAGGTAGATCTTGCCGGTCTTTAAGTACAGGCGTCTGGCGATGATGGTGCACAGGGTCTGGACGATGAACATGCTCCAGGTCTGCATCACCCGGGCGCTGTTTAACGGAACAGAGCCCACCTGGGAGAAGGTATAATACTGGTATACCCACAGCAGGAACAGGCCGATGCTGTTGACCACGCACATGAGCAGGGTGTTGGCCCATTCCTTCCGGCCCTGGATCATCCGGCCGATGTTCTGGGTAAAGGCGTTGCTGAAGAAGAACAGGCCGTACAGGATTATGAAGCGGAAGGAGATCAGGAACGGCTCCTTGGCCGGCCAGCGGATCACGTAGTTCCCTAAGCGGAACTCGTTGCCGAAGAAGTAGTGGCCGAAGCCGACGATGGCATAGCCGACGCCAACGGAGCAGACAGCCAGCAGGATGGTCTTTCCTACGTTCTTCCAGCTCATCTTCATGTTCCAGCGGGACGGAGGCATCAGCTTGGGCCCGTTGGACATAAAGTAACGGATAAAATACAGCCCTACGGTCAGGAGCCCTGCGCTGGCGGACCACAGCGCCTGCTCAAGGAGCAGTCCCTGAGGCCAGATCACGGTGCCGAACAAGCTGCGGGCCGCGAAGGTCTCGCCCTTGTGGCCGCCGACCCACATGGCCAGCTTCATCATATAGGTGACCGGGATCAGGCCGCCTACGGCCATGAAGCCCCAGTACAGGAACCAGGTAAACTTATTCTGGGGTCTGGAGGGCATATACACCTCGTCCGGAGATTTCACCAGCAGGCTTCCGAAGAAGTTGGAGGTCAGCATCAGGCAGCAGGAGGAGAATACGGCACAGAAGAATCCGGCCATGCCCAGGACGGACAGGATCATGGACCACTGTCCAGTCAGGCTGCTGCTGTCGATGGGGTTCGGTGCGGTAAAGGCAGTCTGGAAAAATTCCAGGGAGTTGACGGTGGACGCCGGGGAATAGGGGTTCACCATGTGGATCTCCTTGGGCTGATACAGCACGCGGATGTACTCCTCGTCCGAGCCGTTTACCGGTCCCTGATAGATCTTGCCGATCTCCACAGACTCCCCTTCGCCCAGGTCATAGTTGTCCAGCTCGTTGATGAAGATGCGGGCGTTGTTGGAGTGCTGGAAGGTCCAGGGGCCTCCGGCCTCGGTGGTGTAGTTGTTCTCGTCAAATGCTCCCGCGCTGACGCCGTAGTGCACGTCGTAGGGCAGATGGATCTCATCGCCGCTGTCCAGCACGTCGTCGGGGTTGTAGTTCAGATAGGGAAGCCAGGAGCCGTTCACCGCCAGCTGCTGGTTGCCCATCAGGAATACGGCGGCGATCTTGTTGGGCTCGCCTAAATATTCCTGGATCTTATAGTAAGCGTAGCAGGCGTCCGCGGTCTTGCCGCCTAAGGAGTGGCCCTGGATGCCGATCTGGCTCTTGTCTACGAATGCCAGGTCATGCCACACGTATTCCACCACGTCGGCCATGCCGGAGGTGGGAGCGGTGTAGATCTTTTCAAAATCGCTGCCTGGATTAGCCGTTACCAGGAAGAACGCGTCCATAGGGTTGTCCTTCCAGTTGGAGGCGTCGCCGTGGCCGTCGCAGTCCATGGTGATGGCTACGATGCCCCGCTTTGCCAGCTCTAAGGAGATGAAATTCTGGCTTTCCCGGCCATTATAGCTTCCGTGCAGGGTGATCACGCAGGGAGCCGGATTTTCCGGGGTAGCGGTCTTGGGCTGGAAAATGGTAAGGCCGATGTCGTGGCCCATGCTGTCGGTGATCTTGATGTCCTTGGTGATGATGCTGCCAAAGTTGGTATCGATCAGGTAGGTGCCGATGGTAGAGATCAGGCACACGAGGATCGAGATCAAAAGAAATCTCGCATAAAATCTTCGATTTAATTTCATAAGGTTACCTGCCCTTTCCTATGTAAGATAAGATAAAATCCTTTGTGTGGGAGATCGGTTTACTCACTGGTGACGATCACGGAAACGCCGTCTGGGATCACGGTGATGGGCGTATCCGTCCGGCCCAGAAGCTGGTCTGCCAGAGCCAGGGCCTCCTCTAACGTGGAGGCGGGGAGCATGTGCAGGTCCCGCACCATCTCAGCCGGGGCGTCAGAGACGTAGATGATCCGGGCCCGTTTCAGCACCCGGGCAAAGATCTGGGACTGCCACTGGTCCGGGATGGTCTCCTCTGCGGGCGTTGCCCGGAAACGGGCTAGCATGGCGTCCTCATCCGGCTCGTCCCGGAAGGTCTCATAAAAGGTCTGTCCCCCATGCCCGTCGTTGGACTTGGCGATCATGATGATGACGCCGCCCTCGTTGACCGCAGCCTCTGCCGCGGTCATCCCCTTGACCGCCTGATAGATGTTCTGGTCTAAGGGGTAGCCGCCGTTGGTGGAGATGACCAGGTCCGAATAGACCGCCTTTGTGCGGCACCAGCTGTTTAAGAAATCGGTCCCGGCCTGATGGGCTTTTTCACAGTCTCCGGCCGCGGCGCAGACGATCTTCTTGTCCTGGTCCAGCACTACGTTCACGATAAATGCCAGGCCCGCCTTTTTTGCCGCGTAGATCATGTCCCGGTGGATGGGATTTCCCTCCAGGATCCCGGTCCGGGAATGGGGATCGTCGATAAAGGCGGAGCAGTGGTTGGCAAGAACGGTCTTTCGGGAAGCGATCCCGGGAAGGACGCTTTTCCTCCCGCCGGAGAAGCCGGCGAAGAAATGGGGTTCGATAAATCCTTCCGCGCACAGAAGATCGGCTTCCAGAGCCAGCTTGTTCAGGATCAGCTCCCCGCCGGAGGGCAGGAGCCCTAAAGAGACCATGTTCTCATCATCGTCGCAGTCATGGATGACGATGCGTTCCCGCTCCACGATCTCGGTCCCAAATTTGTAGATCAGCTCCTCCTTTGTTGTGCCCCGGTGGCATCCGGTGGCGATCAGGAGCGTGATCTCGGCATCCGGGTTCCCTTCCCGGATCTCCCGCAGCATGGCGGGGATGATCAGCTTGCTGGGCACCGGACGGGTGTGGTCGCTGGCAAGGATCACCACGTTTTGTTTGCCCTTGGCCAGTTCCTTCAGAGCCGGCGATCCGATGGGATGCGCCAGGGCCTGGTCCACCAGCTCTTTCTGGCCCAGAGGCGGGGTGAACGTGTGGAGCTGGGATCCCAGCACGGCCCGGATCCGTTCCTTCGGCAGAGACAGGGGCAGGGCCCCAGTGCCGTAAGGCAGTAAAATCTGTTCCATACATCCTCCTTTTCTGTTCTTGTGTTTAGAATCACTACGTTTATGAGTAAAGTTTATAAAAATTTTAGAAATCTATCAATTAAAAATATGTTGTGATTTGGAACGATTTTCAACAAAAATTGACAAATACGTTTCAAACTGATACACTTGTTTCAAAGAAAAGCAGGAGGGACCTGCTGGATATAGGAGGTGTGGGATGGGAGAGACAAAGCGGGCGAGGAAGGTGCGGATCCTGGCGATCGCGCCCTATGAAGCGCTGTATGCGTCGATGGTGCGCATTGCTGATACTAGGGATGATATCTCGATGGAGATCTTTTTGGGGAACATGAAGGACGGGGCGGAGATCGCCAGATATCATGAGAACGGAGACTATGATGTGATCATTTCCCGGGGCGCCACGGCCCGTCTGATCAAGGAGGCAGTGCGCATCCCCATGATCGAAGTGGATTTTTCTCCTTATGATATCCTGCGGGCGATCAAGCTGGCGGAGAACTATCCTCACAAATACGCGATCGCAGGGTTTTCCGGCATCACGAAGATCGCGCGGATCCTCTGTGACCTGCTGCAGAAGGAGATCGAGATCGTCACCATCTACCGGGAGGAGGACGCTCCGGATATCATCCGGGATCTGAAGCGGCGGGGCTATTCCATGGTAGTCTGCGGCACAGTGGGCCATGAGTGGGCGAAGAAGCTGGGGATGGCCAGCATCCTCATCCTGTCCGGGGACGAGAGCGTAGAGTCGGCCTTTGAAAAGGCGGTGGAGATGAGCCAGGGGTATTCCTATATGCGGGAGCGGAAGACCCTGTATGAGCAGGTGCTGGGAAAGGATCCCCGTAAGACGGTGCTGTTTGACGGCGCCGGGGAGCTCTGCTTTTCCAACTGGGATCCGGAAAGCGGCGATCTGGAACGGCAACTGCGGGAGGAGCTGGGGGAAATGCCAGAGGAGGGCTTAAAAAAGGCGGTGGCTGTCCGGAACGTGCTCTACGAGGCGGAAGGAAGCTGGATCTATGCAGACGGTGCCAGGTATGGGCTGTTCCAGATCCAGGAGCAGAAGCTGCCATCCGGGACCAGCCGGCAGGGGCTGTTCCTCTCAGACAGGAGACAGGCGGAGCATTTTTATCACAACAGCTTTTTTGGGGCTTCGGGAGCGCTGGGCATGGTGGAGAGCCAGATCGACGCCCTGCGGGAGTCCCGCCAGCCGGCGATGATCGTGGGGGAGGAAGGGTGCGGCAAGGATCTGGTGGCCCGTTACCTCTATATGCACAGCGTCCTTTCCAACCGGCCGTTTGTGATCATTGACTGCGAGGCGGTGAATGAAAAGACCTGGGCGTTCCTGATGAAAGGAAGCGATTCCCCATTTTGGGAAGGCAATCAGACCTTTTATATCCGGAATGTAGACCGGCTTTCGGAAAGCTGGTGCCGCCAGATCCAGTCTATGATCATGGAACGGGAGCTGCACCGCCGCAGCCAGCTTTTGTTTACCTGCGTGCAGGAGAGGGGTAAGGGGATGCCGGAGCGGGTGCTGCGCCTGGTGAACCTGCTGTCCTGCTCTGTGGCCCGTCTGCCTTCCCTGCGGGAATGCAGAGGGGAGATTGCCATGCTGGCCAGCCTCTATATCGCCAAGAAAAATGTAGAGTTCTCCAAACAGATCCTGGGCTTTGAGCCGGGAGCGGTGGAGCTGATGCAGGAGTATCAGTGGCCCTATAACTACACGCAGCTGAAACGGGTCCTGGACGAGCTGACGGCGGTGACGCCGACGTCCTACATCAGCCGCCGGGATATCGCGCATTGCCTGGAAAAGGAGAGGCAGCTGTTCGGCGGAGCCGGGGAGGGGGAGGCCTTTGACTTTGACCGGCCCTTGCATGAGATCGACCGGGATATCATCCGCCGCCAGCTGTCGCTGGCCCATGGCAACCAGGCGGCGGCCGCCCGCAGGCTGGGGATCAGCCGGACTACCCTCTGGCGGTATCTGAAGGACGAGAAAGAAGGCCAATAGAAGTGGCCAATAAAAGGTGGCCAATAAAAGCAGGAAATGGCAATGATAAAATATTGACAATAGCTGCGGATAATGGTACGCTTAACAGGAACCGGTCTTGTACGGGAAGATGGGATCAATGTTGGAACATATCATAGAAAAGGATGGGGAGGATTTCAATGAACAAAGGAAATGTGATCGGACTTGGCGTGATGGCGGCGGCATCTGTCGTATTGGTAGCGGGGGCTGGTCCGGCATATGAAGGGATCCAGGAGATGCGGGTAAAGCAGGCTGCGGGCGGTCTGGAGACTACGGTATATACCGGCGAGGCCCAGGGCTTTGGCGGCGCTGTGACGGCGGAGGTGACCGTGGCCGGGGATAAGATCATTGCCCTGACCTTAGGCGGCGACGGGGAGACTCCGGAGATCGGAGGCGCGGCCATGACGGCTTTGAGCGATCAGATCCTGGCGGCAGGCACCATCGACGGCGTGGACGCCGTATCTGGCGCGACCATTACCTCCGATGCCGTATTGAACGCGATCCGTTCCGCTATGGGGCTGGAGGCCCCGGCTGAGGAAGCGGGAGCGGAGACTGAGGCGGAAGCGGAGGAGACCGAGGCCGAGGAGGCTGTAGAGGAGACCACCGCAGTTGCCTACGAAGGGGAAGTGACCGTGCTGACTGGTGAGGCAGACGGCTTTGGCGGTCCGATCCAGGCAGAAGTGACCGTGAGCGAGGACGGGAAGATCGTGGGCCTGGCCCTGACCGGCGACGGGGAGACCCCGGCGATCGGCGGCACGGCTATGGAGCAGCTGGCTGAGGCGATCCTGGAGGCAGGAAGCGCAGACGGCATCGACGCGGTATCCGGCGCGACCATTACCTCTGACGGCGTCTTCGCGGCAGTGGAGGCGGCCATGAGCGAGAGCGGGGCGGCTGAAGGAGAAGCGGAAGAAGAGAACGCAGCGGAAGTCCCGGAAGAAGACGCGGCAGCGGCTGAGGAAGGCTCCGGCGAGGCTCTGACCGGCGAGGCGGACGGCTTTGGCGGCCCGATCCAGGCGGAGGTGACCGTAGACGCAGACGGCAAGATCACCGGCCTGACCCTGACCGGGAACGATGAGACCCCGGCGATCGGCGGCGCGGCCATGGAGCAGCTGACTGAGGCGATCCTGGAGGCAGGAAGCGCAGACGGCATCGACGCGGTGTCCGGCGCGACCATCACCTCTGACGCTGTGTTCGCGGCAGTGAACGCAGCTCTGGGACAGTAAGCCGGATCCATCCAGACAGATCCGGAGAACGGGATCCGTCGATCATTATGATGAGGATATAGACTCCCTTTTCAGGCATACCGCTTGAAAAGGGAGTCTTTTTGTACCGTCATCATCATTTTATCACAATCTCGTAATCATTTCGTCAGAATCTTCCAAATAGCTTCAGAAAGTATAAGGGATTGGCAAAGTCTTCCTGCGCCCTCTCGTGCTACAATAGGTCCATAAGATACAGACCGGGAGATCCCGGTACAGGAAGGAGCGGTGGATCATGATCAAAAAGTGGATCGGATGGACAGTGGCACTGGTGATGAGCGCGGCGGTATGCGCCGGATTCACCGTAGCCGGGAAAGGATATGAGCTTTACAAAGAGGCAGTGACGGAGATCAGCCTGGAGGAGAAGGTGGGGGAGATCCAGGCCAAGGAAGGCTATACAGAGCTGGAAGACCTGCCGGACATCTACGTGGACGCCGTGGTGGCGGTGGAGGACCACCGGTTCTACAGCCATTTCGGGTTGGATCCCATTTCCATCTGCCGGGCGATCGTCCATGATATCCAGGCGGGCCGTTACGTAGAGGGCGGCAGCACCATCACCCAGCAGCTGGCGAAGAACCTGTATTTCAGCCAGGAGAAGGAGCTGGTCCGGAAGGCGGCGGAGGTATTCTTAGCCCTGGATCTGGAGCGGGAATACACGAAGGATGAGATCTTAGAGCTGTATGTGAATACGATCTACTTTGGCGATGGGTATTACACGGCGGGAGACGCCAGCCGCGGATATTTTGGAAAAGAGCCGGAGGAGATGAATGAGTATGAGTGCACGCTGCTGGCCGGGATCCCCAACGCCCCCAGCAAGTATGCGCCTACGAAGAACCCGCAGCTGGCGGCGAAGCGTCAGCAGCATGTGCTGGGGCGGCTGGAGGCCTGCGGGCATCCGGTGGAGGAGTCTACGGTGATGCTGGCGGCATACCATGCCGGAGATCTCCAGGATGAGGCGGTCCAGCTTTCGGCCAGGGAGCCGGAGCTTGCAGGAGCCGGAGCCCGGTAGGGCGGTTTTGGGATCTAGATCCGGAAAGCGGATTTTGAATATAGGATAAAGGAACAGGCAGGCGGCAGGAGCAGCTTGATCGAAGATCAGGCGATCCAGGCCGTCTGCCTGTTGGTCTGTCTGGGGGGATGTCTGGGGAGAGCTGTCTGGGTGGGATGCCTGGGAGGTCCGGGCATCCTTTTTTCATGCAGGGTCCGTCTCTTTGCCGCTTTCATAAGCCAGCTTCCGGTAGGCGGAGGGGGATCTGCCGTAGGCCCGGCGGAAGGCCTTGGCAAAATAGCTCATCTCCTGGAAGCAGCAGTGCTGGCCGATCTCCATGATCTTCCAGTCGGTGGTCAAAAGCAGGCGGGCGGCCTGCTGAAGCCGGTACTGCTTTAGGTAGGAGGCGGGGGTCGTGCCGATCACCGTGTGGAAGCAGCGGAACAGCTCGCTTTCGCTGATGGAGGCGCTGGCGGCGATCTCCTCCAGTGAGATCGGTTCCCGATAATGGTCCTGGATATACTGGATCATCAGCTTTGCCCGGCTGTTGTCCCGCAGGTCCTTTTCCGGAGACCACTGGCGGAACAGGCCCTGGTGCTGATGGAGCAGGCTGATCAGGCGGGAGAGATGCTCCCGGACCGCGAACTCATATCCGTAGGCTTCCCCGCTGCAGGCGTCCCAGGCGGCGGCAATGGCCGTAAGGCTCTGACTGTGCCAGGCGGTGTCATAGGAGGTCAGGATCTGCTGCCTCCAGCCGGAGTGGGCTTTCTTCCCGGAGGCCACCTGCTCTCCGGCAGAGTGGGCGCTGTTCAGGAAACAGATGCCGGGGAACAGTTCGTTGGACAAGAGAGGATGGATATACTTGTGCCAGAACACATTGTCCATGCTGCCGCTGATCAGCTTGGGGTGGAAGACCAGGGACTGGAGAACGCAGGGCGCGCCGTCATCCTCCGCGGCCTCTGCGGCATGGAGGACCCCGGCATTGATAAAGAAGCCGTCCCCTGCCTGGAGACGGAAACAGGTAGAGCCGATCCGGAGCAGCACGGCTCCTGCGGCTACGATCCCGGCTTCCAGCTCATCGTGCCAATGGAGCTGGACGGGAGCGCCTTTCAGATCATTGTGATAACAGGCAGCGGGAAAGAAGGAAGTCCCGTGTTCCTGAAGCTCCTGACCCTGTCCGTCGGTTTCGCAGTTACATGTGTTCATCGTGGCCATTCCCTCCATTTTGGAAATATATTACCATAAATTGGTAAAATAAGACGAGTTTTTTCTGCTCTTTGATGATATAATACCACACGGTAAGGAGGGAAGACAAGATGTTTCATTTATTGCTGGCGATTATTTATCTGGCGTTCATCAGCCTGGGGCTGCCCGACGCCCTGTTAGGCTCCGCTTGGCCGTCGATCTACCCGGAGCTGGGGGTGCCGGTCTCCTGGGCGGGAGCTATCTCCATGATCATCGCGGGAGGGACCGTGGTCTCCAGCCTGCAGAGCGACCGGCTTACCCGCCTTCTGGGGACCGGGAAGGTGATGGTGATCAGCGTGGCCATGACGGCGGCGGCCCTGTTCGGGTTCTCTGTGAGCCATTCGTTCTGGTCACTGTGTCTGTGGGCGGTCCCCTATGGGCTGGGGGCCGGGAGCGTGGACGCGGCCCTGAACAACTATGTGGCGCTCCACTATGCCAGCCGGCATATGAGCTGGCTCCACTGCATGTGGGGGATCGGCGCCTCTGCCGGTCCGTTCATCATGAGCGTGGTGCTCACCGGCGGTCAGGCCTGGAACATGGGGTACCGGGCGATCGCCCTGCTCCAGGTGGGGCTGACGGCGGTGCTTTTCTTTAGTCTTCCTCTGTGGCGGGGGCAGGAGCCGGGCTCCAGGGGAGAGACGGAGCAGACCCTGGAGGCGCAGACTGTCTGTCCGGCAAAGGAGCAGGAGGGCGGCGGGCCCATGACCCTTCCTCAGATCCTGCGCATCCCGGGAGCCATTCCGGTGATGATCTCCTTTTTCTGCTACTGCGCCGTAGAGCAGACGGCGGGGCTGTGGGCAGGAAGCTATCTGGTCCTCCGCTGGGGCGTGGATCCGGAAGCGGCGGCAGGGTACAGCGCCCTGTTTTATGCAGGGATCATGGCGGGAAGGGCAGTCAGCGGATTTTTGACCCTGCGTTTTTCCGATGAGGCCATGATCCGGCTGGGGTTGGGACTGATCGGAGCCGGGCTGCTGGCTCTGCTGCTCCCCTTTGGCGAAACAGGAGCTTTGGGGGGACTCATCCTGATCGGCCTGGGATGCGCGCCAGTCTATCCCAGTATGCTACACGCCACTCCGGCGTATTTTGGGCGGGAGCGTTCCCAGGCGATCATTGGGGTGCAGATGGCCAGCGCCTATGTGGGGACCTGCCTGATGCCGCCGCTTTTCGGGATCCTGGCGGCCCATATCTCCATCGGCCTGTTCCCGGTCTATCTGCTGGCAGGCGTGCTGGTGCTGGCGTGGATGCGCGGACGGCTGAATAGTAAGAGGGACCAGAGGAATCCGGTCTGGAAGTTCCGCACCCAGTAAGCCGCACCCAGTAAGCCGCACCTAGTAGGCCGCGCCGAGTAAGCGCGCTGGGGAATTGACATTCCATCCCGGCTGTGTTACAATCCAGATTTGTGTGCGTGAGAGGATTCAGGCCCGTCCTGGATCCTCCTTCCTTTATCCGCCGGCAGAGCTTAAGACAGCGGGAACGGGCTGGAATGGCTGCGTCCCGGCGAAGGCGCGGCCAGCGCAGGACGGTTCCCGGAGGCGGCGGTTTTTACAGAAGCATGAGACAGATCGGATAGAAATGAGGACAATAACAGCATGGAAGCATTAAAATTTGAAGAATTACAGCTGGACGAGCGGATCCTGCGGGCGGTGAAGGACATGGGCTTTGAGGAGGCGTCCCCGATCCAGGCAAAGTCGATCCCGGTGCAGATGGACGGACGGGACATCATCGGCCAGGCCCAGACCGGGACCGGCAAGACGGCGGCCTTCGGCATCCCCCTGCTCCAGAAGGTAGACCCGAAGAACAAAAAGCTGCAGGCGGTGGTGCTCTGTCCCACCAGAGAGCTGGCGATCCAGGTGGCGGAGGAGATCCGCAGCCTGGCCAAATATATGCACGGCATCAAGGTCCTGCCCATTTACGGCGGTCAGGAGATCGTGCGGCAGATCCGGGGCTTAAAGGACGGCACCCAGGTGATCATCGGCACCCCGGGCCGGGTGATGGACCACATGCGGCGGAAGACCGTGAAGTTTGACCAGGTCCACACCGTGGTGATGGACGAGGCGGACGAGATGCTGAACATGGGATTTCTGGAGGACATGGAGACGATTTTAAGCCAGCTTCCCCAGGAACGGCAGACCATCATGTTCTCCGCCACCATGCCGCCGGAGATCCAGAAGATCGCCCGGCAGTTCCAGCAGGAGCCGGAAGTGGTGAAGGTGGTAAAAAAGGAGCTGACGGTGCCGAAGGTGACCCAGTATTACTACGAGGTGAAGCCCAGGACCAAGGTAGAGGTCATGTGCCGGCTCCTGGACCTGTACGGGCCGAAGCTGTCGGTGGCCTTCTGCAATACGAAGAAGCAGGTGGATGAGCTGGTAGATGAGCTGCAGGGCCGGGGATATTTTGCAGAGGGCCTGCACGGGGATCTGAAGCAGGTGCAGCGGGACCGGGTGATGAACAGCTTCCGCAACGGCCGCACAGAGATCCTAGTAGCCACGGACGTGGCGGCCCGGGGCATCGACGTGGACGATGTGGAAGCGGTGTTCAACTATGATATCCCCCAGGACGACGAATACTATGTCCACCGTATCGGCCGGACGGGCCGGGCAGGCCGGGAAGGCATCGCCTTCAGCTTTGTGGTAGGCCGGGAGGTTTACAAGCTGCGGGATATCCAGCGGTACTGCAAGACGAAGATCATCCCCCAGGCTGTGCCGTCCCTGGACGACATTACGGAGATCAAGGCGGAGAAAATCCTGGATCAGGCCAGGACTGTGTTAGAGGAGACGGATGTGACCGCCATGACCCACATCCTGGAAAAGAAGCTTTTAGAGGAGGACTATACGGCCCTGGAGCTGGCCTCCGCCCTGCTAAAGCTTTCCATGGGAGAGGCGACGGAGGATATCGCCATTGACAGCCGGGTGGCCCGTTCCTTAGACGATCTAGACTCCTGGGGCCGGGGCGGCAGGAATGGAGACCGCCGGGGCGGCAGACGGGATGGGAGCCGGGGACGATACGGCGAGTCCGGGCGCGGACGGTACGGCGAAGGCGGAGGCCGGGGACGGCGCAGCCAGGCCGGAGAGATGGCCCGCCTGTTCGTCAATATCGGCACCGCGGCCAATATCCGGCCCGGAGACATCCTGGGGGCGATCGCCGGGGAGTCGGGCATTTCCGGAAGGATGATCGGGAGCATTGACATGTATGATAAATACACCTTTGTAGAGGTGCCGGAGGACTGTGCCGAGGAGATCCTGCACTGCATGAAGAACGTGCGGATCCGGGGAAAGAACGTGCGGATGGAGCTGGCAGAGGAGCGATGAGAGCCGGCCGGCATGCCGCACCGGGCATGAGAAAAGGATGAGAAAAGGATGACAAAAGGAAAACCAGCATCCAGTGGATTTTTTGGGAGACCTGCGCTATAATAGGGGCAGGTCTCCTTTGCTTTTGACGTTTTCGGATCCAGGACCGGGACGGAGGCGGGACGTCCGCCTGTGCAGAGGAAGGAGCGGACATTTCACAGAATATAGGAGGAACGGATTCATGATCATTCAGAGCACCAGAGTGTGGATCTGCGGACAGTTTCTGCCGGCCCAGCTTGTCATTGAAGGAGAGAAGATCGCGGCGGTCTGCCCGTACGGAACCCATCCGGCGGATGAGGATTACGGCGCGCGGCGCATCCTGCCGGGCTTTATCGACGTACATACCCACGGCTGTTATGGATTTGATACCAATGATGCAGAGCCGGAAGGCCTGCGGAACTGGATGGCCCACATCCCGGAGGAAGGGGTGACAGGCATCCTGCCCACCACGGTGACCCAGATGCCGGACGTGCTGACCAAGGCGGTGGCCAATGTGGCCCAGGTAGTCCGGGAAGGATATGAGGGCGCCGAGATCTTGGGCATCCATTTTGAGGGACCGTATCTGGATATGGACTATAAGGGCGCTCAGCCGCCGGAGGCGATCGCCGTGCCGACAGTGGAGCAGTTCTCCATGTATCAGGAGGCGGCGGACGGCCTGATCCGCTACATCACCCTGGCTCCGGAGCACGACCCGGACTTTGCCCTGACCAAGCACTGCCGGGAGACGGGGGTAGTGGTCAGCATGGGCCATTCCTCCGCTACCTATGAGCAGGCGCTGATGGCCGTGGCCAACGGAGCTACCTCCATGACCCATGTGTACAACGGCATGACCCCGTACCATCACCGCAAGCCGGGGCTGGTAGGGACGGCGCTGCGCCTGCGGGATATCTACGGAGAGATCATCGGCGACGGCCAGCACAGCCATCTGGCGGCGCTGAACAACTATATGACCGCCAAGGGGCGGGATTACGCGATCCTCATCTCCGATTCCCTGCGGGCGAAGCACTGCCCGCCTGGAGGCGACTACGAGTTAGGCGGCCATCCGGTGGAGATCCGGGAGAATGGCCTGGCCTACTTAAAGGGCACGGACACCATTGCCGGAAGCACCCTTTCCATGAACCGGGGACTGAAGATCCTGATCGAGGACGCCCTGATCCCGGTAGACGCGGCGATCAACGCCTGCACCCTGAACCCGGCCCGCTGTCTGGGCGTGGACGGCCGGAAGGGCAAGCTGGTTGCCGGTTACGATGCAGATGTGGTGGTACTGGAGGACAGCTACGAGGTGGTCCAGACCTATTGCCGCGGTAAGGCGATGCTGTAGGGAACGCAGTCTGGGAAGGCGGCGCGGGAACGAGCGGCAGGACAGACAGGCAGGGTATCGGATACAGGATATAGGATATAGGAGGCATACAACATGGCACAGTGGAAGCATGAGATTGGATTTATCGGGATGGGCAACATGGGATACGCGATCTTAAAGGGCCTGCTGAAGGAGTACGGCCCGGAGCAGCTGATCTTCTCCGAACCGGGAGAAGGGCGGCGGGAGAGCGTGGCGAAGGAGACGGGAGTCGCCGCCGCGCCGGATAACGCGGCCTGCGCTTCCAGCTGCCATTATCTGATTCTGGCGGTGAAGCCGCAGATGTTTGACGCGGTGATCCCCGGGATCCGGGACGTGGTGACGGAGGAGCAGGTGATCATCTACCTGGCGCCGGGCATTACCCGGGAGAGCGTGAGGGAGCGTTTTGGGAAGCCCTGCCGGGTGGTGCGCACCATGCCCAATACCCCGGCGTTGGTGGGAGAAGGCATGACCGGCGTCTGCTACGATCAGAAGGAGATCTCCGGAGAGGAGCAGGAGACCCTGCACCGTCTCTTCACCTCCTTCGGCAAGATGGTCCTGGTGGAGGAGCACCTGATGGATGCCGTGGGCTGCGCCAGCGGCTGTTCACCCGCCTATGTGTATCTGTTCATCGAAGCCCTGGCAGACAGCGCGGTGAAGTACGGACTGCCCCGGGCCATGGCCTATGAGCTGGTGGCTCAGACGGTGCTGGGAAGCGCTAAGATGGTCTTAGAGACCGGCGAGCATCCGGGACGATTGAAGGATATGGTGTGCTCCCCCGGAGGGACGACCATCGAAGGGGTCAGCGCCTTAGAGGAGTATGGGATGCGGAACGCCCTGATCAAGGCCACCGACGCCAGCTACGCCAAGAGCATGAAGCTGAAATGAGGATCGCGGGAGCGCGCAGCGCGGAGCGGTCCGGCATCATAGGGGGGCAGAGCTTATTTGCCCCCACATCATTTGGAAGAAAAGGGGAAGAACCATGGACGAGAAGAAGATCCCGCCGGTGATCCGCAAGGACCGGCAGTTAAAATATACAGGTACGATCTTAAAGATCTATGAGGATACCGTGATAGCCAATGGCCACGAGGCCCATTGGGACTACATCCACCACGACGGGGCGGCGGCGGTGGTGGCCGTGGCTGACGACGGGCGGCTCCTGATGGTGCGCCAGTACCGCAACGCCCTGGACCGGGAGACGCTGGAGATTCCGGCGGGGAAGCTGGACGAGCCGGGCGAGCCCACCATCGACTGTGCGTACCGGGAGCTGGAGGAGGAGACCGGATACCGGTGTGAGCATCTGGAATATCTGATGAGCATGAACACCACGGTGGCGTTCTGCGACGAGTTCATCGATATCTACGTGGCCCGGGACCTGATCCCGTCCCACCAGCACCTGGACGAGGATGAGGTGATCAACGTGGAGCCGTGGAAGCTGGAGGATCTGATGGAGCTGATCTTCTCCGGCAAGATGACCGACGCCAAGACCACGGCGGCGATCCTGGCCTACGCGAGAAAATACGGAAAGTAGAACAGAAGGCAGATCAGAAAGGCGGCGGAGCCGGGAAGCTCCATTTTCCGTCATGAGACCGCCTGGGGCCGCGTAGAATAAAAGAAAACGGCGGCGGCTATGGGACGGAACCGGTATGGATATCTGTTTTTCTTCTGGCTGGCGGCCGGGGTGGGCATCTCCACCGCGGCCGCTAACCGTCTGTTTCTTTCCGGGATCATCAACTATCAGGCCCTTTATGAGGCGGTAAGCCAGGGCTGGCAGGAGGCGGTCCCTGGCTGGGGCGCGGGAAGCGTCCGCACCCTGGCCGTCCGGCTGCTGGAGACGGCGGTCCTGGCGTTTCTCTGCCGCGGCCGGTTCTGGCAGCTGGGGACGGCGGCGTTCCTTTTTGTGGCGGGACTGTCGGCGGGGACGGCCCTGGCGGTGTTTACCTGGTGCCGCGGCGTGTTTGGGCTGGTCTGTTTTTTGGGCGCGGGCTTTCCCCATATGCTGTGCTACGGCGCGGTCTGGGGGCTGTTCTTGACCCGGGCAGCCTGGGGAGGCGGCGTGCGCCGCAGCCGGTTCTGGGGACTGGCGGCCGCTCTGTTTTTGGCAGGCGTTTTAGGAGAGCTGTGGATCAACCCCCTGTTTTTGGCCTGCCTCTGAAGCAGTCTTAAGAAAATCTCTCAGGAGATCCTGGAAATTTTTGGAAAAATTTACAACATGTTGCGCATGGGGAAAGCCCATTTCCAACATGTTGTATTTTTTATGTAAAGTACCCGAAAATGAGCAGAAAAGTGGGGAAAATCTGTTTGATTTCTGGGAGAAATATGGCTATAATGGTACTTACACGGCCAAAAACGGGCATTTTTTATTTCGTAGGGTGCGCCGCAGCGCACACTTTTTAAAGAGAGAGTTGGAGAGAGACATGGGATCAGGAACGATGAAAAAAGAAGTGGAAGCCTTTATCAGCTACCTGGAGCAGGAGAAGCAGGCTTCGCTCAATACCGTGCTCAGCTACCGCAGAGACCTGGTACAGTTTGGCGAGTATCTGGAGCAGCAGGGGGTGAGCGATCCGGCCAAGGTGACCAGGACAGGCCTGAATTCTTATATCTTATATCTGGAACGGCAGGGGAAGGCGTCCACCACCATCTCCCGGGGCGTTGCCACCTTAAAGTCCTTTTTTCACTATGAGTGGAAGGAGGGCAAGATTCGGCGGGATCCGGCAGAGCTGTTAAAGACCCCTAAGGTAGAGCGCAAGCCTCCGGTGATCCTAAGCGTGGACGAGGTGAACCGGATCCTGCAGCAGCCGTCGGGCCAGACGCCCAAGGAGGTCCGGGACAAGGCGATGCTGGAGCTCCTTTACGCCACGGGCATCCGGGTGTCGGAGCTGATCGGCCTGGAGGTGGAGGATCTAAATCTTTCCGTGGGCTATATCACCTGCCGGGACGGCCAGAAGGAGCGGATGATCCCCTTTGGGAAGACGGCCAGCCAGGCGCTGAAGACTTACATGGAGACGGCCCGTCCGGCTCTGCTGAAGGGAGCCGCCTCGCCATGGCTGTTCACCAACTGCAGCGGCAGGCCCATGTCCCGCCAGGGCTTCTGGAAGATCGTGAAATATTATGGAGAGAAGGCCGGACTGAGCGGGGAGATCACCCCCCACACCCTGCGCCATTCCTTTGCCGCCCATCTGATCAGCGGGGGCGCGGACCTGCAGGCGGTGCAGACGATGATGGGACATGCCGACCTGGCCACCACCCAGATCTACACCCTGTATCTGCAGAAGGATGGCCTCCGGAAGGCCTATGCGGGGGCGCACCCGAGAAAATAAGCCCATAGAGGGCAGACGGGTCGGCACGGCTGAGTCCGCACCGGAACGGAGACAGGAGCAGGACAGACGGATCCGGAAGAATACGGAGATATACGGAACTATACAGAAATGTACAGAAATACAGAAGCAAACGACCTGCCCGGAGCGAAGCGGCTTTGGGCGGGTTTTTGCTTCTATGGGGGGAAGCGGCCGCTGGAGACCGCTCATGAGAAAATACGGGGAGCCGGCCGTCGGAATACGGGGGCCTCGGGAAAATTTTGCGATGGTCCTTCTTTTTCCGGGGGAATCATGGTATACTGATACGAGGAATCGGCAGACGACAGAGCAGGAGACAGCATGGCAGGAAGCAGAACACCCCGCAGAGGCGGGGGATACCAAAGACAACCGTATGAACAGACGGATCCGCGGCCTTCCTCGCGGAGAAGGAAAAAGAGACCGGGGCGCCTCAGCAGAGAGGGGGTCCTGATCCTTTTGACCCTGGTCCTGGCTGTGGCGGTCCTGATCACCGGGGGACTGCTGGCGGTCCGCTGGTGGCGGGAAAAGAACCGGCCGGATCTGTCCCTTTTGCAGGCGCCGGACTGGTACACCCAGGATTTTTTACAGCGCAATCCCTATTCCCGCCCAGGACTCAAGCGGGAGGCAGTCAACAGCATCGTGGTCCACTACGTGGCCAATCCAGGGACCAGCGCGGCCCAGAACCGGGAGTATTTCAACAATCTGGCGTACCAGACCGGGGAGGACGCCACCTCGGCCAGCAGCCATTACATCATCGGGATCGACGGGGAGATCATCCAGTGCATTCCCTTAGATGAGGTGGCCTACGCCAATTATCCCCGGAATGAGGATACGGTATCCATCGAGTGCTGCCACCCGGATCCCACCGGGGAGTTTACGCCGGAGACGAAGGAAGCCTTGGTGAAGCTGGTGGGCTGGCTGTGCAGCGAGCTGCAGCTGACGGAACGGGACGTGATTCGCCACTATGACGTGGTGGGCAAGAACTGTCCCAAGTATTACGTGGAGCATGAGGACGCCTGGCAGGAATTAAAGGCAGAGATGAAGGCAGGCGTGGATGCTGCCAAGAAGCAGTCGGCGAAGGATATGTCCGACTGAGAGAAAGGGAACCTGAATTTATGGGAAAATCATTATACATAGCCGAGAAGCCCAGCGTGGCCCAGGAATTTGCCAATGCGCTGAAGATCTCGGCCAGGCGGTCGGACGGCTATATCGAGTCGGATACGGCGGTGGTGACCTGGTGCGTGGGGCATCTGGTGACCATGAGCTATCCGGAAGCCTACGATCCCAAGTACAAGCGGTGGAGTCTTCAGACGCTGCCGTTTTTGCCGAAGGAATTTAAGTACCAGGTCATTGAGGGGGTGGCGAAGCAGTTCCAGATCGTCAGCCGCCTGCTCAACCGGACGGATATCGATACCATTTACATCTGCACCGACTCCGGGCGGGAGGGAGAGTACATCTACCGCCTGGTGGATCAGATGGCCGGGGTGAAGGGCAAGGTGAGGAAGCGGGTCTGGATCGATTCCCAGACCGAGGAGGAGATCCTCCGGGGGATCCGGGAGGCCAAGGACTGGGACGCCTATGACGATCTGGCGGCGTCCGCTTATCTGCGGGCCAAGGAAGATTATCTGATGGGCATCAATTTCTCCCGCCTGCTGACGCTAAAGTACGGGCCGACGATCTCCGCCTATATGAAGACCAACCGGACCGTGCTGTCCGTGGGCCGGGTGATGACCTGCGTGCTGGGCATGGTAGTCCGGCGGGAGCGGGAGATCCGGGATTTTGTCAAGACCCCGTTCTACCGGGTGATCGCCGGCTTTGACATGGACGGTATGGGCTTTGACGGGGAGTGGCGGAGCGTAGAAGGCTCCCGGTATTACCAGTCTCCATATCTGTATAAGGAAAACGGCTTTAAAAAGCGGGAGCACGCCGAGGCGCTGATCGCCGGACTGATGGCGGAGCCGCCGGTGAGCGGCACCCTGGTGAAGGCAGAGAAGAAAAAGGAGACGAAGAATCCGCCTCTGCTCTATAACCTGGCGGAGCTGCAGAACGACTGCTCCCGCATGTTCAAGATCAGCCCGGACCAGACGCTGCAGGTGGTGCAGGAGCTTTACGAGAAAAAGCTGGTGACCTACCCCAGGACCGACGCCCGGGTCCTCTCCACGGCAGTGGCAAAGGAGATCCATAAGAACATCGGCGGCCTTAAAAATTATCCGCCGGCGGCGGCCTTTGCCGCGGAGGTGCTGGAGCAGGGAACCTACAAAAATCTGGCGAAGACCCGGTATGTCAACGACAAGCAGATCACAGACCATTACGCCATCGTGCCCACGGGCCAGGGCCAGGGAGCCTTAGGACGGCTGTCACCCCTGTCAGAAAAGGTATACCAGGTGATCTGCCGCCGGTTTTTAAGCATCTTCTATCCGCCGGCCATTTACCAGAAATACGCCCTGGAGCTGGCAGTGGAGAACGAGCATTTCTTCGCCAACTTCCGGGTCCTGGCAGATCCGGGATATCTGAAGGTGGCGAATGTGCCCAGGGGGAAAGCTGGGGACGGAGCCTCGGAAGGGGCTTCGGGAGCCGCTCCTGAGACGGGAACAGCGCCGGAGGAGCCGGATAAAGGCGAGAAGGAAGAATCGGAGCGCAACCAGAAGGATCTGGAGAATCCGGAATTCGTGGCAAAGCTGGCATCCCTGAAAAAAGGGATGACCCTGCCGGTGACCGGGATGACGGTAAAGGAGGGAGAGACCTCCCCGCCCAAGCGGTATTCCTCCGGTTCCATGATCCTGGCCATGGAGAACGCAGGCCAGCTGATCGAGGACGAGGAGCTGCGGGCCCAGATCAAGGGAAGCGGCATCGGGACCAGCGCCACCCGGGCAGAGATCCTAAAAAAGCTGGTGAACATCCAGTATCTGGCGCTGAACGGCAAGACCCAGCTGATCACCCCCACTTTGCTTGGCGAGCTGGTGTTCGATGTGGTGAACGCCTCCATCCGCCAGCTCCTGAACCCGGAGCTGACGGCCAGCTGGGAGAAGGGGCTTACCTATGTGGCGGAGGGTACCATCACCCCGGAGGAATACATGCAGAAGCTGGAGCATTTCGTGGCCGGGAGGACCTACGGGGTGCTGAAGCTGAACAATCAGTACCAGCTGAGGGATGTGTTTGAGGCAACGGGGAACTATTATAAGAAAGAGACGAAAAGGAGAATGAAGCATGAAACAGTCAGAGATGAAGATCAAGGATCTGTATAACCTGGAGCACACCATGGCGAAGGATTTCCTGGAGCAGTTTACCTACCCCTGGGAGGCTCTGGCCCACATCGGCGATTATGTGGAGAAGCTGGGGGCCGTGCTGCCGTCCAGCGAATACGCCAATCCGGCGAAGGGCATCTGGATCCATAAGTCCGCGAAGGTCGCTCCTACTGCCGGGATCATCGGACCGGTGATCATCGGGCCGGAGGCAGAGATCCGCCACTGTGCGTTTATCCGGGGCAAGGTGATCATCGGCAACGGCGCGGTAGTCGGCAACTCTACCGAGTTAAAGAACGTGATCCTGTTCGACCGGGTGCAGGTGCCCCATTATAATTATGTAGGAGACTCCATCCTGGGCTACAAGGCCCACATGGGCGCCGGCTCCATCACCTCCAATGTAAAATCCGACAAGAGCCTGGTCAAGGTCCATGCCGAGGACGGGGATGTGGAGACCGGCTTAAAGAAGTTCGGCGCCATGATCGGCGACGAGGTGGAGGTAGGCTGCGGCTCTGTGCTGAACCCGGGTACGGTGATCGGAAAGAACTCCAACATCTATCCGCTGTCCAGCGTGCGGACCTGCGTGGATGCCAATGCGATCTATAAGAAGCAGGGAGAAGTGGCGGAGAAACAGTAAGAAAGAAGCAGAAGCGGAAAGCAGGGCTCAGGAAACCGTATGAGAACGTGACGTCGATAAGGCAAGAGACAGATCGGACCACTGACGCAGCAAAAAAAGAAAGCTGGCATATAAAAACACTTCAGGCCGCCGAAGGGAATCTTCTCATCCCCTTCCGGCGGCCTTGCTGTATCACCGATTATTTCGTTCCAAAGATCCGGTCCCCCGCATCCCCCAGTCCCGGGCAGATGTAAGCGTTTGCGTTCAGGCAGCGGTCCAGGCATCCCACATAGATGTGCACGTCCGGATGGGCCTTATGGAGCCGCTCCAAGCCTTCCGGAGCCGCGATGATGGCCATGAACTTGATGGTCCTGCCTCCGTGGGCCTTGATAAAGTCCACTGCGGACACGGCGGAGCCGCCGGTGGCCAGCATGGGGTCCGTGACCACGATCGTCCGCTGGTCGATGGGAGAGGGCAGCTTGCAGAAATACTCGTGGGGCTCGTGGGTCACCTCATCCCGGTAGAGGCCGATGTGGCCGACCTTCGCGCTGGGCACCAGGGCCAGGATGCCGTTGACCATCCCTAAGCCTGCCCGCAGGATCGGGACCACCGCCAGCTTCTTGCCGGCGATCATGGGCGTCATGCAGGTCTCGATGGGCGTCTCTACCTCCACGTCCTCCAGGGGCAGGTCCCGCAGGGCCTCATAGCCCATCAGCATGGCGATCTCCTCCACTAAGGCGCGGAATTCATTGGTCCCTGTGCGCTTGTCCCGCAGGATCGAGATCTTGTGCTGGATCAGGGGATGATCGAAAATCGTTACATTTTCCATGAGTGTATAATTCCTTTCTTCTATAAAAGTTTCTTTAAAGCTCATTTGTTTTCCGGGGTATATACGGCGATGATATAATCGCCGATCGCGTGAGGAACGGGGATCGAGAAATAAATCTCTCCCTGATACTCGTAGCTGAAGCAGGCTGGAAATTCTCCAGTATAGGGGAAGTCTGCCTGGGAAAACAGATTCCGATAGTAGTTCTTGTCCCGATCCGCGTGGACTGTCGCCAGGGCCTCAGAAGACGCGCTGAAGGACTTCCCGTCGGCGTCTACATACACGCACTTGTCGGACAGTACGTAATCCGCCAGGGTATCCGGATCTGCCAGGTAGGGCAGGTCGATGTCCGACGCCTTGCGCACGTCCACGGTGTTGGTATAGAACAGGCTCGTGGGATAGGCGGCGCCCTTGGTCATGCCGGTGCCCTTGTAGACCAGGGTGATGCGGGTCTTGTCGGCGGCGATCACCTTGCAGGTGATATCCAGCGACTGCTCCACGTTGGCAGTGTCATATACCTCCAGAACGGACAGGGCGTTCTTTTTGATCAGGGCGTTGACCGCGTCCTGGGTGCTGCCCAGATCCGCAAAGACCGGGTACTGGATCGAGATAGAATCCCCTTCTGTGTAAGTGGTCATGGAAGACTTTACCCCGTTTGCGGTGACGGCGGAACCGTTCCCGGAGGACGTGCCGGAACCGGCGTTGGAGTTGGCCGCGTTCTCTACAGCGGCTTCTAAGGTCACGTCGATGCTGGGATCGGAGGCAGGCTCAGAAGGATCTTCCGGGGCCATGGTCTCCGGGGCCGTGGTCTCGGCGGTGGTGTGGGTGCTGCCAAGATCGATCTTCTCATGCTTTTTGCCGCATCCGGTCGTCAGGGCCGCCGCGCAGGCGAACCCAAGGAGCAGGCAGGCTGTGTGTTTTCTCATAGATAGGTTCCTCCTTGGTAAGGTTTCCTCTGACAGGATTCCTGATACTTCCATTGTCTGGTTCCTATTATAATGGATGGACAGAAAAATGAACAGTAGGAAAGTCTTAAGGTAATGTTACGTTTTACAAAAGAAAGGCCCCGGACCGTCCAAAAACGATCCGGAGCCTCGCCCCTGCCAAGGATGCCGGCAGCCGGACTCGAACCGGCACGAGGTCGCCCCCGTCAGATTTTGAGTCTGATGCGTCTGCCATTCCGCCA